>QIAJ01000036.1:15331-65318 GCA_003225495.1 Acidobacteriota bacterium
TAGTTCGACAAGGCCGATGGTGAACAACTGCATGACCTCGCGGGCATAGTTTTCATTCGGGGAGCAGCCGTTACAACCGTCGTTATTCGCCATGTCCAGATAGTTGCCCATTGCAGGACTGAGCGTGACGTCCTTGAGCAACGTCGAAAAGTTGCCGAAGGCGTCAGACTGCATCATGTTCATCCAGAGTGAAAACGCGCTCGGGTCGCCGATCTTGCGAGCAGAAACCACCATGATTTCGTTCAGAGCGAAAGCGACGCGCTGGCGAAGTTGGTCCTGGCCCTGCGCCGCATTGACGAAGAATTGTTTTTGAACAAAGCGAAGATCGTCGTTCACTCCGGGAGTCTTATAGCTGGAGGCCGGAGCGTTGAATTGTTGAGTAAGAAAATTCTTCAGGCCGGCCTGCTGTACTTGAGCAATCGTTTGGGGCGTTGGCCCCCAGCTTGATTGCTCCAGGAAACGGGCGGCGGTTCCGGCGTCCACCTGATTTCCCTGCGATGACACTTGGACGGTCAAAGCGTTCGAGGTTGCAGATCCGGGATTCGGGTTCTGCACTGCGACTTGAACCGTGCCAATCTGCTGGTCGATGGCGGTGCCGGTGGCGGTAAGTTGAGTGGAACTGTTGAACGTCGTGGCGAGGAATTGGCCACCAAACACCACGACCGCACCGTTCACAAAACTTGATCCGGTTGCGGTAATCGTGAAGTTGCCGACGTTGATCGTTTGCGGCGCGACGCTACCCAATGCCGGTATCGGATTCAGGATGGTCGCTACGCCTGATGCATTCGCGCGGCTGTCGGCGGTACTGGTGGCGGTGACGTTCACTGGGTTCGGGTTTGGCACGCGCGCTGGGCCGGTAAACATGCCGTTCGCGTCCACCATGCCGACGGTGGAATTACCGCCGACCACACTGTTCACCGACCATGTGACTGCGGTATTCGAGGTGCCGGACACCGTTGCCGAGAACTGCAGCTTCGCGTTGACGCGAACCTGCGCCGTCGCGGGCGCCACTTTCACCTCAATATTCAATGGCGGACTTACCGTCAGTGCAAAGGCTGGCTTGGAAACACTGGAGCCGGGATCCGGATTCCTTACTGTGATTTGCACCTTGCCAATGTCAGTCGCAGCCGCAGTTCCGGTGGCAGTCAGTTTCGTCGCTGATACAAATGTCGTCGTCAGCGCGGTGCTGTTCCAAAATACTTGTGCACCTTTCACGAACTTCGACCCGTTCAAGGTCAGCGTGAAGCTTCCGACGGTGACTGGATCCGGCTGGACGCTTTGCAAAACGGGCGTGGGGTTCTCCAGCGTAATTGCTGCTTCGCCGGAGGAGGCCTGGTCGGCAGCGCGCGTCGCTGTGACTTGCACCGAAGCGGGGTTGGGAAGGGCCGCGGGGGCTGTGTACAGACCACTTGTACTAATTGTTCCCAGGGTTGGATTGCCGCCGGTGACACTGTTCACGGCCCACACCATCTGGCCATCAGCCTTTGTCTGCGTCTGCGACCTGCCTGTCGACTGCTTGCGGTCGTCTGAGTCACGATTGGGGAGGCGAGGGGGGAGCGACGATGCGGGCGCCGCTCCACCCCCGGTGACTTGTGCGGTGAACTGCAGAGTGTCTCCAGCGCGCACATTGGCATGGTCGGGGGTTACAACAACTCCATTGCCACCGGTGCGTGCCGGATCACCCTGAATGATCCCGCAGCCTGTCAGTAACAAGATGGTCAGACCCAGCACGATGGCGAGGCCGAATTGGATTCGCTGGTGCGCAATTGCTCTGACCATCTGCCACCCCAAGCGGTCACAGATATGACCGGAATGAGCGCAAGCATATTGGCGAATGGATTTTTGCGGAACGTCTCAGGAGTGTGGGGAGTTTTGCGGCGCTGGGTCAGGTGAAGAAGATGGGATGTGGGCGCGGGATCGTGGTCCACGAGGCCAGCGCTCAAACAGGATTCCGGCCACCGTCCGACCTGTGATCCGGCCAGTCGCGGAGTTAGCGAATGCTACTCATCTGATGTTCCGGCGTTCGCGTTTCGAGTGAACGCATGGTGTCGAGGATGGTCGCGATCACATGATCGTCACCGATGCTAGTGTTGATCATCAGGTGATAGAGACTGCGCGACGGCCAGTCGGCATTGAAGTAATGTTTGACGAATGCGATGCGCTCTTTGTCGACCGTCTGAAGCAACTCTTCGGCTTCTTCGCGGCTCTTGCCCATCGCCAGCAGCCTGCGCATCTTTTCCTCATGCGGAGCGTAGGTAAAGACACTGAAAGTATCCTGGCGGCCGCGCATGAAAAACGGTGCGCCGCGTCCGACCACCACTGCGTTTCCTTGTTCCGCGATCATGCCCATGATTTCTTCCATCAGGGCAATCATGCGATCGGTATCGAAGGCATGCGATGACGCCAGCGGCATACTGCGCTCATAGCTGCCGCGCCAGAAGGCTTTCGCAAAACGATAGAGGCGTCCATCGACGCGCTCCTCGCACGACGCGACCTCGGACTCATCCACATTGGCTCGGCGCGCGATCTCGCAAGTGAGATTCTGGTCCCACAGTTTCCATCCCAGGCTGGTGGCCAGTTCCGAGCCGATTCGCCCGCAGCCGCAACCGAATTCCCGTTCCAGGGTAATGATGCGAAACATCGCCACCTCCTAGTGCGCGGCCATGGGCCCGCCCGGCTTCGCTTTCTTCATCAGAAAGACAACCGGCACCAGACACATGATGACGACGCCCAGCAGCCAAAAGCAATCCACATAAGCCAGCATCGTGGCCTGGCGGATCACATTGGTCTGTAACATAGCATAAGCCTTTTGCGTGGCCGTGGCAGCGTCCAACCCGCCCTGGATGAACCTCGCCGTCAGCCCTTGCAAGGTGCTTTGCAGCGGCGCACTGCCTCCGCTCAGATTCTCCGACAAGCGCGCCTGATGGAACTGGGTGCGGCGTGCAAGCAACGTCGTCACGAACGAGATTCCCACGCTGCCGCCAATGTTGCGAGCGAGATTCATGAGACCGGAAGCGGCATTGTTCTTGCCGGGCGCTAAATGGGAATACGCCGCCGTGTTGATTGGGACGAACAGGCAGGCTAACCCCAATCCTTGAAAAACTCTGGCGATCGTGACCGTGGCGAAGTCGACGTTGAGATCAAAATTCGTCATGTGAAACAACGAGAATGAAAGTACGGTCAGACCAATCGCCATCAGCCAGCGAGAGTCGTAGCGCGAGAGCAGAAAGCCCACCAGCGGCAGCATCATCAGGATAGCGAAGCCGCCTGGTGAAAGTGCTTTCCCTGCCTGTTCAGCGGTATAACCGAGCAGCGTTTGCATGAACAAGGGAAGCAGCAACGTGCTTCCGAGCAGTGAAAAGCCCAGCATGAACATCAGGAAATTGGCGGTGGCGAATGTGCGCTCTTTGTAGAGATGCAGCTCTACGATCGGATCTTTGTGCCTCCACTCCCAGAACACCGCGAAAATCAGAGACGCAGCCGCCACCAGGCTCAGCACCAGAATGTATCTTGACTCGAACCAGTCTTCGCGCTGTCCCTTGTCAAGGACAACCTGCAGCGCGCCTAGTCCAAGCCCAATCAGGCCGAGGCCCATATAGTCGATTTTTGTCTCGCTCCATTTGCGGCGGCGGAAATCGGGCGGGTCCTGAATCAGCCGCGACGTCAATAACAGCGAGAGAATTCCAACCGGGATATTGACAAAAAAAATCCAGCGCCAGCTGAAGTTGTCGGTGATCCATCCACCGAGGGTGGGGCCAATCGCGGGAGCGACGACCACCGCCGCGCCATAAACGGCGAAAGCCATCCCGCGTTTGGCGGGAGGGAATGTGTCGGCGAGAATTGCCTGCTCGCTCGGTTGCAATCCTCCGCCGCCTGCGCCCTGAAGGACGCGAAAGACAATCAGCATGGGAAGGTTGAGTGCGAATCCACAGAGCGCCGAACTGATCGTAAACAGCGCGACGCAGCTCATATAGAACCGCTTACGGCCGAGGATCGAAGAAAGCCAGCCGCTCAACGGCAGCACGATGGCATTGGAGACCAGATATGAGGTGAGCACCCAGGTGCTCTCGTCCTGGCCGGCGGATAGGCTGCCCGCGATATGCGGCAGCGCGACGTTGGCAATGCTGGTATCGAGCACCTCCATGAACGTCGCGAGCGTTACCGCGATCGCAATGATCCAGGGATTGACCGCGGGCCGTGCGGTCGCGCCTTCGTTCAGGGTGAGGGATGCTGCGCCCATCAGCGAATCCAGACTTTAGGAGTGACAGACATTCCGGGACGCAAATCATGCGCCTTGGTTTCACCGGGCTCGAAGACGATCTTCACGGGAATTCTCTGCACCACTTTCACGTAGTTGCCGGTGGCGTTTTCAGGAGGCAACAGGCTGAAACGTGCGCCACTCGCACCCGCGATGGAGTCGACGTGGCCTTTGTACTTCTTGCCATTGGCATCTACTGAAATTGTGGCGGACTGCCCTGGCTTCATTTCCTTCAGCTGCGTTTCTTTAAAGTTCGCGGTGACCCACAGGTCTTCGAGTGGGATAATTTTCATCATCTCTGCTCCCACCTGGACGTTCTGCCCCACTTCAACGGTGCGGTTGGTGACGATCCCCGTGACCGGGGCCACGATCTTTGCGTATTCGAGATTCAATTCCGCCTGACGCAATTCGGCTCTCTTCCGGTCGGCGGTGGCTTGGGCAGAAGCGGCGCGCGCTCGTGTCGCCCGCATCGTTTGCGGAGCCGTCTGGGCAGTCCGCAGATCGGCTTCGGCCTGCGCCGTCTTACTTTGCGCCTGTTCGATCTGAGCTGCGGCGGCATCCGCTGCGGCTCGCGCTGCCGCCACATTTGCCGCGCCCGCTTTGGCTGCGGCGACGACCTGGTCGTATTGCTGAAGAGAAATTTCCTGCTTGTCGACTAGCTGCTTGTAGCGCACCAGGTCGCTTTGCGCTTTGGCATTGTTGGCTTCCGCCTGTGCCACCTGCGCTTTGGCCGCATCAAGATTCTGGCGCGCCGCGGCAATCCCCGACTTCGTGTTCGATACATTGGCCTGTGCCGAAGAAACCTGGTTCGAGGTACTCACGTCAGTGACGGGAACATTGATTCCGGCAGCGATGGCCTGCGCCTGGGCGTCGGCATAGTCGGCCCGCGCGCGCTCGACTGCGACTTCGTAGTCGACAGGGTCAATCTCTACCAGTGGAGTTCCCTTCTCGACGTACTGATTGTCCTCGACGTTGAGCTTGACGACGTGTCCGCTGACGCGCGCGCTCACGGAATTGATGTGGCCATCAATCTGCGCGTCGTCGGTGGACTCATAGCTTGAGAAATATCGCCAGAGAAAAAACCCGCCGACGATCAGAATCAGCAAGACGAAGATCAGCGCCCATTTGGCGCGCGGACTGCGCAACACCGCCACGCGGCGCCGGTAGCTGGCATCGGCGTCCTGGGAAGGTTGCTGGGCCGGACGCCGCTCCGGTTCTGACTTCGATTTAGGTTCGGCAACTGCGGTATTGTTCTCGTCCATAAGCTACTTCCCTTTCAGGTATTCGAGAACGCCCTCTTCGGCGCGTCCGATAGCCCGGGCAAACGAAACTTTGGCAAGATTGTGAAGATAAAGACTGGAGATTAACTGTTCGTGCGCCGTGGCAGTCGCCTCCTGGGCTTGCACCACTTCAAGATTGTCGGTAACGCCCGCGAAGAAACGGTCGCGCGACTGCGTTAAGGCATCATCCGCGAGTTGCGCTGAACTTTGCGCAACTTCAACCTGCTCCGCCGATGACTGGAGATCAAGCAAGGCTGCGCGGACATCCTGATCAATCTGGCCTCGCAAGTCTGCCATCTCAGCCTGGGCTTGACGCAAACTTGCATCCGCCTTCAAGACATCGCTATGCACGCGGCCGCCCTGAAAAATGGGAATGTTCAGCGTTCCCGCAAAATGGAATGTGGGCAAAAGACTCCCCGGGGTCGCGCCGATTTCTCCATAGTCAGCCTCAATTCCAACCGTCGGAAAGTATCCTGCTACAGCGGCGCTGTGCTCCAGTTGTGCTGCGAAAAGACGCTCCCGCGCTGCTTTGTAGTCGGATCGAAGCGAGTAGGCCCGCTGCAAGCTGCTTTCCAGATCCGGGATAGGGAATGGTTGATACGGCGTTTTGTCGGCCAGTTCGAATTCCTGGGCGGGCGCGAGCCCGATCACTCTCGCCAGAGTTAGCTTTTGCTTCGCGAAGTCATTGGTCGCGGAAATCAACTGCTGTCGCCTTGTCTGAAACTGAACTTGCGCACGCAAAGAGTCGATTGCCGGAATTACTCCGGCCTGCAACTGTGCGCCCGCTTTTTTGAATAGCGCATCCGCAGTCTCGACCTGCGCCCGCGCGGTCTCGACGCGAGCCGCCTCAGCGATGGCTTGCAGATAGACGTTGCCAGTGGCCAGCACCACCAACTCTCGCGCCTCCTTGACATTCAGTTGAGCAACCGTTTCGCTGTGAGCAGCGGCCCGATATCGCTGAATCGCCTTCCAGTCGATCAGGTTTTGGGTGACCGATGCGCGCGCATCGAAGTAGGAGAATGGTCCAATGACCCTCGGCACCGGACCACCGCCGCCCAGCGCCCCCGACCTCAATCCAAGAGCTTCGAGACTCTGCTTCTGTGCGACTTCCTGAACGGTTCCATTTACGTTCGGAAGGAGTTCGCTCAGTTGTTTCCACTTTTCTCCACGGGCCGCAATGGTGTTGTACTCCGACAGAAGCGCTGCCAGGTTGTGCCGCAACGCCCGTTCAATCGCCTCGCGGAAAGTAAGTGGAAGAACTCCAGGAGTCGGCTTGGATTCAGGCACGCTGCCGAATACGACATTTTGCGAAGAGGAGGTGGACTGTGGGGCAGCAGTGACTGTTGTTTGGGCTGCCAGCGGAAGCTCTGGGAGCAGCAGAATGCTCGCGCTCACAAGAAATGCGCGCACAGTTCGGAGCAGACCGCAGGGCTTATTTGAAAGGACCATCGAACCGGAATGCTCGACAGCGGTCGGCATCTTCGCTTGGACGGCCCTACGTAGTAAAGAGTTGCAAAATGTTGAGCGGCCAGGTAACACTCCGCGAATCCCTCGTCCGACGTTTAACTGCCAGATCGGGGCGCTGGGCCTGATTGGAGGATGCTGTCCAGCGATCCAAAGCCGATCCCGAGTTGCGTGCAGAGGCTGTATTGCCGGTCAAACCGGTTCTTCGTCGCCAGTTCCTTCATGGCTCGCCACCCTACGCGGCCAACGCCGGCCCATCGGAAAACCGGCAAAGGATAATCGGTGCCGAAGATCAGCCGGTTGTGCAACTCCGGATGCCGCCGCAAGCGGAACAGCATCCCGAGACGATTCGGTAAGCTAAGAGCCGAGATGTCTGAATAAAAATTGGGGTAGCTGCCCGCCAGATCGAGAAATGTCTTATAGAACTTTTCATAAAAAATCAGGCCGTGGCTGCATCCATGTGCGGCGATGACCGTCACTCCCTCATCCAGGGCCACGCGGAGTTTGTTGGGATTGCCTGCGGACTGGTCCGTGCCAATCAAACTGAATTCGTAGCCGACATGGCTCAACAGGGGGATCCGCAGCCGCGCCAGTTCCCGGTAGAAGGGGATGTAGCGCCGATCTTCCGGATCAAATTGTTGCGCATTGGGAAGCCACTTGACCAGCTTTGCCCCGCTCTCGGCGCACCGCTGAAGCTCCTCGACCGCGCCCGCGCGCTGCGGGTTCACCGAGACGCCCGCCCAGAAATCATCCCGATACTCCTTGGCCAGACCAAGAACATAGTCGTTCGCGATCAGAAACTCGGTTGCCTGTTGGTTAAGGTTCCCGCGATCGTCATAAACCCCATCCATTCCCAGAAGTACGGCGCGACCAACGTGAAGTGAACTTCGCAACTCCGCTAGCAGGTTTGCCACGTACTTTTCGTTCGATTTCTCAGGTTGGTTGAGATCGAGCCCTTGCTGCCAGATTAGAAACCTGAAGAGCGGGCTTTTCAGCATCTTGGGAGAGACATAGCACGCATTTCCTCCGCATGGGAGAGCGGCCAGATGAACGTGGCAGTCGGTCACTTTTGCAGGCGGGCGTGGTTCTAAAGGCGGTTCTGACATAGATAGGTTCCCGAGCGGACCGAGTGTACATCACACTCGTCTCAGCATGACCTTGGTCACTTGCGTCATGTGCGGTACCGGTCCCATCTTAGAGGAGTAAGCGCTTCCTCTTGCGCGCTCGAAAATTGAGTGAGGTCCGCTGTCTGCATGAAGGATGTAACGAAAGACTCGCCCAAGGGATCAGACTGGACCCGGCTCCTGACCGATCCAGATTTGGTGAGCCATCTCGGAAAGTTGCTGCAAACCTATCGCGAAGTGTCTCCGGATAAGCGCGAGCAGGCGCTCATCAAGGCCATGCGCGAGATCAAGGAATCGGCGGTTAGCGCGCGCGCGGCTGCGGCGACTGCCGGTGGTACGCCGGTCGCAGCTCCGATAAAACCGACACCCTTTCCGCAGCCACAGCCGATCCAGGAAGCGCCGCCTTTCGAGCCAGATTTGTTTTCCCCACAGACCGCACAAGACCGGCGTCGTTTCGCGCGCATCAAGTGCTTCGTCGCCGTTGAGCTTCACATTGAAGGTCACGACGGCCCTGTGTGGGGCAATCTTTCGAATGTTGGGCGAGGCGGGTGCTTCGTCGAAACCGCCACTCCCATTCCGCCCGGTCGAAGTGTCGGGATCGGACTCTGGGTCGCGAACGGCAAGCTGTGGGTCAAGGGCGTAATCCTGACCGGCATCGTCACACGCAGCGCCCCTTCGTTCGGAGTGCGCGTCAAATTCTCCGAAGCGGAGCTGATGGAAAAGGAACACCTGCGCGAATTCCTGAAGTTCATTGAGAGCGCCGCACGTCAGGGACAGACCGGAAACGCTTACGTCGCGCAATTGAAGCGCTAAACGCCCCATTCCAGCTAATCTGGCCAGCAACTTTTCCCGTAAACTGGGTTCACTCTATGTAAGGACGGGAAATGCATTTTCACGCACGACATCTGGGAATTGCAGCCAGCATGCTGTTTCTTGCAGGCCTCGGAACCCAGCTGGCACCTGCGGAGAAAGAAAAGCCTCCCGGCGCAATGGACGCGCACAGACAGGCCGTCCACGCGCTCAACCGGCTGACCTTCGGACCGCGTCCCGGCGATGTACAGCGGGTCGCACGGATGGGCGTCGGGACGTGGATTGAACTCCAGCTTCATCCTGAAAAAATCGATGATTCGGCGCTTCGAGCGCGGCTTGATCCCTTCCGCACCTTGCGAATGGACCAGCGCGAGTTAGTCGAAAATTTTCCGCCGAATCAAGTAATCCGGCAGGTCGCGAACGGCAAGGCCGATCTTCCCAGCGATGCCACCAAGCGGGCGGTTTATGAAGCGCAGGTCCGGCGCTATGAAGACCGGCAGGATCGCCAGGAGATTGCAGGCAAGAGCCCGGCTTCCCCCGATCCTGGAATGGCATCGCCTGAAGGCGGGAAGGCTATGGCCGACGACACCGATCGTCCGGACCGTGACGAAGACCGGCTATTCGCCAATCGCAAAATCAAGGAACTCCTCGATCTGGCTCCGGATCAGCGATTGAAGGAAATTTTGAAGATGTCCGCGGACGACCAGCATGCTTTCGTGATTGCCCTGAAAGGTGCCAGGGAAGATGCGTTGCTAAAAGGAATGAATTCGGAGCAACGAGAAACGGTGATGTCGCTGCGTAATCCGGAAAAAGTCGTAATCGGCGAATTAATGCAGGCCAAGCTGTTGCGAGCGATCTACAGCGAACGCCAGCTCGACGAAGTAATGACTGACTTCTGGTTCAACCATTTCAATGTCTTTATCAACAAGGGCAATGACCGCCTTCTTGTTACGAGCTATGAGAGGGATGCAATTCGTCCGCACGCGCTGGGAAAGTTTGAAGACCTGCTGGTTGCGACCGCGCAGAGTTCCGCGATGTTGTTCTACCTCGATAACTGGCTGAGCGTTGGGCCGGAATCCGATGTTGGCTTGGGAATCGCAACCCGAGGCCGCAAGAAGGGCCGGAATCGGTACCCTCAATCGCGGCCAGCTAAGGGAAAAGGCAAGCAAGCCAACGGGTTGAACGAAAACTACGGCCGCGAATTGATGGAGCTGCATACCCTCAGCGTCAACGGCGGATACTCCCAGAAAGACGTCACCGAAGTTGCCAAAGTTTTTACCGGCTGGACTATCGAACAGCCCAAGAATGGCGGCGCATTTCGCTTCGATCCGCGGATGCATGAACCGGGAGAAAAGATCGTCCTCGGACACAAGATCAAAGAAAACGGCGAGAAAGAAGGCATTGAAGTTCTGCGAATGCTGGCGCGGCACCCGAAGACGGCGCACTTCATCTCGCAGAAGCTGGCCGTGCGTTTCGTTTCCGACGACCCGCCGTCCACTCTTGTCGATCGCATGACGCAGACATTCCTGAAAAAGCACGGCGATATTCGCGAAGTTCTACGCACAATGTTCAGTTCGCTCGAATTCTGGGCGCCCGAGAGTTACCGAGCAAAAGTGAAGACGCCACTGGAGTTCGTTGTTTCAGCCGTGCGGGCCAGTGGCGCGCAAGTTGACGACGCTCGATCCCTGCTCGGTACCCTCAATACCATGGGCATGATGCCTTACAGCATGCAGCCTCCGACGGGCTATTCGATGAAGGCCAATGCATGGGTGAACTCATCGGCATTGATAGGCAGAATGAATTTTGCTCTCGGCCTCGCTTCCGGCAAAGTGCGGGGAGTCTCAGTCAACTCGGGCGAACTGGCGTCCGGCGCTGAGAACGCGCAACAAGCGCTTGCCGCGCTGGAGAATTCGTTGCTGGCCGGTGACGTCTCCAAGCAAACGCATGAGACGATCAACCAGCAACTGGATGATCCTAAGATCAGCGAGCGAAAGTTGGACGATGCGTCACATCCGCCAAATACGGCGGCGATTGCGGGATTGATTATGGGATCGCCCGAGTTTCAAAGGAGGTAGCCTTCTGCTTTCAGCACTCAGCGTTCAGTGAAATATCCAGGAACTGAGTTGCCGAGAGCTGAGTGCTGACAGCCGTTTTATGTCCATCACTCGTAGAGTTTTCCTATGCAACAGTGCGTTGGCCGCGGTAGGGACGGCGGCGCTCCCCGGCTTTCTGACTCGGGCCGCGTATGGCGCCGCCGATCCGGGGTCGCGGCCGAAGCGGCTGATCGTACTGTTTCAACGCGGCGCGGCGGATGGACTGAACATCGTCGTGCCGCACGGCGAGGCAATGTACTACGCGGCGCGTCCGACCATCAATATTCCGAAGAGATCTGTAATCGACCTCGACGGATTCTTTGGGCTGCATCCTTCGATGTCCTCATTCCAGCCGCTCTGGAAGCAGGGACACCTGGCGATCGTCCACGCCGCCGGATCACCCGACCCGACCCGCTCCCACTTCGATGCGCAGGATTATATGGAGTCGGGCACGCCTGGAGTGAAAGTCACCGAAGACGGCTGGCTGAACCGCGCGCTTCATGACGTACCCTCCGGCAAAGCTGCTTTTCGAGCGATCGCACTTGGCCCTTCCCTGCCCCGAATTCTCTCCGGGAAAGAAACTGCAGTCGCGGTCAACAACCTGAACGACTTCTCGGTCGGTGGACGCAACTCAAAGGCCTCGCCCATGGCAAGTACTTTCGAAGCCATGTATGCAAATTCCGTTGACACCACCCTTCATGGCACCGGACAGGAAACCTTCGATGCGGTAAAAATGCTGAAGGCCGCCGACCCGGCGAAATATACGCCGTCTCCCAATGCCAACTATCCCCGGGGACGTTTCGGCGAAAGCCTGAAACAGCTCGCGCAACTCATCAAGGCGAATCTCGGCGTGCAAGTCGCCTTCGCCGACATTGGTGGATGGGATCATCACGTCAACGAAGGCAGTACGCAGGGGCAAATCGCCAATGTTCTAACCGAATTCTCGCAGTCGATCTCCGCTCTCTGGACTGACCTGGGCGATTTAGCCGAAAACACGGTCGTCGTAACGATGTCCGAATTCGGCCGTACCGCCAAAGAAAATGGCAACCGCGGCACCGACCATGGCCATGCCAACGTGATGTTCGTGGTGGGCGGTCCAGTGAAAGGCGGCAAGGTGTATGGCCATTGGCCGGGGCTCGATCAATCGCAACTCTACGAAGGACGCGACCTGGCAATGACTACGGATTTTAGGTTAGTGCTCGGAGAGGTTATCTCGCGGTATTTAGGAAATAATGATTTGCGCAGCGTGTTCCCGGGATTCCAAAACCAGCAGGGAGAATTTTTGAAATTGCTCGGTTGAGTGCCTCCTAGGTCTCGATAAGAACATCCCCATTTTCAATACTCAGCGGGTAGACCCTAATCTTCGCTCCCGAAACCTGCGACTGGCCGGTCTTCGGATCCCACTCCCATCCGTGCCAAGGACAAATCACCTTCCCGCCTTCAATCATGCCCTCACCTAGTGGCCCACCGCGGTGCAAGCAGATATTGTCCATTGCACTGATTTCGCCGTTCACGTTAGCGACGCAGATCATCTTGTCGCCACAGGAAAATTCCCTGGCTTCATTAATGGCGGGCAGTTCGGATTGGGATGCGAGTTTTACAAATGCCATAAGAGTTCGTGGAATCGCGGCTCCGCTCCGGATAGTACTCAGTATAGGCGACAACAATCAGCTAGGTCGGTAGCAAACCCGCAGCCCTACTAACTAATTCCTGCTACCCTCGTCTAACCCCCGACGGAGGTTCTATGCAGCAGCAATCGAGACATGCAACCTCGCTGGGCGCGGCGCTTGGCGCCGTATCGGTTCTTCTTTTTTTCGCAGCCTCAGGGCACGCATCAGACAAGCAGGGCAGACTCTCCGAAGAGTTTCATCAGGTCTACCAGCTTTCGGCGGAAGGCCGCATTGACCTTGAAAACATCAACGGCCCGGTTCACATCAGCAGTTGGGACCGCAACGAGGTGAAGCTCGACGCCGTCAAGCGCGCATGGACAAAGGAACGCCTGGACGAGGCGAAGATCGATATCAATGCGCGGCCCGATGCCCTATCCATCCGAACCGAATATCCCGGCCACGACAACAACTTCTGGAACGATCATCACGACAATCCCGCGAGCGTGGAATACACATTGGTCGTTCCGCGACGCGCACGGCTCGACGAGATCAAACTGGTCAACGGCTCGCTCGACATTCAGGACGTAGCGGGCGAAGTTCGCGCCTCCTGCGTGAATGGCCGGCTGCAAGCCCGAAATCTCGAGGGACGCACGGATCTGAGCACTGTAAACGGCGAACTGGACGCGAATGTGAACCGGATCGCTTCGTCGTCGCCGCTTGAACTTTCCGCGGTGAACGGCACATTGCGCGTCACCTTACCGTCGGACGTTCGAGCCGAAGTGGAAGCCAACACCGTTTCGGGAAGCATCTCGAACGATTTCGGATTGCCGGTAACGCATCACCAGTATGTCGGCCACAGCCTGCGCGGCGAGTTAGGCGGAGGCGGAACCCGCGTGAAACTTTCCAACGTGAATGGCCGGATCGAAATCATGCACGCCAATGACAATCGTCCTATAAGCCCAGCGAAGAATCTGGAACGCGAGCGCAAACACGACAAGGACAACGATCGCGACGACGACGATGATGACACGGAAATCTAGGCTTTAGGAATAATTGGGCGCACATGGCAAGCCAAGAACCAAAGGAATCGTTTACCCGCGCGCCGGATTGCGAAGATCGGGCTTCGAAGCCATCAACAACAACGCGCCAATCTTTTTAAACGCCTTCAAGTCGTCGAGTGAGTGGAACGAAGTGGTCTGGTAGTTCTCCGGCGTAGGTGTGTCGTCGGGGATAAGTTTGTACTCCACGTTTTCGAAACCATGCGCCTTCAGCAATTCCACGTACTCAGCCGCCGAACGGACATGCACGGGAACTTTCAGCTTGGGCACCCATTGCAGTGAATATGGATTGTCTTTATAAAGATTGATCAGAACGAACAACCGTCCGCGCGGCGCCATCACGCGAAACAACTCTGCCAGCGCGCGCTCCTGATCGGGATAGTAGTAGAACGACTCGACCGAAAGCACTTTGTCGAAAGAATTTCCCTCCCATGGAATCTGCGCCGCGGAACCGACCTCAAATCTCACGTTCTTGAAATCCTTGGACGAAGCCCGAGCCTGGCGGACCATTTCATCCGAGATGTCGATGCCGACCACTTGTCCGAACCCAGGTCGCGCTCCGCCCACCATGCGGGCCAGCATACGCGTCGCCCATCCCGACCCGCAGCCCATGTCCAGGACGCGCTCGCCCGCGCGAAGATCCATGAGACGCATCGTCTTCTCGGTGATGTCGAGATGATGGCGCTCCATCTTCTCGCCTTCACCGGCGTCCGCCCAACGGTTGAATTCCTGCTGCAGGCGTTCGTCAGGGGATGGAAGTTTATCGGCAGTCATAATCTCCAAGATGTCGTCGGTCATCGGTCGCTAGTTTGGCGGTCGGCCAACGACTAGCGACCAGCGACTGTTTCCAGTTCCTCGAAGAACCCCGGATACGACACTCCTGCCGCGTCCGCCCCGATAATCGTGGATTGACCGTCGGCGCGGAGCGCGGCGATCGCGAAGGCCATTGCTATTCGGTGATCGCTGAACGAGTCCAGTTCCGCTCCCTGCAAGTGCTGACGGCCGGGGATGCGCATTCCGTCCGGGCGTTCTTCTACCTCCGCGCCCATCTTGCGCAGATTGGCCGCGACCGCCGCGATCCGGTCGGACTCTTTCACGCGCAATTCTTTCGCGTCGCGCACTTCCAGGCCGTTTTCGGTGTAGGGCGCAGTCGCGGCCAACACTGGAATCTCGTCGATGAGAGCCGCCGTGTCCGCGCCCGAGATCACGCCACCTTTCCATGTTCCGCCTTGAGCTTCAATGGCTCCGACGAGTTCGCCATGGTGTTCTTCCAGGTGCGCAACCGATACTTTCAATCCCATCCGGATCAGAATATCGAGCAGGCGCGCGCGCGTCGGGTTCATCAGGATTCCGGGCATCGTGATCTGCGAGTCCGGAAAGAGCGCCGCAGCGCACAGAAAAAATGCCGCGCTCGAAAGATCTCCGGGAACGTGGGCCTCGATGGCGGTGAGCTTCTGTCCACCTCGGATATGCGCGGTGTTTCCGCTTCGCCCTACCTCTGCGCCGAATGCATGCAACGCGAGTTCGCCGTGATCGCGCGTACGAATCGGTTCTTCGACCATGGTCTCGCCATCGGCGAGTAGTCCGGCAAACAAGACGCAGGACTTTACCTGCGCGCTCGCGACCTCCGGCTTGTAATGGATCGCTTTGAGCGAGCCGCCACGGACCTTCAATGGAGGGCGCCCGCCGTCGCGCGATTCGATTCGCGCGCCCATCTGGGAAAGTGGCGCCATGATGCGCGCCATCGGCCGCCGCGAGAGCGATTCATCGCCAAACATTTCACTCTCAAATTGCTGCCCGGCAAGAATGCCGCTCAACATGCGCATGGTCGAGCCGGAGTTCCCACAGTTAAGCCGCTCGGATGGCGCGGAAAGTTGCGCCCCACGTCCTTGCACTTCGATCGCGCCATTCTCCGCGCGTTTCCACGAACGCCCGAGAGCGCGCATGCAGTCAAGCGTGCTAAAGCAATCGCGCGCAGCGGAAAAATTATGGAAGCGGCTGGTCCCGTCGGCAATCGCCGCCAGCATCGCGTAGCGGTGCGAAATGGATTTGTCGCCAGGAATGCGCACCACGCCGCGTACACTTCGCGCAGGACGAACGGTAGCCGTAGAACTGTCTGTCATGAACTTTAAATATAGCGGAGAAATTTAGTCCGGTGGTCGGGCCAACTGCGCGCGCAAGTGCGGCTGGCGATTCCGCGAGGGGCAGCGGGTAAGTCAGCAGGTGATCATTGCTGCATCCATGAACTGCCGTAGCAAGGACCCGATTGCCTCCGACTGCTCCCAAGGCGCGTAATGTCCGGCCTTCGGAATTATTTTCAGTTGGCTGCCCGAAATGTGCTGTCGCATCAATTCCCCATCGGCGGGAGTGGCAAGAATGTCTTCTTCTCCGATCACAATCAGAGTGGGCACGTTGATTGTCTTCAGGTCCGCTACCGAATCGGGCCGCTCCGCCATGCCTCGCTGCACCATGCTCACGTCTTCTGGCGACATTTTGCGCATCATGCGGCGTGCCCCGTCGACCAGATCGGGACGCGTGCTCAGGGTGGTGTGGCCCAGAACTTTAGGAATCATGCTCTCAACAAACTGTTCCGTTCCGTGCTCGAGAACGTTGGCCGCGGCCTTAAGGCGGTTCGCCCGCGCTTCCGCTCCGTCGGCCTGCGGTTTTGTATCGCAAAGAACGAGCGCATGCACTCGCCCGCGAAACTGCCGCCAGAACTCGAACAGCATGTAGCCCCCGATCGATACTCCGACGCATACGACCCTGACCGCGCCGACCGCGTCCAGCACCCGGGAAAGATCGCGGGCGTACTTGCCCATCGTCGCGGGTCCCTCGCCGATACCAGAATCGCCATGCCCTCGCAAGTCAGGCAGGATCAGCCGGTAGCGCGAACTGAGCACCGGCACGATCGGATTCCAGAACTCGTGATGAACCGGGAAAGGATGCAGCAAGACGACCGGCGAACCTGTGCCCACAATTTCGTACGCGATTTCGGCGTCGTCCGAGCGCAGATGTTGCATGGAAGCTATAGACGATAGGTCTCAGGTGTTAGGCCGCAATGAAAATGAAAGCATCTCGTCGCCGTTCTTCACCGAGGCCGCTACGGATGCGTCACCGCTTGGCCGGCCGCGATGGGGATGGCAGTAGGCTCATCCGGAACTACGATCCAGGCCAGGACATAAACGACGACTCCGGGCAGAACGCCGGCCATGAGCGTTACCAATACCCACACCAATCGCACCAGAGTGATGTCCATATCAAGATAGTGGCCTAAGCCGGCGCAAAAGCCGGCGATCTTGCGGTCCGCGCGGGAACGTATCAGCTTCTTCGGCGCCGGGGATTGTCCCAGCACTGTTCCGCAGTAAGCGCAAAAACGGGCATCATCGGCGATGGCCTTCCCACAGGCATTGCAGTACATAAGCGCCTCCTGATCTAAGATACGACTTTCGGCGGCAGAAAGTTGCAGTTTACCAAGCACCGGCCACTACTCTCGGTACGCTTCCTTCATCCGACGGCGAGCTCTTTCGGCTTCGTTGTTTCCCGAGTTCATCGCCACCACGGACTGGTACTTTTTCATCGCCAGATCGCGTTTCTGTAGCTGATCGTACATTTCGCCCGCGTATAGGTTGGCCTTCTGTAGTGTCTCGCTATCGGGAGACTGGATGTCGGCGACCAATTCATACGCTTTCGCCGCCGTCTGATAATTCTTCTCGCTCCGCAGCAAGTCTCCGAGTCCGAGCGCCGCAACTTCGTAATGCAGATTGCCGTACCTGCCCTCGCGTCCGTTCTGCCAGACCCGGCGATACTGCTCCTCGGCCTCGCTGTTTTTTCCCAACGCCCGAAGTAAGTTGCCCTCCTCCAGGGAGAGAAGAAAATTGCGCGGAAAGCGCGGCGTAATCGAGCGCGCCACGTCGAGCGCTTCGGCATAGCGGTGTTCGCGGCGTAGAAACAACATCAGGAGAACACTCGCATCGACGCTGGTCTCGCCATTCGAGTGCGCGGCCTCGGAAAGCTGCCGGATTCCTTTTTCCTTATCCCCACTCAGCCCAACCAGCGCTACTCCTACTTTCATTGCCAGCGGAAGACTGCCCGTGACGTAGTTATGCGTTCCAACCACAAGTTTCGCGTCCTGACTCTGCGGAGACAACTCCAACACCCTTTCATGATCATGGCGCGCTCCCACGGCACTCCGAAGCGACGAAAACCACGCGCGCTCAATCAGGCCGGTGTAAGCAGAGAACTGGGCACGGGTAACGCCACGGGCGTAGATCGCGTCCACGTTGTTGGGATCATGCGCAAGTTCGGCTTCCTCGAGTTTCTGGGCCTGTTGCGCGAGGTGCTTGATGCGAACTGTCTGAGCAGGATCCGGAGGCCGGTGGACTTGTCCGATGAAGCTGTCGTTGGTGTACTCGCCGGTATTCATCGCGCCGGTTTTGTAAAGCTCCCGCACCAGCACGGCAGTCAGCAGATGGTTCACGGCGAAAGGATCGTTCGGATGGCGGGCCAGCACTCGTTCGAAGTCCTGGACCGCTGCGTCGTAGTCGAGATTGTAAAGGCGCTCGAACGCGATCTGGTTCTGCGGATCAGCGGGGCGGAATGCGGTCTGGCTGAAGGTGTCGGCGGCCGCGCACAGGCCAGCCAAGCTCATCAGAACTGCAAGGTGGAGAACCGGGCGAAGCCGGGTAGAGGAGAGAGCCACGGCTCCCTAGTTTACCGCGTTTCCGTAACCGCTACAGGGAATCAAGTAGGGTACTTCGGGAGCCGACTGTATCCCTCACAATGTGAATTCCGCAGTCCACAAGGTAATTCTTGCCAGAATCAGCCGTGAATTTCCGGTCGATGCCCGCATAACTGGCTTATTTATAGCACTTTGCTTTGGTGATTGGCTTGCGAATTACGTTTTTGGGGGAAGAGGTTCCTATGGCAGCAGAGGCAGCGCAGCACGCCCAGAATGAGTTCTGGCGTCCGCCCATGCAGACGGCGATCGACGCGACGGCGCTTTCCGAAACCGGCAGGTTAGATACCTGTGATCGGTGCGGAACGGAGTTCATCGTCGGCTCACGTTTTTGCCATTCCTGCGGGAATGGGCGCGAGGGAACTCTTCAGGCAGCCATCTGGCGCGAAAAAGTAACGCTCGCCAAGTTCGCCAGCCTCGCGGACGGACTCGACCTCTCCACTCCAGCCTTCATCTCTTTTCTAATCGGTATCGGATGCGTGCTGGCCGCTGCTGCCGTCGGAGTCGTATTCAGCACGCAGCGAGTTATCGACTGGCAGGCGGTTCAACTTTGGCGTATCGAGTGGCTGCTCGGAGCAGTCGCTGCATTTGTGGCTGGTTGTCTTCTGAAGAAAGCCCGGTAAAACCCTTCCCCCTCAGTTTCGCGAGTGTGCGGTTTCCACCTCGGCGATGGCGGCGCCGACCCTGCGTTGCCGGTTCATCCGATAGAGATGATTGAGCGGCCCCACCCCTCCCCCCAACAGATAGGCGTTCCCGATGGCAGCGGCTACGTAGGCCTTCGCGAGCAGCACCGCTTCCGGCAGACCCCGGCCGTGTGCCAAATGGCAGGCGAGTGCGCTTGAAAAGGCGCAGCCGGTGCCGTGAGTCGAATTCGACCTCAGGCGCTCGGCTTTGAATACTTCCCGCTCTACCCCGCGGCTCGTCGTGAAACTCAACAGGTCGGTCGCCTTCTCGAGATCGCCGCCGGTGATCACTATGTTCGCCGCTCCCATGGAGTGAAGTTTCGCGGCAGCAGACCGCATTTGATCGAGATTTGAAACTGGAAGGCCGGTGAGAGCGCTCGCTTCCTCCAGGTTCGGCGTGATCACCTCGGCGATGGGAATCAGTCTCTCGATCAGGGACCTCGATCCTTCCTTGTCGAGGAGATCAGCGCCAGAACTGGACCGCAGGACGGGATCCAGGACAACGTGCGGAAGATTCGCTCGCCTCAAAAAGTCGGCGACCGCCTTAACCGCCCCTGACGTCCCCAGCACGCCGATATGCACGGCGGCAATCTCAACATCTGAAAACAACTCCTCAAGAGTTTCGGAGATGATTCTCGGAGCTACCGGTTCCAATCTCCGCACACCACGGGTTGATTGCACGGTGAGGACTGTAATGCAGGAGACCCCATAGCATTCGTGGGCGGCGATTGTCTTAATGTCGGCAGTGATCCCGGCCCCGGAAGAAGGATCGAATCCAGCGATGGTAAGTACAACCGGGGGAGTGGCTGCCATAACTGCTCACTGTAAACCCAAAGACCACGTGGGTGAACTTTACTTCTCTCAGGCTGGGCAAAGGGACTGGAGGGCGAGGTAACTTCGCTTCCGATCGAAAGTTTGCTGCGTCGCGGATGGCGAGTGGTCACTTTATATCCATAAGCAATTCATTCTAATCAAGTTACTCCGACGGTCCACCTAAGTGACTCATTTCAAAAGCGCTTAAAGATTCTCAGTAATGTCCAGATTCCAGCGTGTACTAAATCGTTAATGGACTGCGGTGTTAAGTTTCAACCACATAGAAGACAATTGCAGTTTTTTCATGAGGTTAAGTTATTGATTAATTACCACTTAGTTAAGTATTTGACCTGATTTTCCGGTTGACACAGCTCTTCCGGCGCCGCTAGCATCTGAAGATCAATTCAACAGGGGTACACGCGCTATAGAACGACTTTAGAGATGCGAGGTATTCGAATGCGACGACGCTTAGCTGAAGGTCTGGCCGTGCTTGTATCGATTGCCAGTCTGGGAGCCGGAGCCGCATCCGGGCCAAACAGCTCGGAAGCCGCCAAAATAACTAAGCCGACGGTGGTCAAAGCCGTCAGCCGGCAATCCGCGAAACCAACGAAAAACAGTCCATACGAAGTGGGGACCGCCTCCTGGTACGGAGAGTACTTCCAGGGCAAACAGACGGCCAGCGGTGAACCCTTCGACATGCAGGCTCTGACAGCTGCCCATCCCACACTGCCTCTGGGTTCCTTTGTGCGGGTCACCAACCTGCGCAATGGACGAGCAGTCGTGGTGCGAATCAATGACCGGGGTCCAGTGGTAGAGGGCCGCATCATTGACTTGTCCTACAATACCGCCCGGGTCCTCGGCTTCGAGGAGAGGGGCTTGCAGCGGGTCCGCCTGGACCTGGTTCGTCCGGCCTCCATGGCCCGGCTGCAAACTGTAGCCAGCCTGCGGTAGAACCCGCTAAACTCAACAGCGATGACCGATCCGCGCCATCGCCTGATTGTTGCCTTGGATGTGTCTTCGGCCGCGGCCGCCCGGAAAATCGTGGCGGCCGTGGGCGATTCCGCCCATACTTACAAAGTCGGAATGCAGCTCTATACCGCTGAGGGACCGGCAGTTGTCCGGGAACTGGTCGACTCGGGGCGGCGGGTCTTTCTCGATCTGAAGTATCACGACATCCCTAATACCGTCGGCGCATCTGTCCGGGAAGCAGCGGGGCTGGGCGTCAGCATGCTGACCGTGCACGCATCCGGCGGAGCCCAGATGCTGCGCGCAGCCACCGAAGCTGCCGCAGATCAGGCTAAGGCGCCCTGGGTGCTGGCCGTGACCGTCCTGACGAGCCTGGACGACGCCGATTTGAATACTGTCGGCGTCCGTGAAAATGTGGTGGGACAAGTACTGCGGCTGGCGGCTTTAGCGCTCTCCAACGGCTGCCGCGGCGTGGTGGCGTCAGCTCGAGAAGCCACGGCCCTGCGCCAAGATCTGGGCCAGGATTTCGTGATTGTCACTCCCGGCGTGCGCCCCTCGGGCACGGGACATGGCGATCAGGTTCGGGTGGTCACTCCGGCCGAAGCCGTCGCTGCTGGGGCAACCCACATTGTTGTCGGACGGCCAATCGCTGGAGCAGCTGATCCGGGTGCGGAGGCGAGAGCCATCTTGGGTCAGCTGGAACAGGGGCCTTAGAATTCAGCATTCAGTTTTCACAAAAAACTAAAAAGGCGCGACCATAAGGGCCGCGCCTTTCTTATTGAGAGGCGGAAGCTGTCTTCTACAGTTTTTCGAAAAATTCGCAGCCTGAGCATGAAATATAGACGCCGCCCGGAACTCCGCGTTCACGATCTTTCACGCGTTTCACGATGCGGGTTTCCTTGCCGCACTTGGGACAGGCGGTCGATTTCGATGTGTCCATGACCTTCTTGCGGTCAGCTGTTTTTGCGATCTTCATAAAGTCTCCTGACAGGAATGTGCCGTCGGCACGGGCCGCGGTTCTACCGGGAATTTGCGGGAGTAACCAGATTAATGCCGGACTCTCCGGCTGGATTGCAACTGCGGAAACCGGGCTTGTACTCGCCAAGGTGATTTTACACGAATGCCGTAGCACCCGGAGAAACTTGACCTCGACCGCTACAGGGCATCGCGGCCGCCCGCTTCCGGCGGGGACCCGAGGTCCATGAAGAGCGGATCGCGCGCCTCATCATGGACGGAACTCAGCGAAACCATGACTTCGCGAATGTAGTACAGCGTCGATAACAGCAGGCACACCAGCGACGCAACGACCGCCACCGCGGCCACCATGGCGGCGTTCCTAACATACAGGCCGAGGCCCAGCAGCAGGCATGAGCAGATTGTTCCCGCCAGCGCAATAAGGGCCAGCAGAAAACAGCGGCGAATCAGTTCCGCCCTCTTCTCAATTGACTCGATTTGAGATGAGTATGCCTCAGCTTGGTTTTCGCGGCATCGTACTTCGCGTGCACATAGTGCCGCAACCGGCTGACGATTCCCATCAAGCGGACATTGATCGAGAGGATAAGCAGCGACGTGGCTGAAACCAGCAACGCCGGCGCAAGAAATGCCGCGAAGAGGCGGCCGACATCATTCATGGGTGGACTTTCCGAACCGTTTCTTTTAGCAGAATACAGCCAGTAGGTTTCGCATTGTCTGGCAAAATGCGCGGCGCACGGCCACGCCAAGCGGCTCAGTTTCGCACCTATAGCGATGATTCTTCGGGCGCTGGAGTTCTATCGCCCATTGCCGATTAAGACCTGTGTCACGTCTGTGCCAGACTTTTTTAGCAAACGTGCTTCCAACTCTCGACGAGGTGAATATTGAATATGAAGAGGTGGTTGAGGGCGGGGCTGGCCGCGTTCGTCATCATGCTCGCTATCGGCCAAGGCGTGGCGCAGAATCCGGTGAACCACGCCTTCATTTGGTCGGCCGCCGACGGAATGAGCGACCTTGGCAGTTTGGGCGGCAGCAGTTATGCCTATTCCGTCAATAATGCCGGGCAGGTTGTCGGATGCTACGAGTTCGGCACGGGAAATCTCCATGCCTTCTTGTGGACCGCAGCCGGCGGGATGCTGGATCTCGGCACGCTGGGCGGAAGTTCCAGCGCCGCCTCTGGGATCAATGCGCACGGACAGGTCGTCGGCTGGTCGGTAACGGCCGCCGGTGACGCGCACGCCTTTCTGTGGACCGCAGCCACGGGTATGCAGGATTTGGGCACGCTCGGCGGCAGTTCCAGCGATGGCGCCGCCATCAACGATCAGGGCGAAATCACAGGCACGTCCGCGAAAACAAGGGACGTCCACGTCCTTGCCTACCGCCACACCTCCACTCAGGGAATGCTCCCGCTCGGCAGCCTTGGTTACGGCGACAGCAATGGTTACGCGATCAACGCATCGGGCACCATCGTCGGCGCTTCGCCGTTGAATAGCGCTCTTCGTCCCAAGCGCGCCTTCCTGAGGCGGAAAGGCTTTCCGATCACGGAACTTGGCACGCTGGGCGGGGACAACAGCGCGGCTCTCGGCATCAATCAATCGGAACAAGTCGTCGGATGGTCATCGCTGGTGCGCGTCTCTCCCATTCATGCGTTTCTCTGGACGCGCGATGCCGGCATGCAGGACCTCGGCACTCTCGGTGGGCGAAATAGCGCTGCACAATCGATTAACACCGCAGGCCAGATCGTCGGATTCTCCGATATGAGCGCGCCTGGAGTCACGCATGCCGTCTTGTAGACCGGCCCCAATCAATTGCATGACCTAGGCACCCTCGGCGGAAACAATGCGATTGCCAAAGGCATCAACGACGTGGGCCAGGTTGTCGGCTGGTCGATCATTCCATAACACGATGCGGTGAACAGGCTCTCAACGGCTCAATGCGCAACAAACTCGCGCACTGCTTTCAAAAATTGTTCCGGCTGATCCACGAAGGTCATATGTCCGCTGCCGGGAAGGATGACCAACTGCGATCCGGCGATCTTTTCGTGCATCTCGCGCGACATTTTCGGGTCGCTTTCATCATGGTCACCGACGATGATCAGGGTTGGAACTTTGATCTCTGACAACCGGTCGACATACTCCACTTCGGTAAGATTGCCATCCACCACGAACTCGCCGTGCGAACCCCACATCTCGCGATAAACATCCCACGCGGTGCTGGTGTTCGAACTCACCGGATCGTCATTCGGATCCGGACGCCCTTGATATAGATACGGAAAGTAGCCTTTGCCCCAAGCCAGGCGCGCATACTCTTCGGGATAGCGGCCGTGCTCCCACAATTCGCCCTTGCCGAAAAGGCCGGCTGCTTCGAGTGCGTTCAAACGCTCGCGATCTTTCGGATCCATTTCAGACTTCATCTTCGCCAGAGCTTCGTTAAGCTCTTTGGTGCTCGCAAAAGTGCTCCCGAGAATCAAATGCGAGAGGTTCTTCTGATATTTGAGCGCGTAGGCCTGTGCGAGCGCGCCGCCATAGGAATGTCCGAGAAGGCTGACCTTGCCGAGATTGAGCGCTTGCCGAACCGTCTCGATATCTTCGACCATGTTCGCGATTGTGTATTGCTTAGTGTCTTCAAACTTCGACGATCGTCCCGAACCGCGCTCATCGATGAAAATCAGCCGGCTGGTGCGCATCAGCGGTAGCAGGTAAGGCAGAAGGTATTCGTGCGAAGCTCCAGGCCCGCCGTGCACGATCATCAGCGGCGCTCCCCGGCCGACGGCCTTGTAGTAAATCAGAGCGCCATGGCTGTCCACAAAGCCTTCCTGTATGGGATAAAGGTTCGCAGGTGCTACTTGTGCGGACGCAAAAATTGGGGCAATCAGCAAAAGAAAAACAATCAAACGATTTCGCATGGCGGAAATGCTAGCACAGCAGGCAATGCACCTTGGGATTGACCGACGACGCGCGAGCGCGAACAATAACCAGCATGACCAGATCGCTCGGGCCACTCGCGAAGACTTTCGTCTTTACGTTGCTGGTGCCGGGAACCGTCGCAGGCTACATGCCGTGGCGATTGAAGGGAAATGCTGATCCTGTGACCGGACTCGAAGCATGGGCCGCACTCATAATTATCGCTGCGGGAATTGCGATCTATCTCTACACCGCATTCTGGGGTTTCGCCCTGATCGGCGGCGGCACACCGGCACCGATCGCGCCGACGAAAATTCTCGTCGCCAGAGGTCTGCATCGCTTCGTGCGCAACCCGATGTACATTGGTGTCGCGCTTGTCATCGCCGGCCAAGCGTGGCTGTTCCACTCACTGCCGATTGCGATCTACCTGGCCTGCGTGCTCGTCACCGCCCATCTGTTCGTTCTCTTTTATGAGGAGCCCACCCTAAGCAAACAATTTGGAGAGGAATACGAGCGTTATCGCGCCTCGGTGCCGCGCTGGATACCAACCCTGCGGCACTAGCTCCATTTCACTTACTCGGTGACAGCCGGCCGAACGAATCCCTTGCATTGCCCACGCCCCCACCCCTCTGCTACTTTGAATAGTTTGCCACTGCTTTCCGCAGACTTCTGGAGTGGGTGACTATGCCAGCCATCAAATTCCGCGGTGTCGATTTCATCGCTTTCGATTCATTGTTGAGCGATGACGAGCGCCTGGTGCGAGACACGGCGCGCAAGTTCATCGAAGATAACCTCATTCCCATCATTGAAGAGTGCAACCGGGCTGGACGTTTTCCCCGCGAACTCGTGAAGCCTATGGCCGACCTGGGATTCTTCGGCGCTTCGCTCGAAGGTTACGGATGCGCGGGCATGTCGAACGTGGAATACGGATTAGTCACGCAGGAACTGGAGCGGGGCGATTCTGGCGTGCGTTCGTTCGTCAGCGTGCAGTCGGCACTGGTGATGTATCCCATTTACGCCTTCGGCAGCGACGAACAAAAAAATACATGGCTGCCCGCCATGCAGAAAGGCGAAAAGCTGGGATGCTTCGGATTGACCGAACCGGGCTTCGGATCCAATCCGGGCGGCATGCGCACCCGCGCCAAGAAGGTTGGAAAAGAGTACATCCTGAACGGCGAGAAGATGTGGATCACGTCGGGCTCGATCGCCGACGTTGCCGTAATCTGGGCCAAAGTCGAAGATGAAAATGACAAAGTGCGCGGATTCCTGGTTGAGACCGACCGTTCCGGTTTCAAGGCCGACGACATTCACGGCAAGTGGTCGCTGCGGGCGTCGGTGACGTCGGGGCTTTCGTTGCAAGATGTTCACATTCCGGAATCGAACTTGCTGCCAAAGAGCGGCGGGCTGAAGTCTCCGCTAATGTGCCTGAATCAGGCGCGCTACGGAATTTCATGGGGAGCGATCGGCGCAGCAATGGCCTGCTACGACTGCGCGCTGCAATATTCGCTGTTGCGCAAACAGTTCCGCGATCAGCCCATCGCCTCACACCAGTTGGTGCAGGAAAAACTGGCTTGGATGATCAACGAGATCACCAAAGCGCAACTGCTCGTCTTGCAGGTCGGACGTCTGAAAGATGCCGGTAAAGTCGAGCACCAGCACATCTCGATGGCCAAGCGAAATAACGTCTGGATGGCGCTGGAGTGCGCCCGCATGTCGCGCGACATCCTCGGCGCCAACGGCGTCGCCGACGACTACCCGATCATGCGTCATCTGATGAACCTGGAAAGCGTGAAGACCTACGAGGGGACGCACGACATTCATACGCTGATCATCGGGGCCAGTGTTACGGGGATCGACGCGTTCTAGAGTTGGGAGCGCCACACCAGTTGGGAGCGCCACACCGAATTTTCGATTGATTTAGTTCCGGCTGGCCCCATCGGAAGAAGTTCCCGCCGGCGCCGTCGCACCCGGTCGCGTTCCAATCCCAATTTCCATCGCCGTATTCTTCGGGAATACCACTTCTTGTCCGCGCGAGAGGAAGTGAGAGTAGACCGACATCCCCGCTCCATATGCGCCCATGGTGTACCCGAAAGCCCGCGAATGTACTAGGGCTCCGGTGATCATGCCGACTAACTTGAATCCCGCGGCGCCCCCGGCAATGCGGTTACCGGTATTGCCGGCGCTTCCGGTGCCGACCCCATCGGAGTCGCCGTGCAGAGAGACAGCCGCCAGTCCTAGCGACACGGTGGTCGCAAGATAACGTGACTTCGACGTCGTTGCCTCCGCGCCGCCTTCGGAGTCGAGTTTCACATTCGCATCTTTTCCAGCCTGCACGCCTTCGAGAGTTGCATGCACCTTCTGTTCAAGCCCGTCCGGCGGCACGAGTTCAAGAAATGCGATGCGCAGTTGTCCATTTTTCTTCAAGCGGCGCGCCGGCTGCACCTGGCGAACCGTGCCCTTCAGGCGGCTGCCTTGTGGCATGATCAATTTGTCGCCGTCAAACAGAGGCCGGGCGAGAATCGCCTCGACATCTTGTCCCTTCTGCGCGGTGGCGGACGACAATGGCGTAAGCAGCCGGGCGCGAACGACGGCACCCTCCGGCAGCGGCCCGCCGAGAGACGCAATTGCCTGCGGCGTCATCTCTTCACTGCCAAAATCGAGCGGATCGTCTAATTCCGCGAAGTACACCGTCCCCGCCGGAATGTATTGCCCGTGAACCGGCAGCTGTGCCTCGGCATACCGTTCCAGCCGGTGCACTCTCCCCGGCGTCTTCAGTTGCTTCATTGCATCGTCCCACTGCTGCCGAGCCTGCTCCTTCGCCTCTTTGGTTTTTTCGGCGGCTTTGTCCTTGATACTTTTCTTGTCCTTCGTTTCCGGAGCGGTCACGAACTGCACAACCTGTCCCGAGTCCGGAGTGACGCTGGTGTGGAGCGGCAGATGCCTGCCGCCGGGCAGCACCAGTTCCTCAAAGCCAATTTCAACGCTGCGCAACGGAGTAAAATCCGCATTCAAAACCGACAGGGTGCGCTTGCCGGCGGATATCGCTTCGATCTTGGTGACTTCCCCGTTGACCTCGGATCCAACCGGCACTACCAACCGATCGAGCGCATAAATCGGTTCCACGACACGGCCGTGGATCGGTTGGCCGACTTTCCTGATTCGGACTTCCCGATCGAGAGCCACTTGCAGTGACGCGCCTTGCGGCACCGTTAAGGGAACCGTTTGTAGGGACGAAACCTGAGGTGAAACGACCGCTTCCGCGGCGGGCTTGCGGGCAGAACCCGGCAGCAACTGGGGTACGGGTGCTTCCTGGGCCGGAGTTATGTCCACGCAGGCGAGCGCAAATACAACAAGGCAGAGTATTCTGGGAAAGTTCATGTTGGCTTTCCATGAGTATAACGCCGAGAATTACCCAGCGCCGTCGACTTGCGAACTAGTCTAGAGCGAGAGGTTAAGCGTGTCCCACCCTACACAACTTACTCGTAACTCGGCCAGCAACTCATACGCGCGCCGAAGGTGGAATTACGATACTGCCACCTACCACCAGTGCGACATTGGATTGCTTCTTCCTGCTCCGCCGAGGTCACACCTAACCGGTACGACTGAATGATGTGGTAGTTGATGCAGTCATCGCAACGCAAGCAGGCCGAGGCGACCAGCCCCATTAACTCTTTGTACTTGGAGAAAGTATTCTGGTCGATGTTGTAGAAGCGCTTGACCGAAAGTTGTCAGCTTTGTCGACGTTCTCGTTCAGGCGAGTGCGAGTATCGAGAAAATTGCGGGCTATAGCGCTCTTTTCCGCGACTTGCTCGTCGGAGAAAAGATACGTTGGCTCCGTGCGCCATTCATACCCCGAAAGGGTAACAAAAACAGTGTCACCGTTCGGGCGACGCGGCTGATGGTCGCGAGTTGATAGCAGATGTCCTGCAGTCAACTCCCCGTAACGCAGCGTTCATCATTTGCGAGATGCAATCGTCTTGCAGATGCGGTACAGCGGGCGATGCCGGCTTGTTTCGGAGTTGCGCCGCTTTTATGGGAGCAATTTCGTGGGTGCGTCGGACAATCTCTTCGAGCATGCGTTTCTGCCGCTCTGGAACCAAAAGGTGCTGCACAGCAAGCCGCATGGCAGCAACCGCAAATTTTCCTTCGTTCCACTTTTCCAGATAGATAGTTCCGTTTCCTGAGGAATCGTCAATGGTGAAGCGCTCGGCTTTCTCGCCGAGAACAAGCTTCATGCGAAAAGCATTTTCCAAAGCGCCAGGAGAATGAAATTCCGATTCCAGCACCCGGTTGGTGGTCAGAAAGAGCACTCGTGCCTGCTGTTCGGGCATGTCGAGATGCCCGTGATTTTCAATCTCCAATTGCGCCCACGCCAGCGAACTCGCCGCCAGCAATAACACACTCATCAAATGCACTGCCAGCATAAAGACCTCGCGATTGCGCCCGCCAACCTCGGACGATGGCTGTGCACGGCCAGTCGTTCGCATAGAGACGGCTCAGATGTTGAAAGGGGAGCGTCAATAGCGTTGGGTTGAAATTTATTGCTGTCACTAACATCGACGAAAAGTTTTGTGGACTTCACAAACGCACAGACAGCAGCATCGCTGCTGTTTGTGAACAGGATATCCTCCGGAATACCTCCGCTTCGCTTCCCGTTCCCGTTGGTTTATAGTCGTGAGCCGCAGGCCGGTCGCCGCTAGCGGCGAGTGGCCTATTCATTTGGAGGGCACTCATGTCATCTCAAAATGCTCCCGGAGCGCGTCCCAAGAGCTTCGGGGAAAATCTAGAGAGCGATCTCGCGCTTGAATTCTTGCGAGTCGTCGAGAATGCAGCGATCGCGTCGGCGCGCACCATGGGTCAGGGAGACCGTCCCCTAAGTGACCAGGTTGCCACCGAAACCATGCGCAAAGTCATGGACACGATTCCGATGCGCGGGACGATCGTGATCGGCGAGGGCGAACGGGATGAAGCTCCCATGCTGTATATCGGTGAACAGGTCGGCGGAGCGTTTCCGGACGGCCGTGATGTTCCGAGCGTGGACATCGCAGTCGATCCGCTCGAAGGCACCAATCTCTGCGCCACCGGCGCTCCCGGATCCATTACAGTTCTCGCCGCCTCTGAGAAGGGCGGCCTGCTCCACGCTCCGGATTGCTACATGGAAAAAATCGTCGTCGGGCCGTCGTGCAAGAATGCAGTTGAACTCGATGCCCCCGTCGCCGATAACCTTCGCAACATCGCTCGCCGAATGCATCGAGGGGTGGACGACCTGGTAGTCATGGTCCTCGACCGTCCGCGCCACGAAAAGCTCATTGCCGACATTCGGAAAGCGGGAGCCCGCATCAAGTTGATCGGCGATGGTGATCTCTCGGCCGGTATCGCAGCCGCCGTAATCGGCACCGGAGTTCATGTCGTTATGGGATCGGGAGGCGCACCCGAAGGCGTTATCACAGCTGCGGCCATCCGCTGCCTGAACGGCTATATGCAGGGACGCCTCGTCATCAACAAGCCGGAACTTGAGGAACGCATCGCCAAGATGGGGATTAAAGACAAGAACCGCATCTACGAAGCTGAGGATTTGGCCCCCGGCAAGCAAATGATTTTTGCTGCCACCGGCGTAACCGAGGGCGCGCTGCTTAAGGGCGTTCGCTTCTTCGGGGAGGGCGAACGAACGTCGTCCGTGATTCTGACGTTGAAAACCGGCAAGGTCCGGTTTATCGAGAGCATCCACCTAGACAAAGGCCCTGATGTAAAGGTGAGGTTCGCGTAGGCAAGGTCAAGGGTCAGAGGTCACTGGTCACAGGAAAGAACCACGTCAGCATTGAGTAACCCATTCTGTGACCTGTCACCCATGACGTGTGACCTCTTCTCACTGCTACAATGCCTAGCTTCATGATTCAAGGGAACTTCCTGCCCCACAGAGACGTATCTGTTGTGTGTTGTTGAGCCAAACAATCGCGCTCGGCGCAAACGCACGGTTTACAGGACGAGCGAGGGGTTCCGGAGAATACCGGTTGGATGAGGCCCAAGTCGTCGGATTGCTGGTCCGTCGCTGCATTGCCGGCGACTCGGCGGCCTGGGAGGAGATCGTCCAGCGATATCATCGGCGCATTTACAACATCTGCTACCGCTTCGCAGGGACCTCCGATGACGCCCAGGATCTGACCCAGGAAGTCTTCATCAAGATGTACCGCACACTCAATACTTTTGACGTAGGTAAGGGCGCTTTCATGACCTGGGTTACCACCGTCACGCGCAACCTGCTGGTCGACCATTTCCGCAAGACCAAGCACGATCGGATGACCGACTCTCTGGATACCGTTCCCTCGGAACATGAAGATGCACAACCACTTTCCTCCCAGATCGCCGACCCCTCGCGATCGGCGGACGACCACGTCCAAAGCCGTGAAACCCGCGAAGTGGTCCACCAGGCGCTCCAGAAGCTCTCCCCCGAGCTCCGGGAAGCCGTCATCTTGAGGGATCTGCAAGATATGGATTACAAAGAAATTGCAGGCGCTCTAAAGGTTCCGGAAGGAACCGTGAAGTCCAGAATTAACCGGGGGCGTGCGGAACTTGCGCGCCTACTTCAACGTACATATAGGCAGGTGATGTGATGCCAGGCGAAACCAAACACGGGATGGAGTGCAGCATGTTCGAGGCTCTGCTTAGCGAGGCCATCGATGGCCAGCTAAGCGCCTCCCGCATGCAGATCTTCGAAGCGCACGGACGCGTCTGCACCATCTGTGGTCCTCTGCTCGCCGATGCTGTCGCCGGCCGGCAATGGCTCAAGTCACTCGAGGAAGTCGAACCTCCGGCTTACCTCATCAACAGCATTCTGGCGGCGACCACCGGAATATCGAGCGCCCGGCTGCATGCCGCCGCGCCCGAGCGTCGCACCGGGATCGCGGGGCGCGCCCGGCAGTGGTGGAACTCGTTTGTCACCCCGACTGCTGCATTCGTTCGCCAGCCTCGTTTCGTGATGTCGTTCGGGATGATCTTCTTCTCGTTCTCGCTGGCCTTGAGTGCGGCGGGCGTGAAGCCATCCGATGTGGCGAAGATCGACGTTCGACCTTCGGCCCTTAAGCGGACGTACTACACCACGCAGGGCAAGGTCGTGAAGTTTTACGAGAATATCCGTTTCGTGTATGAAATCGAATCCCGGGTGCGCGAGTTCAAGAAGTCAACGACTCCCGCCGAACCCGGACCAGCGAAGCCTAACCAAAACCGCAAGAACAACAACGATACAAGTGGACAGCCAGACCAGAAACAGGAGCGAAATTATTCCCGTGAAGAGAACCAGCCGGTGTTGGCCGGCCTGCCGGATCTGCCACCTGACGTGACGGTGACCACGAACAGGAGGTTCGTATGAACTGCGCCAATCATGCTGATACATCAGCAGTGGCCTATTGCCGCACTTGCGGTAAAGCACTGTGCGCGAACTGCACACGTCCAGTCAAAGGCGTGATCTATTGTGAGGATTGCCTGGGAGCGAAAATGGCAGGCACGGCGCCCACACCATCCGCTTCCTTTGCGCCGAATGCTCCTGGAGCACCCGGCTACACTTCCACCCCGGCCGTTCCATCGGGCTCGGGGCCAAATCCTGCGTTGGCAGGAATTCTCGCCGGCTTTTTTCCCTTTGGCGTAGGCGCCGTATACACCGGTCAATATGCCAAGGGACTCGCGCATCTGGTTATTTTCGGATTGCTGGTTGCGGGAGCAAGTTCCAACGAGCACGGCGGCAGTGAAATGCTCGGCGTCATCTGCGGACTCGGCATTGCATTCTTTTACGTCTACCAAATCATTGACAGCGTTCGTTCGGCGCGCGCCCTGCAATTGGGTCACGCTCCTCCGGACCCCTTCAACCTCGCGCAAACTTTCAGTGGGGGAGATCGGATCGATGCCAAGAGAATCCCGACCGGGGCAGTCATACTGATTCTGGTGGGAGTCTTTTTCCTGCTGCACACGCTCGGGCTCTCGGAGTTCGGGGTCAATCGTTTCTGGCCAATCCTGCTGATTGTTCTGGGCGGTTGGATGTTCGCGCGAAACTTTGGCCTTCTCGGCGAAACAAATTCCGCGATGGGTCCCCGATGCCATACGCGGCGTTTGATGGGGCCCGCAATTCTAACTACGGTCGGAATTCTGTTCCTGCTGTCGGAATTGCGAGTTGCCTATTTCGACCGCACCTGGCCGATCATCATTCTCGTGATTGGAGCTGTGAAGTTGTTGCAAAGCTCAGCCATGGGCGTCGGTCCCAGCAATCCTCCCGGCCCTGGCGTTGGACCCACTTCTGGCGGGGGAACGGTTGTACCACCAGCTCCTCCGAGTGAGGTGAGTCATGGCTAGCCCGGTCATGACTCCGCGTCCGCAGCGTTCGACCGCCGGGCCGATCGTCCTGATTCTTGTGGGAGTGCTTTTTCTGCTGATGACCCTGGGCGTGCTTGACCGCTATTCGCTGGCGACGACATTCGCCCGCTACTGGCCACTGCTGCTCATCCTGTGGGGAGTGATCAAGCTGGTCGAGCATCAGCAGGCCAAGCAGGCGGGACTGCCGCCGCGAGGCATTGGAGCGGGCGGTGTGTTCCTGGTGTTGTTTATTGTGTGCGCCGGCTTGACTGCGACCCAGTTTGTTCGCGTGTGGCCCAACATCAAGGACAACATTCATTTTGGGGATGATCAGGACATTGAAGATCTGTTCAGCGGATCCACCTTCGACTACAGCGACGAACTCAGCCAGCCCTTTCCTGCCGGCGGCAGTTTACGGATCAACAACGAACGTGGCGCCGTCACCATCAACGTTGCGGAGGGCAACACGTTGAAGGTCTCAGTCCGCAAGCGGGTGCGCGCTGAAAAACAGGAAGAAGCGGACGGCTACAACTCCAAGACCAAGCCCGGGATCACGGTCAACGATAAGATCGTCACCCTCAACGCCAATACCCAGGGTGCCGGGGACAAGGGGGTCGCCACCGATCTCGACGTCTACGTGCCCAAGAACGTCGAACTCGTGATCACCGATAAGCGCGGTGACGTGACCCTCGCCGGGATTTCCGGCAATGTAGAGGTCAACCAGCAGCGCGGCGAAGTAAACATCAGCGACCACACCGGCAATGTCACGGTTGACATGGAGCACAGTTCCACCCGCATCCAGCATGTGAAAGGCGAAGTCACAGTGCAGGGCCACGGCGATGAAGTCGCCGTCGAAGATGTCGATGGATCAGTTCATCTCAACGGCGAATTCGGAGAAAGCGTCCGGCTGGTGCGGGTGACGAAAACCGTAAGCTTCAAATCCGCGCGCACCGATATGGAATTCTCCCGGCTCGACGGCCGGCTCGATCTCGACTCCGGAGATCTCCGCGCCGATTCCCTCATTGGTCCGATGCGCCTGATCACGCGCTCAAAAGATATCAGCCTCGATGGTTTGTCTGGCGATCTACGTCTGCAGGACAACAACGGCAGCGTGGAAGTGGGACTGCACAAGCCCGGCAATATTCAGATTGAAAACCGCAAGGGCGATGTACAGATCACGATTCCTCCGAACACCGCTCTCAAAGTAGAAGCGCGTTCCCGCGGCGGCGAAATCTCCAGCGACTTCACCGAACTCCAGGTCAACAATGCCGATGGTCAGGCGAGCGCCAGCGGATCGATTGGCAGCAACGGTCCAACCCTGGCAATCAACAGCGAACACGGAACAGTCGAGATTCGCCGAGGAACTGTAGCAGTCGTTGCGCCAGCGGCGCCATCAGTTCCCGCGCCGCCGGGGAAGCCTGCCAAGCCCAGCAAATCCCTGCCCGCGCCGAAGGCCGCGCCTGTGGAGAGCGAGAACTAACCATCCCTCACCTGTCACAGAGCGCAGCGAAGCAAAGCAACTGTTACCCGGCGAGCGAGAAGGCAGCAGGTCCTTCGCTTCGCTCACGATGACAGTTTTTATTTGAGGTGCATTTTACATCCGAAGATCCACGCCTCCCGGTCCCCACCTGAAACCCCATGTTAGATTCGAGTCATGCGCGCAATTTTGCAGAAACGCGGGCTGCGCTTCGTGTTCGCGGCCAACGTGATCTCCATGCTCGGCAGCGGAATGAACTCCGCCGCAGTCGCCTGGACGGTTCTGCAACGCACCCATTCCGAGATGGCGCTGGGCACGTTTGCAGTGCTGCAAACTCTGCCAGCAATGATCATGCTACCCTTCACCGGCGTGATCATTGATCGTGAGGACCGGCGGCGGCTGGTCATGCTGCTCGATGCCGGGCGCGCCATTATCATTTTGGTCGTAGCCCTGCTCGCCTACCGCGGCCGTGTGCAAGTATGGCAGCTGTATCTGATGAACACCCTGGTCGCGGCTGGCTTCTGGATGTTCTGGCCGACGATTACCGCACTCATCCAGGAATTGACGCCCGAAGGCGAGTTCGTGGCGTCGAACACACTACTGCTCGCAGGTGTTCAGGGCGGGTGGATGATCGCGGGTGCAATTGTCGGGTTCGTCTACGAGCACATCGGCCTCGGCGGCGTGTTGATAATCGACGTCAGCACCTACGTCGTCTCTTTCCTCTGCTATTTCGCCGTGCGCCAAGGCCGCGTCGTGCCTCGTGCCGACGAACTGAAACATGATCTCGTTGCCGCAGAGACTGCGGTGGAGCGTTTCTTGCGCGAAATGGGACAAGGTCTCGCGTTCCTGCGTGATCATCCGCGAGTGATTTTTTTGGGTACGAGTTGGGCCCTGTTTCTGGGCGCGATGATGACCGGGGTTGTAGTCACTCCGCCTCTCAGCGACAACATCTTTCATGCAGGCGCCCAAGGTTACGGATGGCTCAATGGAGGGTGGGGCGTCGGCGCCTTCCTGAGCGCTTTGTACGCTCCCGTCGCCATCACCAGGCTGGGATCGCGCGGTTCGATTGCGATCTCGATGGCACTCCTGACCGTTGCCATGGCGCTTTCTCCATTCTCGCCCTGGCTAGCGTTGGCCGTTCTCCTGTATGGCTTGATGGGCTCCGCTCGCGGACTCAGCGGCGTCGCGATGAATACCAGCCTGATGGAGCAGGTGCCGCCGCATTTCATGGGGCGCGTCCAGAACACGTTTTATTTTTTCGGAACGATGTTGCAAATCGTCTTAGGCATCACAGTCGGCTGGATCGCCTCGCGCGTAAGCCTGGCCGCCGGCTTCGGCGTGATCGCCGCCGTGTACGCGCTTGCCTTCGGCAGCGCATTGTGGCCCATCAAGGCAGAGCAACCGATAACTTCGACCGCCGACTAATTTATCGTACCGTAAAGATGCGGCACGCCGCGTCTCTACCGCTGCTGTTATTCTTTCTCTTAAATTTCTGAGGAACCGCCATCCATGTTCGAGGATCTGAAAGGCCGCACCGCCGTCGTCTTCGGAGTCGCCAACAAGCGCTCTATCGCCTGGGCGATCGCCCAGGGACTCCACACGGCCGGCGCCAACCTTGCGATCACCTATCAGAACGAGCGCCTGGAACAGGAAGCCAGGGACTTGATCCTATCGCTGCCGGGAGCCGAAGGATTCATGTGCGATGTCTCGAACGACGACGAAATCGCGCGTCTCTTTGAAAAACTCAAAGCCCGCTACGGCAAGCTGCATGTGATCGTGCACAGTGTCGCCTACGCTCCCGCCGAAGAACTGAAAGGCGATTTCTCGCAGACCACCCGCGACGGGTTCCGCATCGCCCATGATGTCAGCGTGTACTCACTGATCGCCCTCTCCCGCGCCGCCGCGCCCCTTATGGAAGATGGCGGCAGCATTATCACCATGACTTACTACGGCGCGGAAAAAGTTGTCCCTCACTACAATGTAATGGGCGTCGCCAAGGCCGCGCTGGAATGTACGGTCCGCTATCTGGCGCAAGACCTGGGCAGGAAGAAAATCCGTGTCAATGCGATTTCCGCTGGTCCAATCAAAACCCTCGCTGCTCGCGGCATTTCGGGCCTCGGCGACATGCTGAAGTCTCATGCCGAGCGCGCTCCACTTCAGCGTAATGTGGATGTGAATGAAGTCGGTAGCACGGGCGTGTTTCTAGCTTCCGACGCCAGCTCCGGAATCACCGGAGAAATCATCCACGTCGATTGCGGCTACAACATCATGGGGTTCTGAGCGTGAAGTCTGATTTGATACGACGATGCGGCCGGCGAATGCAGAGCGCCGGAATGCGATGGCGGTCGATTAAGCCAGGTACCATCCCTCAGCAAGAAAATCTTCGATTGACGGTTCCTGAATCCCTTCCTGCACGCGCAATTCGTCGTTTAGAAAGTGATACGCCAATGTTCCCGCATTACGATCGACTCGATCCAATCGCACCCGGTTGCCGTCGCGATCGGCGCAGATTAAGCCAACTTCGAGATTGTCCGATGTAACTTTTCGAATGGTTCCTGGCTCCGCTTGATTCATCAACGGATTAGATGCGCGAGCACCTAAAAGGAATGCTTAACGCAGAGGACGCTTGCATGGCCGCCCTGTTTGCGGTCATCATAGAAGCAATGCCGAACCGCTTGTTGATCTTCGCCATTTTCGCCGTTGGGCTGCTGTTCTCGACCATTCGGGAATGGGCCGCTCCGGAGGCATGCCCTCGGCTTCCGGTTGCGCGCTCCAGCAGCGGGATCATAGGCCGGTAACCTGGATCCGACGCTCGTTTTCGCCGATTCGCTCTAAGGCAACTTCCACATTTCTCTCGCGCAAGAAGCGAGCAAATTTCTCTCCCCACTCGATGAGCAAAATGCTGTCAGGCGCCATAAGATCGTCCAGGCCTATGGTTACCAACTCCCGCTCCGTATCCACGCGATAGAGGTCAATGTGGTAGAGCACCGCTCGAGGTCCTCGATATTCATGAACAAGCGTGAAGGTCGGACTGGTGACATCATCGGCCGAAGCGGCCTTGAAGCCTTCGGCGATCCCTTTCACGAGAGTGGTCTTGCCGGCGCCCAGATCGCCGCGCAGAAGGATGAGCAGAGGCGGAGTCAATTCTGCGGCGAGCCTTCGCCCGAAATCGATCGTTTCTTCAGCGGAGTAGGTTTTAGTGGTGGTAGGGAGCATCATCGCGGCGATCTCAGTATAGTCACGAAAATTGGAGAGTGATCCAACCGCGGCGCGCTTAAACATTAAAGATGATTTTGCCCGGCGCGGCAGCTATTTGGGAAACGGATCTCCCGCCCTCAGCACCCACGCGCTCTGATGTTGCGTGAACCCGACTCGCGGATAATACTCGACCGCCTGCGGCGCAGAAAGCAGCACCAGCATGGATCGCGGTCCCATTTTTTCACGAGTCTTCTGAATCAGCTGAGTGCCGATGCCGAGTTTCTGATGCGATCTCCGCACCGCCAGATCGGAAAGATATCCGACGTAAGAAAAGTCCGTCAAAGTGCGTGAGATTCCGACCAACACTTCCCCATCCCACGCCGTAACCGTGAGGTTTCCATGCTGAAGCATGTCCGCAAAGATCCCGGGATCATCAACCGGACGCCGTTCGCCTAAGCCCGACGCATTATAGACATCAATCACATCCGTCACGGAGAGATCGTTGCCGAAGCGATAGTGGATATCTCTCATGGGAATTTGCAAAGGCGGCGACCTACGAACTTCGAGCCACGAACGGACCGAATCTACTTTGACGCCGTCCGCGGCTCACAGTCCTACACCATCTCCGTTCCCCAGAGATCGTGCAGGTGTACGATGCCGCGGACATGGTCCTGATCTAAAACCACCAGCGACGTGATTTTCATCTCTTCCATGCGCGCGAGTGCCGTGGCCGCAAATTCTTGCGGACTAATCGTCTTGGGTACCCGGTTCATGCAGTCTTGCGCGGTGAGGTCGAGCGCATCCTTGCCCCGGCGCTCCAGGAGTCGCCGCAAATCGCCGTCGCTGATCACACCGAGAAGCTTGTCGCCCTCGACGACCGCAGTCATGCCCAGTTTCTTGCGCGACATCTCATAAATCACATCGGGCATTTTGGTCGTCGCACTCACGCAAGGCAGTGCCTCGCCCGAATGCATCAGGGATTCAACCCGCGCCAATCGCTTGCCAAGCTTACCTCCCGGATGCAGATTCGCGAAGTCTTCTTCCTTGAATCCACGCTTTTCCGACAACGCCACAGCCAGCGCATCGCCCAGAGCCAGCATGGCCGTAGTTGATGCCGTCGGTGCTAGGCCCAGCGAACAGGCTTCTTTGGAAATCGATACGTCCAACGCTATATCAGACGCCGAAGCCAGCGTCGAACCCGTGCTGCGTTGTTTGGAAGTGTCATCTTGAGCGCCGCCCGCACCGCTCGGCGATGAGGACAAATCGAAGAACCTGCTCTCAGCGGCATCATCACACGTCATGCTGATCAATGGCGCCTGCAGCCGCTTGATGGTCGCCAGCAGCCGCAAAATTTCGTCAGTCTCGCCGCTCGCCGAAAGCGCCAGCACTACATCTCCCCGCACGATCATTCCGAGATCGCCATGCACCGCATCGACCGGATGCAGGTAAAGCGCGGGCGATCCCGTCGAACTCAGCGTAGCCGCAATCTTGCGCGCGATGATCCCGCTCTTTCCCATGCCGGTAACTACCACCCGTCCCTGGCAATGAAACATCAGGTCGACCGCACGATGAAAACCCTCAGCCATTGGACCGGCAAGCCGATCCGCAAGCGCCCGCAGCGCATCTGCTTCGATGCGCACCACGTTTTCGCCTGTGTGTTTCATGGAAGGAGAATGTTAGCAGACGAGTCGCACCAGACGTTCGAGTCCACGATTGTCGCCAAGGTGACGTGTATGATTTGCAGAATCGGAAATGCGACACTTTTATCCGCCGAGGACAATGATTGTGTCCGTGCAACAATCCAGAAAAGGCCTACTCGCCGTAGGGGCCCTTTTAGCCTTCATGGCACTGCTGGCGGGCGGCGCCGCGCGGCATGAGTCGGTTACGGTCGATGAAGTCGCGCATATCAGCGCGGGCGTCAGCTATCTCCAGAAACTCGACTTGCGGATGAACGAAGAGCATCCGCCGTTGGCGAAGGTATTGGCGGCTGTGCCGCTTGTCCTGCAGCGGGTGAATGCCGACTACTCACATATTTCCTGGACCTTCAGCGGAAACGGCTTCAACGAATTCCTCGGAGAATGGGTGTTCGGCCACTGGCTAATCATGCGCTGGAATGATCCCTACTCCACGGTGCTTTGGGCGCGCGTGCCCATGCTCATGATCACTTTGCTTCTCGGCCTGGTTCTCTATTTTTGCGGACGGCAGCTGGGCGGTGTCCCTGGAGGATTGCTGTGTCTTTCGGTCTATGTAAGCATGCCGGCATTTCTTGCCTTCGGTCCGCTCGTAGTCACCGACGTTGTGATCGCACTTTTCTGGATTCTCGCGGTCTGGCAACTTCCGATTCTGTGGCGTTCTCCATCTCGAGGCCAACTGATCAAACTCGGGCTCACACTGGCAGGCGCTTTTCTTTCCAAATTTTCTTCCGGACTCTTGTTCTTCGTATTTATCGCGATGGTACTCAGCTTGCGCTGGCGCGGCGTACCGGAACAACCCACGGATAAGGCTGCGCGGCGCGCGTGGCGCCGCCGTGCGTGGATCAACATGACCAAGGCGACTCTCTGGGCAGCGGTCTTCGTCTATGTTGCTTACTTGGTCCTTTCCTGGAACGAGTCAACGGATTCTTTCAGCGCGATTCCGCACTTCCCGCCATCTCCAGCGTTCAGACGGCTGCTGATGCCGGTGTGGCTTTATCTCCGTGGGCTCATCTTGTTTGCGGTAAGTGCGGGAAGCCGTCCAACTTACATTCTTGGCCACTCCTACACCCATGGTGTGTGGTTCTATTTTCCGACCCTGTTTATTTTGAAATCGCCGCTGGCATTTCTTCTTTTGCTTCTAATTGCCGTCACAGTTGCCATTTTCCTGAAACGCATCTCGACTGAAAAACCATCGGCGATCCCGAGCGGAATGGAACTGAACTGGCGAGCTGTGTGGGTTTCGTTGGTTGTGTTTCTGACGGCGGCAATACTCAACCGCCTCGACATCAGCATTCGCCATCTCACGATCGTCCTGGCACTTCTGACGCTGCTGCTCGCTCCTCTCCCTCGCATGTTGCAATCAGTGCGCTCTTCCAACTTGCGGCTCTCGAGTGCAGGCAACTGGATCACCGTCGGCCTCGCCGCGGCTTCGCTGGCAATGGCGGTATGGGCCTATCCGAATTACTTTCCGTTTCTGAATTCCCTCAGCATGGGACATCCCGGTTACCTGCTGGTAAACGACTCCAATCTCGATTGGAATCAGTCACTGCCCGCAGCTGAGACCTTTGTACGGCAACATGGACTGAAGCAGGTTCTGCTGGATGAGTATGGATTCTCCGAGCCCGGCGCATATATTCCGGAAGCCCAGATTTGGAATTGCCAAGAGCCCAAGCCTTCCGATGCCGGCCAATGGGCGGTAGTTTCTGCATCAAATATCGCGGATGGCCACAATTGCCTCTGGCTCATGCGCTACCCGCATGAAGCCTTGGCGGGAGGCAGCATGTACGCCATCCAGCTGCCTCAAACTATTCCCGCAGCCGGCTCACTCGGAGGCCCCCCGCTGCCCGATGCCTACCGATTTTTCGGCGGCCTTCCCGGCATCGATGTGCGCCCCATGTTTGTGAATTGCATTCGAGATCCGCAGCAGCTTCAACCAACCCTCGACCGGATTCAAGCGATGTTTGTGGCAGCCTCACAAAAGAAGAAATGAAGTACAGCCGCGACATCGGGCGATTCAGTTTCCGTTCACTCCCTATGACAGACGGTCATCATGCAAGCGCACTCTTGGTACCCTTCCTTTCCGCGAACGACTTCAGCGTCGGCTCTCAAGCCGTGATGTTCCGGAATCAACGCACGAGAGAAAAGCTTCCCCAACTTTTCCGGCTTGGACTACCGCCTGCAATTTGTGCTCTCCTGACGCCGCGAATTCTGCCACCGCGCCAAACTGCCTGCCGTGAGCTGGGTCGTGCCCGATGGTCACGACTCCGAGCATCCCACGCACCGATCAGTATGGGACAAAACTGGACGACTGCTCAGGTCAATGCGGTGATGAAAGGGGCCCGTGGTCGTCTACCGCGATTTTTGTAAACTGGGACGACAACGGAGGGTTCTACGATCACGTGGCTCCCCCTGCGCTTGACGCCTTTGGCGCAGGCATCGGCGTGCCGCTACTGATCATTTCGCCATTTGTCAGGCCCGGAACGGTTTACTCGAAGTTTGGTGGACGGGCGGTGTGGGTCTTCTTTTTCGTTCGGTTTGCTTTCGTAAACGCGATACCTTAAAAGTGATCTTCCGACACCCTCCCCGGCCGCTCCAAGGCCCGCGCCTGGATCGCTCGATCCCACGGGCCACCCTGCCAGTTGTCTTTCCGTTGCTCGCTATGGATCCACGGAGGCAATGTCACATACAACCGTCGCGCCAGCGCCTGCGCATAAGGCTCATACAGTGACCGCAACTCCTCCAAATGCGTTGGTGCTTCGGCGCCATCCGATAGAGTGACACCGTGGCGAGCCAATTCCGAGCGCAACCGCCGCGCTTCGTCTGGCGGAAGTCGATCCGCCTCATGCGGCAGATAACGCGCGTTGACCATCTGGGTCAGGTCGACGACCGCGTGACGCGCCATAGCGAACGTTAGTTTCGCCTGATCGGGATGGATATCGCCCACGCCAGTCATCACCAACGACGTCACATCCAGCATCGCAGTTAGCGCGCCCAGCCAGGACTGGTTGCTATGCTGCGACCGAAAAAATACCAGCACTGGATAAGAAATGTGCGTGGACAAAAGGTCCGCACACCAGCGCTCCCAGTCGCGAAAGATATCGTCGAGCACCGTTTGTTCCGGACAACAACCCAGCCTGCCCAGAAATTCCGCCGCGCTGGGTGGTGAACCGGCACGGGCATCGAGGAGAGAAATTTCAATCTCGCGGGTCGTGAACGCCGAGTACACGACCGGGAGGTATCCGATCACGACGCCAAGGAACGCGAACCCCATGCCCGCTTCCATTACCGCCAGTACTCGAGCGGCAGTGTTATTGGGAGTGATGTCGCCGTAACCCAGGGTGAAAAAAGTCTCGCCGCTGTGATAGAGGAGAGTCCAGTGAGTGATCTTTTCACCGCTGGTTTGCAGATGGTCGCCGAGCCCGTACTGCACGAAAGCAAACCCGACAATCAATCCAGCAGCCCAGAAACCGAGAAGCACAATCAGGGATAGCGGTCCAAAATAGCCGAGAAAATTCTCCCGCCGCGAAGCCTTGCGAATATATTGCGCAGCGCGCGCCCAGGGCCTCCATGTGTTGCGGTAAAAGAAAGCGGTCAGCCGGAACCCGCGCTGCACGCGCCGGGGCAGCACAATCGTTTCAAAGGCGTCCAGGAGGATGCTAAGAATGATGCCCGCGCCGATGATTGTTGCCCACAGGTGCATAGCGAAAAAAGAAGTGATGTGGCGGGAATGGTAACAGATTCAGGAATGGATCAAAGCGTCAGGGTTTAGGAATCAAGCGCGACAGTCTTCGCTCGAGGTGCCTTTGGCGAAGTCGGTGCGGCACTCATCACCTTCGGCGCTAGCCACTCTACCGCTATTTCTGTCACACTAACTACATAACACCAACCACTAACCACTGACCATGGGCAAGATTCACGTCCTCTCCGAACGAGTTGCCAACCAGATCGCTGCCGGCGAGGTAGTGGAGCGTCCCGCATCGGTCGTGAAAGAACTTCTGGAAAACTCGCTCGACGCCGGTTCTACGCGGATCCGTATTCACGTTGAAGCGGGCGGGAAGAAAGTCATCCAGATCACCGACAACGGCTGCGGCATGGTCCGCGACGATGCCATGCTCGCCTTCGAGCGCCATGCGACTTCGAAAATCAAGGAGAGTGAGGACCTGCTCAGTGTCGCGACCCTCGGATTTCGCGGCGAGGCGCTGCCTTCAATTGCTTCGATCGCGCGACTGCATCTTGAAACCCGAGCGAAGGAAGAGCCCGCAGGAACGGTGATCGAAATTAACGGCGGAAAGATGATCCGTGTGGAAGAGGCCGGGCTGCCGCTCGGCACTTCGATTACGGTGCGCGATCTGTTTTTCAACACTCCCGCGCGCAAGAAATTTCTGAAGGCGGAGTCAACCGAGCTTTCTCATATTGCGTCGCTGGTTACGCACTATGCGCTGGCGCATCCAGAAAAACATTTTGAGCTGCATTCCGCAACTAACGCGTTGTTGGTTGCGCCGCCGGTCGCAGGACATCGCGAGCGCGTGTACCAGGTGTTCGGCCAGGAGACGCTCGAACAACTGATCCCGCTGGCCGCGGTGCAACCGCTGGAACGCGTGGGGCTGCCGCAACCGCCACCGTGGCGGCGGGACCCGGAAGAAGACGCAGAAAAACAAGTGCCGGGCGAAGTCCGCCTGCACGGCTTCGTTTCGAAGCCGGAGATCCAGAAACTGAACCGCAATTCGATTTTTATTTTCGTGAATGGCCGACTGATCCGCGACCGGCTAATCCAACACGGACTCACCGACGCTTACCGCAATATTCTGCCGCCGACGGTTTTTCCTGTGGTTTTGCTGTTCCTCGAAATGCCGACTGCGGAGGTCGATGTCAATGTTCATCCTTCCAAGACCGAGGTCCGCTTCCGGCAGCAGAGTGTAATTCATGATTTTGTGCGCGACTCGGCGCGCGCGGCGCTGATGAAAGCGCGCCCGGTTCCGCAGTTTCTTTCGGAAATCAATGCCCAGCCCTCCGCCAGTCGGGCGCTCACTCCGGGAACTCACGGCGGTAATGGTGTGAACGGTCCATGGCGCGATCTTGCCGAATCGGCTAGCGGAGGCTTTGCGTTGCAAGCGCCGGTCGTTTTGCCGGCCACGGCTCGCCTGGAGTTCGAAGGAGGAATTGCTGTCGAGGCGAACGCTGCAGTGGCGCTGGCTCGCGCGCCGGAAGTTGGCATCCCCGATCACGGATGCGCGCCACCTATCGAGCAGGAAACGCAGACTCCTCCGACACTCGAATCGCTGCGGACGCTTCGCCCGCTCGGGCAGATTCGCAATTCGTTCATCCTCGCCGTCAACGAAGACGGCCTGTGGATCATCGACCAGCACGTTGCTCACGAGCGTGTGCTGTTCGAAAGAATCCTGCGGCAACGCGCCGCGCGGCGGGTCGAGAGCCAGCGTCTCCTAATGCCGCTGGTCCTCGAACTGACTCCGGCGCAGCAGGCAATTTTCGGCGAAATCGCCGAAGAACTTGCGCACAACGGATTCGAAGCCGAACCATTTGGCGCCCGCAGCGTTGCGGTAAAAATCGCACCGGCCGGAGTGGACGCCTCACAGGTCGAGCACATGTTGAACGAAATCTTCGAGCAGCTCACGCGCGAAGATCAGGCCGTGAATCTGGAAGCGATCCGCACCCGCATCGCCGCCTCGATCGCCTGCCATGCCGCCATCAAAGTCAACATGCCACTCGAACAGAACAAGATGGAATGGCTACTGGCTGAACTGGCCAAGACAGAACATCCGATGAGTTGCCCGCACGGAAGGCCGGTGGTGCTGCGCTACTCGATGGTGGATATTCAGAAGGCGTTCAAGAGGATTTAGCCCTCGGCTCGTAGGATTCACAACCTTAATTGCTTGCCCGAGCTGAGAGCAGCGTGCTCGCGGAACCGGTGGACCTCTGCGTTTGGGGCTGCGAGCTATGTTCTAATCAGATTAATGACCGACATCGAACTCCAGGAGGCCCGAACGCAGAAGTGGCATCTCGATGGCCAACCTGTGCGCACTCTCGATGAGGCGCGGGCGTTTCTGGAATCGGTTGGATTCTGCCTGATGTATCCGCAAAGGCCGCCGCTGCCGGTGCCGACTTTTGTCGGAGCCTGGGTTGGGGCGGACGATCATCTCCCCACATGGCAGCACGTCTTCGCAGATCCGCGCGCCAAAGAAGCTACGGACCTCATGGTGCGATTGCTGCGGGACAAGGCTGCGTATGAAGCGCCATTGTTCGACGAGAATAACGCATTTCTGGTGGCCGCTTCCGTATTCCCGTATTTCTATGCGCTGGTCGGCGAACGCAATCCCAAGCAGCCTCCCAAAGGCACCTCGAGCGGCGGATATTCTCCACTGGCTTGCGATGCATTCGAGATGATCCGTCGCCGAGGACCGATCTCGAAAGCAAAACTGGGAGAGTTGCTGGGCGGATCGCTCTCAGTAGCTGGGCCAAGCTCCGCATTACACGGGTTGACTACACTGCCGAAGAAGGATCGGTGTGGGACGAACTGTCGCGCTGGGCGCCGAACCTGGTCCACGAAGGCGTCAGCCTTTCGGTCGCGGAAGCACTCTCGGCCGTAATTTCGAAGTATCTGGGATGTGTGATCGCCGCCGATCAGGGTGAGGTGGAAACGTTCTTTTCGAATTTCGTCCCCCGTTCCCGCGTAAAGGATGCCATTAATGCGCTGCTCTCGGCGCGCGAACTGAGTTTCGTACACGTCGGCAAGCATTCACTTTTGCAGGTTACGCCTCCGAAGCAGGCGTTTGTGCCGCGAATCCGGCCACAGCAAGTGGGCAGCTGAGTTTACTTTCCCGTTAACGTTGTCGCCCATGTAGAATTCCCTTCGCCCCGATGACCGACCCAACTCCCCGTAAGCTCATCATCGCCATTGACGGTCCCGCCGGAGCCGGCAAGAGCACGATTGCTTCCCGCATCGCGCGCAAGCTTGGGTACGTCAATCTGGAGAGCGGCGCGATGTATCGCGCGCTCGCGCTGAAAGCGATCGAATGGGACACTTCCTTCGACGATGAAGCCGCGTTGATGAGGCTGGCCAATGACTCTCGCATCGAACTGGACCCCAGCATTGGAGGAAATCGCGTTCTGCTCGATGGATGCGATGTCTCGACGCGAATCCGTGAACGCGATGTGACCGAAGCTGCCTCGCGGGTTTCCGTCCATCCTAAAGTTCGGGAATGGATGGTAGCCCGTCAGCGTGAAATGGGATTAGGCGGTGGGGTGGTCATGGAAGGCCGCGATATCGGCACGAAAGTCTTTCCTGACGCCGACGTCAAGATTTTCCTCGACGCTGACCCAGTCGTGCGAGAGCAACGACGACTCGAGCAACAGAAGATCCAAGGGGAGCCGGCAAAAGCCATGGCCGCCGAACTCCGGGAACGCGACCGCCGCGATCGAACTCGAGCCGTCTCTCCGCTGGTGGCGGCGCCGGACGCCGTCGTGGTCGATTCCACCGGGCTGAGTGAGGAGCAGGTTCTGGAAAAGGTTGAAGCACTGATCCGGCAGAAATTGCCGGCGACAGCTGACTAGCACTCACCTATGCGCTCTGCGAGACCGTAAGAGCTTCTTCCGCAAAGCATTTCCACGTCGACAAGTCCCGATTGATCATGGCTTCGAGATCTTCCACCTCGGGGCGAAAGATGTCGTAGAGCCGGAGCGAGGTTTCACGCGGAAAGTCCCCGAATGGCGAACCGCCGCCCAGAAACAGCTTACGCAGCGGAGAATCCCGGACTGCCGCGACTACTCTATCGAGCCGGCGGGCCTTGAACCAGTCCGCCATGGTGGTAGCGCTTCGCGTCCGATGGTAGTTGCGGGGGTGGGTCATAGTCTCGGAGGCGTGGATCGACGCCGTTTGGGAGGGAGTCAATACGAACCGGGGCACATCAATGAAATCGACGAGCGTATCGAGAAATTTCTGCGGCTTGTCGCAGAGATCGTCGTAGAACATTGCCATTACTTGATCCGTGCCTAAGGCACGCTGCCATATCCGGAGATTGGTAGCGTAGCGGCTCGAATCCAGCATCTCAGGATCACGTTCCATCGCCTGCTCAAAATTCCACGGAATGAGCCCATAAGCGCGCTTCAGTTTGTACAGAGAAATGACGCGCTCGACCGGATGCCGGAATATGCAGACAACTTTCGAGGGCGGCAACGTACGAGCGATCCGTTCGCTTGCTTCGACAGAAGCAAAATACGTGGGAGCGATCTCGCCCACCTGCCGGTCCTGCGCAGCATACCGGAAGTGGCCGCGGTACCAATCGAACCCGCGAAGAAAATGCTTGTCAAAGAAACGTGTCTCTTTGGTCGGCGCAGGGAGAATAGCTCGGCCTTTGAGGATTTCGTAAAGCCAGGTAGTTCCAGTTCGTGGAGGGCCGATCACGTAAAATGATGGGAGCCACGAGGCGTTGTCGCAATTGCCGTTTCGTCCAACACGGCCAACGGCTGAGATCCGGTCGATCCACGACTTAGTGTACGCAGACTCCTCCACTCGCTTCGCCAAGCTGTCCCCAATCCAGAAAAATGGTATGACGCCCCTTTTTGTTGAACAACTTCGACGCAGTGGCGAACAGCGCTGATACTTCCGTCTTGCGGTTACTCCGCCCCCCGAAACAACCTGGCAGCCTGAGGTTGCAACCTTCGATGAGCGGTGCTCAACCATGGGTTGTTTTGTGGGTACCCTGAAAATAATGACAGCACTGGGACCAATTCAGGTCTTACTCGGCGGCAGGAGCCGGGCTCGAGTTTCCCATGTCGAGCGCCACCTTCCACGAGCCATCCTGCTGTTTTTTCCAGATAGAGGTGTACTTCCCATAGCGAGCGACAGTCTTGCCGTCTTTGTCTTTGGTTTTAAGTACGTAGTTGCCATAGGTGTAGCCCATATCGCCCGAAGCCGCCATTTCAGCCTTCACAGGCGCCCAGTTCAGCAAGAGGTCAGGGGGCCAAGCGGCTTCGTGGCGCATATCGGCTTTCGTTTTGACTCCGCCGCCATCTTCCAACTCGACCCCGTCCTCGGCGAAGTATGCGACAAAGGCGTCATGACCGTGTTCGGCAACGGCATGGGCAAAATCGGCTTCGAGTTTCCGGAGAAGATCAGGACCGGCAAGAGCTTTGTCCTGCGCCGCCACGGGGAGGACGAATGCACCAATAAGTAGCAACGCGAAGGCAAGTCGTTTCATGATGAGTCTCCTCGGTGCCACAGAAGCTGCAAATATCCAGACGGATCGCGAGCCCACACGTTAGCACGTCACAAACACAGGAACGACCGAATATTCCAGCCCGCATCGCGCCTGCTAAACTCTCCATGATGAGCATGTTGCGTCATTTGACGATCGCTGCCGTGCTGGGGCTGCTGGTCGCGGCGGCCGGCATCGGCTTCGTCATGACCCGCGATACCTCGCATCCCTCGAACCCCGTTCCCACAACACAGACTGCGATCATTGATCAGTCTCCGCTGAGGACGGCGCGGCAACTCGGGACACTGGCAGTGACTTCCGACGAACAACGGCTTGCTCAGGAAGCTTCCCGCATCGCAGACCATGAGATTGACCTCGCCTTTGCGAGCGCAATGCGCGAGGCTTCGGAGCATCCTACCGATCTCGATCCGAAGTACGAGGATCTGCATTTAAGAATCCTGCTCGCCCAATCGACGCTCACCGACGAGCAGTCCCGCCTCGACAAATTGCGGGCCCAGGCAGCCGCGGCCAAACCGGACGAGAAAGAGCGCCTACAGGACCAAATGGACCTGATCGAGGCCCAACAGGCACTGGACGAAGATGAATTGGAAGACGCGCGTCAGGACCTGATTCGCGAAGGTGGCAACCCGGAAGGTATGATGCAGCGCTTGCGTGCGGAACATGAAGCGGGACACAACGAAGCGGCCGCCGCACCCGCCCCTTCGCAGAGCGCGCCAGACCTCAACACCGGCAACCTGTACGGGCAAGTGCGCGCCTGGCTGTCGTTGAGGAACAAACAGGAACGGCTGGAGTCGGCGCGAAATGAAGCGAAGGTCCTCGCGAAAACCATGGCCGGGCAGCACGATGAAATTGAACACCGCGTTCAAAATGAGGAGTCGCAAAAGCAAGTCGCGCGCGCGCAAGCCTCCGGACTCGGCAAGGATACGGCTGCGGGTGGCGGATCCAAAAAGGCCACCTCCGATGCCATCAATACGCTGAAACATTTCTCCAACGACCAGAAGCTGCTCGTGGACTTCGACAAACGCATTCAGGACCTGCAGGATCTGAATAGCGTTTATGCCACCTGGGCCGGCATAGTGGCAATTCAGCAACGCGCCGCTGTGCATGCCATGCTGCGCTCCATTCTTTGGATTCTGCTGATCGCCACGCTGGGATACGGTGCCAGCCGGCTGGTCGATCGATTCCTGACTGGCGAGAGGGCGGACAAGAAACACCTTTTCTCATTGCGCGCCGTTTTGCGGTTCGCTCTGCAGGCACTGGTGGTCCTGCTGGTCGC
>QIAJ01000192.1 GCA_003225495.1 Acidobacteriota bacterium
TTCCACCTGGAATAAGGGCGATGCTGGTCGCTGATGTTGGATCCCGCAGGCGCGCTAGGCTCTCGACGGCACCCGCCGATGGCTCTAGCTTTAGCTCAATCCCGTCATGGGCAAGAACGTCCCGGTAGCGTTTTACCAGATCTGCATTGAGGGTGCCCTCCGGATAGACAGCCATGACTACGGATCGTTGCGGCATCGGGCGCAGGAAGGCGAGTGCAACCCACGCAGCCAGAACAATGAGTGCCACAACACCAAATGGCACCATCAACGGTCTTAACCGGCTTTGAGGTAAGCGCTTAAGAATATTCATCGCCGAGGTATTGCTTGCGGCCACCGCTGGCAAACACGAACAGCGGGTACTTCGCTATCGGCCGAAGCCACGGCCATTCCTGTTACTTCTTCTTCCCCAGAATCCCTCCAAGGCCCTTTGTTACGTTCTTAGCACCCGGAATCTGTCCCTTGGCGAGGTTAGTGACCTTGCCTGTCGCCAAACCAGCTACCACTCCCCCCACGTCCGGAATAAATTTCGGATTCGACGTCGTCCCTTCGATCGCGAATGGAATTCCTCCTTTCCCGCTGGTTGTTCCCGCAACTTTCGACAGACCACCCACCATGCCCCCGTGTAGATCAGCGAGCATCTTGAAGGTCAGCTCGCCCGCCGGGCTGACCGTGCCCGCACCAGTAATCACGCCGATCGCAGGAACTGTGAGATTGATGTTGTCGGCTCTCGTACCTCCCGGGGCCACTTGTGCATTGAGGCTGGCATTTTGGACGGAAGTATTCGGATTCGAGACTGACTTGCCGGCAAAGGCGGACAAAGCTCCCAGCTTCGATCCGAGGTCGAAGTTCGTCAGTTGGGTATTGGACAACCGGACCGGTCCGGTGATCACCAACTTGTCGATCGGTCCCGTGATCCCCAGTTCAGCCGACAGCGTGCCGCCTTTGAGTTGCGATCCCGAGGGAAGCGCCACTCCCATGGACGGCAGCATAGCTTGTAATTCATCCACGGGCATGCTGGGCGCATCCAGTTTCAGGTGCACCAGTTCGGCCTCGCCCTCGGTTTGAAAAGTTCCGGTCAGGTGCGCCTGCGCGCTGCCGATCGCGATGTCGCCTTGAGTGATTCGTCCTGATTGTTTTTCGAGATCGAGATCGATGGTGTGTTTGATCGTTACGGTCTTCGTTGCCGGCGTGCCCTTCGGCGAAAATTTCAGCTGCTTTCCGGTGAAAAGACCCACGGCCGTAGCCCGGTTACCATTGGAGTTCAGCGTTCCGTCAAAATTCGCCAGCCCAGCAATACCACTGGCAGGATCGATGAATCCGAGGGCCCCGATGTTCATGGAATTCACCTTGACCGCCGTTGCAAACGGAGTCTTCGCAGCATCCTGGGCATTGATCGGACCGGCTTTTCCCGCGATCTTCGCGTCGCCGCTGCCGGGAAGTCGTGCCGTCAACTCGAACGGGAATTGCGAGGTGAAGGAGAAGTTCTCGACCGAGATGCTTACATCGTCGTAGACGACCGGCTTAGCCGAAGAGTTCGCCTTGCCGACCGTGATTCTTCCATGTTTCACATTGAGCTTCGCCACCGAGACGCTCGGCGGAGCTGATTCGCCCGATTTCGCGGACTCAGATGTCCTCTGAGCGGAAGTTCCGCCGATGCTTGAGAAGTTCCACTTTCCGCTAGAGGTTTTCATCAAAGCAATCTGCGGGGAGTCCAGCGTGATGTCCGTAACGTTGATCTTTTTGGAGAAAATCAACGGCATAAGCTCAACGCCGACTTTCAGCGACTTTGCCGTTACAAATGGCGACTTCCCGAATGTGGGATCGTCGGCAATGGCGATGTTATCTGCGCCGACGCTGCCCGAGAGAATCGACAAGCTCAGGTCTCCCACCGTCACTTGCCTTCCTAAGGCAGCGCTTGCTTCCGATTGCACCATGGGCCGGAACCTGTTTACGTTGATCAGTAGTGGCAACGCGATAAGGATCAGGAGGAGAACTACGATGGCAATTCCCCCAATTCGTAGCCAGCGTTTCATCATGCAGTACCTCCTTCTTTTCTCGGGGCCGAACCGCGATGCGCCTGGACCTAATCTTGCGGGTCGAAGACTTGCGGTAGATCGAAATCTCGGATGGTAAGGGTATACGCCCCGTGGGATCGCTGGATAACTGTAAAGATTGCCAGTCGCCGGAATGGGGCGGTCCGATCTCCCGATCCGGTGCCTCCCAGGCCTTACTCCAGCTGTGTGGGTCGCCCGGCATTCATAACTCCAGCGACAGGGGCATAGTCAGGCGGAGGAGGTGCACTTGGTACAATCAGGTTTAGGCGGCCTTGGGTGACCACTATATTTTTTGGGAGTCTTTCCTTTGTTCTGTTCACCAAGGAATCTTTGCGGGCTTGTTCTGTTTACGCTGATTTTGGCCGGTGGGACGTTCTCACGCGCAGCCGAGCCAAAACTGTCTTCGGTCAACGGCGGCCTCTATCGTCTGCATTTTCTCCACACCCACACTGGAGAGCAACTGACAGTCGTTTACCGCGATGGGGAAGGCTATGATGCGGAATCGCTGGCGCGTCTGAACCGTTATCTGCGCGACCACCGCACCGGCGAAATGCATGAGTATGATCCCCGGGTATTCGACTTGCTCCACGACTTGACTGTCGCACTCGGGAATCCCGATCTTGAGATTGATGTCATCTGCGGCTATCGCACTCCCTGGAGCAACGAATTGCTTCGCACTCATGGACACGGCGTGGCTCGCCACAGTCTCCACATGCAGGCAATGGCCATCGACATCCGTGTGCCGGGCATTCCGACGGCACGACTGAGGGATGTTGCATTGGCGCTACATCGTGGCGGTGTCGGTTACTACGCTGCTTCGGACTTCGTGCACGTTGACGTGGGGCGCGTTCGGCGCTGGTAGTTCGGTGCACCGGCTTTACGGGTAGGGATAGCCTTTAGCCAGCGCCGCTGCCAGTTCGGCATCGTGTCTGTAAATATCATCGGTGAAATGAACGTCGCCGTTTTCATAGGCGAGTGCCGTGCCGTACACGATGAAGACCGGGATGCGCTTCACCAGATTCACCGAGACATCGTCTTTTCCGCTCTGCATGCCTTGTTGCACCTTTTCTAGTGTCCAACCGGGATTATTGCGTAGTACCCACGCGGCCAGCTCGGCGGGCTTTTCCACACGGATGCAGCCATGGCTGAAATCACGGCGGGTGCGCGAGAACGCATTCTGAGAGGGTGTACTGTGAAGATAGACATTATGCTCGTTGGGGAATATCAGTTTGACCAAGCCAAGGGCGTTCGAGGGGCCGGGCTTCTGCCGCACGGCTAGTTTTCCCGCCCGCAGTTGAGCCAATACTTCATCGGAGATCTCTCCTGAGGTGACCACCTTACCATCCTGCGTCGTCACCTCGTAGTTCTTGCGGGCAATGTAACCGCGATCACGCTGAATCGCAGGAACAATTTCGCCGCGGAGAATGCTGGGTCTCGCGCGTGAACACCGGTGTCTCCGTACGCATTGCTTTCCCTACGACGACTCGCATGTCCATCACCACTTTATTTTGTTCGTCGAGGGCGCGTAGCCGGAAATCGGGAATGTTCACGATGATTGGCGGCGTGGAAAACTCAATTGGTAGCCACCGCCAATGCTCCAAGGTGAGTTGAAGTTGGCGCACCCGATCCTGCATTGGCACATTCATTTGTTTGATCGTGGAGGGACCGAGGCGGCCATCGGCATCCAGGCCATGCCGGCGCTGGAAGTGTTTAACCGCCTCGACCAGTTGGCTGTCGTAGGTCTGAGTGTCTCCGGGTAGATTGGCACTCGCTGGCAGGTCGCCCACGAGTCGCAGCAAACGGGCCAGGCGAGGCACGCCTAAGTATGACTGGCCCGGTTCGATAGGCTTCGTAACCGCAGGAAGCTTTTCTCCGTCGTCGGTGCGAGCCAGTTCGATGTACCGCGCGAGCGCCTGCTCGGTCCGGCGGTAGCCTGCAAATGGAGGTTCAACCTCGTCGAAGACTGGTTGCAGGTTCGAAGTGGTCAAGATTCGGTCGCGTAGAAACTGGGCAAGGTCGTACTTTTTGTGTTCTACATCCAAGCCGAACTGGAAATGTTGTGGATTGATCCGTCCGATGCGCAAGTCGGACACATAGCGCATGGTGCAGACGGTGAATGCCACGTCGAAACGCGCCACTGCCGCTACACCAGCCGAGCCTTGCAGAGCACCGATTCTCTGTTCCCACCGCGAACCGTCGTAATCCTCCGGGTCGAGCCCCTTCTTCCTCGCATCTCTGAAAAGTTCGATCAGCAAAAGGGCCTGCGGCAACGGTTGCGACCCCTGCGACCAGGCAGGAGTGAATCCGGTTGGCCCGTAGAACTCCTGAATCGAGTTGCGATAGTCGCTGGAGTTCGGCCATCGCATCTCTTCGAGGTTGCCGCTCGTAACCAGGGCCCGGATGTCAACTTGTTGCCCGGCGCTGATATGCGCCAAGGACACAACAAGAGAAAAGCGGCTCCCCATTGTATCCGTCTCAGGTTGCGCATAAATCGGGTTCTCATCTTACTCGTCCGGATCTCGTCGCGCATGGTTGGACCCCCCTATTCAGAATCAATGTCGCCAGCTCCGGTCCCCCCCTCGTCCCAACCACTAAAGACGGGGACGTGTCACAGTTGGTACAGCCGCCGGGCTTGCCGATGTTACCGAGCAGGAGTTGCAGGATCGTGAACGAACGGATCCCCTGCACGCCAGTCGTGTGCTGGGTCATCCCGAGCGCGTAGAGAATGGATCCCGGACTCCTCGTTCGTGTTCTGCGCACCGCCCATGAAGCCGATCGCATCCGTCCGATTGACCGGAACGTCTTTGTCGCCGACCTTCTCGGAGGCGATCCAGGTTGCGTCGCGCGTTTTTCGAATCTTCTGCGCCACCCGTGCGATTGCGTCGTCCCAGGAGATGTCCTCCCAGTGGTCGCTACCCGGCGCTCGGTAGCGGGCGTTTTGAGCCTGTTCGGCGATGCGTGCGTCGCGAACAAGGATATGCCCTTGACGCACAGCGATCCGCGGTTCGGCCGTAGTCGCCTTCCATCGCAATCAACGCCTTCGCGTACGGCCGCGACCATGCCGCATCCGCACGAGCAGAAGTTGCACGAGGTCGTGAACTCGCTCACATTGGCGAGTTTTAACTTTTGGGTGGCGGCCCTCACCGTGGGCAAATCGAGAAGGCCATCGAGCGCGAGTCCAACGCTACCCCCCACTGCCGTTCTTAACCAGCTTCGACGGTGGATTTTTGTAAGTCCGTTCGTGATGGGATGACCTTCCATCTGACTCTGGGGGTTATCTCTAATTCGCTGATTGCTTGTCCCATCCATAAATACGATCCGGCTCTCTTGAGACGAAGCGGAACAATCTAATAACGCCAATCTTGTGCGTGATGCTAGTTGGTGTTTGCCTGCGGCGGAAACTGACACTTTTACCAGTGTGGTCCTCCGCGCGAGCCACTTACACTCACTTCACTCCTGGTGGGGTGAGTCCCGCGGTCTATGAATTCCACTGGCAAAAGGCCGGTATGGTTCCTGCTCACGCAGCACTGGCTGGGTCTGCTCGGCGTGGCGCTGGTTGCGACCGCTTTGATTTCGTGGCTGTTTGTGTTACCGCAACAAATTCGCGGCCATGCCGATAACCCCTACGTCGGCATTGTGGTCTTTCTTGTTCTCCCAGCAATTTTCTTCACTGGATTGCTGCTAATTCCGATTGGTGTCTACCTGAGCAAGCGCCAGATTCGCGAAGGCCTGGCCGAGGAGACCTTCGACCGCCGGACGGCACTGCGCCGCATTGCTTGGTTCTTCGGCGCTACAACTCTCCTGAACATCCTGATTGGAACCCAGGTTACTTATCGCGCCATCGAGCACATGGAGACGCCACAGTTCTGTGGAGCGACGTGTCACACGATGAACCCGGAGCTGGCTGCCTATCAGAATTCGCCGCACTCACGGGTGGAATGTGTCGAGTGCCATGTGGCGCCAGGTGCATCCGGTTGGCTGAGCAGCAAAGCGAGCGGCATCCGACAACTGATTGAAACTGTGCTTAAGACCAGTCCGAAGCCGATTCCTTCCGCTTTGGAAAGTAATCGTCTCGTGCCCGCCAGAGAGACCTGCGAGAACTGTCATTGGCCACAGAAGTCCGTTGGTGTGCGTCTGCGGATATTCAGCAAGTATGCCGACGACGAAGCCAACACACGATCGGCAACCGTTCTCCTGATGTTGGTCGGTGGAAACCGGATCTCCGGAATTCACGGTGCACACTTTGGTCCGGGAGTTCACATCCGTTTCGCGGCGGCCGACGCGAAGCGGCAGACCATTCCGTGGATCGAATACCGGAATACCGAGACAGGACAGGTCCGGCACTTTGTCACTCCGGAAGCGGCGCCGGATCCGGCCACGGCACTTCCACAATTCGACATGGAATGCGTGGACTGTCATAACCGCCCCACGCATACCTTCGATTTGCCCGAAGGAGCGATGGACAAAGCGCTCGCTCTTGGTGATATCCCTGTCACCCTACCCTACATCAAGAAGAAAGCTTTGGAGTTGCTGAAGGTGGACTATGCGACAAGTGCGGATGCAGCCGCGAAGTTGCCAGTGGGGCTCGCCAGTTTTTATCAGCAGAACTATCCAGACCTCTACACACACCGTTCAGATGATATCCGTCAGGCTGGCCGGGCCGTGCTTGCGATTTATAACCGCAACGTTTTCCCGGACCTGAAGGTCACATGGGGCACCTATCCGAACAATCTCGGTCACATGGATTTTCCCGAGTGTTTCCGTTGTCATGACGGCTCGCACATCGCCGCGGACGGCAAGACCATCGCCCAGGATTG
>QIAJ01000189.1 GCA_003225495.1 Acidobacteriota bacterium
TTATGATGTGGTCTGGTGTCATCCAGGGAGTGCAAAGTACCAGGGCCGATGGAAGATGGGTCAAATTTTGTAGTCGGAGGGAAGGATGCTTGGATAGGTGCAAGCTCTGCGGCCGTTCCTATTTGCAGCGAGTCGATTCTACCCGTGTTGTCCAACGTAATGGCCGAGGAATGATTCGAATCATATTTTCTCTCTTGCGCAGGTTGCATTGTGCGGGGTTTCTTCGAGGAAGTGGAGAGGTCCATCGTGCCATAGCTCTGATTCGATCGTTTGGAAGGTGGTGTCACACTTGTGTCTGATATAGTGCCTGCAGAGATGGGTTTTAGGTGAGTAGGCTAGTTAAAGGTATAGAGTGCAAGACGATTATAGCATATTGAGTAAAGGGTGGATTAGTGATGGCGGGATTTGCATCAGAGTACAGGAGATAAGAACGTACAAGAAGAGAAAGCGGAATGAGTAGTGGGCGTCGGTGCTAGAAAAATGAGTTAGCTCGGAAAAAAAAAGAAAAGAGAGAGGTTAATACTGACAGGAAGGTGTGGAACTGGCTGGTTCTGCGTGTGGTGGTTGTCTGGTGAATGATGCCGTGGCCATCGTAGAGTTTGTAGTTTGCTGAATTACTGGTTTTGATGGAGACATGAATCTAGCCGGATCAAAGGGATCCGCAGGTGGTTGCTTAGCAGCTTTAGCTGGAGTTGTCTCCGAGGATGAGGTCGCCTTGTCGTGAAACGTCCAAGTGTCTGGCACGACGATGAAGACATGATCCTCCGTAAGCTGTGGTGGGTTGACCATGATGCGGTGGTCGAGGAAACCTGCCACCTTTCCCGTACAGGTCAATATGACATCCGATTGGAAGGAGCTTTCCTTTCTCTCAATCATTTTCCTGCAGAGTGAAGGATAGGGATCCGCGTGGATGGGAAAGATGACAAAGACTTGAAACGGGTGGAAGCCCTTGAAGGGAGTCCTGGTTGGGTTTCCAGGGGCAAGATAAGTTGAAAGCTGTATGAATCCACAACACTTCAACTGGATGTCCCCTAGGCCTGGCACAGCTTCGACGTCGAGGAGAGTAGATCCAGGGCCGAGGACAAGCCCAGTGAAACTGACTATCGGAGGGGTGATTGGGAAGGTATTGGTCCTCTTGAACATTTGACCGGGAACACTGTTGAGTTTGTTAGGGGCAGTCATCTTGTATGACAAATGAGGGTATAATGAACTTACGGTTGATAGCCATTGTCGCGGACGATCAGTGCTGGAATGGTGTAATACTTTTCTGGACCGACCTCCCAAGTCAGCGCATAAGGGTGAACGCGGCCGTACATGAAGAACCACGTATCGTTCAGTTCGGACGGATCAAGAGTCTGGTTATACATTGATATGTTGAGGCTGAAGTAGGTGCAGTTTGAATTATCCTTCACGGAATAGGCCAGGAGGTCGCTGTACTTTGACATGGTTATCCAGGTTGGTGGAGGAAAAAGGATTCCGGTAACGGCCTCGACATTTAGGCCCTTAATGTGGTGCTCCTCGGGAGAGTTAAACTTCCTCGAGAATCGTGCACGCGCAAAGAACATCATGGACATATCGCCGCCAATATTCTTTTGGTTGTCGAGGGGCTTGCGGGGATGGACATTGCCCTCGTTGTTTGGGGTGGGAAGAGACATTGCGATTATACGTGAAAAAAGGACAAATAAGGGTGTCTGACTGCAGGGAGATTGGAGATTGGAAACTAATGTCTGTGGAAGGGGGATAGACGATAATGTAAATGCGTGAACGATTGTGAAAATTTATAGATTGTGGACTGATATAAAGTGGAGGGTGTGTGATATTAGATGATCGTGATGATCATAGAGTTGATTACGAGAGATAAGTTAGCTTTTTCAAAAAAGCAGGGGATGGAAGGTCTAGTCTGGTCTGTAGGGTTGTGGAAGTTGCCAAAACATCCGTGTGACAGGTGGGGTTGAAGCCAGAAGGAGTACATGTGCGTACGTGATGTATGATGAAAAGGAATGTGGCTTTAAAATCGTGATGAGAGAGATATATTCAGGCATCTGAGTGGATTATAAGGTTACAGAACTCGCCAAAAGGTTCTTGTGATATTATAGGATCGTGATGGTCGGAAAGTTTATTATGGACTATGGTAGGTGTGAAGACTTTTTTAGTGTATCGGATGTTTCAAAATGCAGGGGATTGATAGTGTTATGGCATAAGCACTAGAATGCGTACGGCATGAGCGGGATAATTGACTAGGCATCAACGAAGTGGACTTGTTTTTGGCGACCATGATTTTGCTGTTGCTCGTATTCCAAAGCAATGGTAAGACCTTTCTATCGTTCTGGTAAAGCTTAAAAGTTAAGCCGCACAATGGACTTGATGGCGCTCTGACATTGATGATTGGTCCAAACCCCTGCCCCCGGGATGTCCTGAGTCGGCGTGACCTAGCTGAAAGTCAACTCGACTACTAAATTGGTAGCGGTGGACCGTGGGCTGGGTACCCTGCCAATTGGTTGCCAAGCACGAATCGGAAGTCAGCCCGGGAATTTTGGTACATATTCTCTCGTTTCGTTAGCACTTTCTTTCCGTTGTATCCGATTTTGCTTACGGTGGCTAACACTAATCTGCTAAGGTTTCAGCTCAGCCAAAGCAGTTCCTGTGACGCTGGGTCACCACAGAAAGGATCGACTGAACTATAAGGTTGTGGAAGAGGCACACGTGCTCTGAGTGATGTGTGATGAAACGGACAGTGGCTTCGAAGTTGTGATCAGGAAGATATGTTCAGGCATCTGAGTGGATTGTAAGGTCGCCGAACTCGCCAAAAGGATCTTGTGACAAGTGGTATGGAAGGAATGTGGCTTCGAAGTCGTGATCGAGGAGATATTTCTGGTATCCGAGTGCGGCAAGTCCAATCGAGTACGAAGTCATATGGCATTGTGGATAGAATCTGATCGCGATGATTGAATGCGAAGCGCGAGTGGAAAGAATCGTGTTGGTAAAATGGAAGTGAAGCCAAGGAGTGGATCAGATCGGAGGACTAGTGCATTTTCTCAGCGTTCAATTTCATATTCTGCGGTAGACACTTTAATCTGAGATTCGATATCGTGCTTTGTACAACGTGGTAGTGATAGAGAAACACAAACATTGAGAGTACAACTGAATCAATATGAATAGAAATAATCAGGATTCTTTGACCTTGCGTGAACTGTGGTGCCAGGTGGATGCGCGAAATCCGCGGAATGTAGCGCTTGCGGGTTTGGGCATACGCACGTCGACGGACGTATTTGAAGTCGCACAAAAGGAGCATGAAGAAGCCAGAAATAATAGGCAGTTTACCAGAGCGTGGAGTCGAAGGCAGGGAGGCATGCCATCTCGTGCAGTCGTTGCCACTACTGGGGAGGACGTGGCACAGGAAGGCCATGTTGTTGAGTCGACCATCCGCCCACTGCAGCAGAAGAGAAAGCATGTCGGCAGCACTGATAGGGGACAGCCAAAACATGCTAGAACCGTTGACACAACCGAACCGCAATGGCCACAATGTGCTAGAACGGTCGGCACAACTGATCAGGGAGGGCCACAAAGCGCTGGAACAGTCGGCACAACTGACCAGGGAGGGTCACAAAGCGCTGGAATAGTCGGCAGAGTCGAGCAGGAACGGTCAAAACGTGGCAGAACGATGGTCCGCAGGGAGAGGAGTGATGCCGAACAGATGGAAGACTTTGCTCGAGTTCTGCAGCACTTGGAGGAGGAATTTGCGGAGAAAGAGTGTCTTTCTCATGAACAGGCATGGTGTGCACCAATTCCTCTTGCCAGGAAGGTATCCACCGTCCAAAAGTTTTACAAAGCCTTCCACGACAAAAACACCTTGCCAACATATACCTGCAAGATTTGTTATCTCAAGTTCTGTCAGGCAGAGTTGCAAGAGGTTGGCTGGGATGTGTGGACGGCAAGTCATATTGAGAAACGGAACGACTCACCCTTCAAGTGCGGCAGTTGTTTTCCTGTGGGACAAGGCATTCTTGCCTATGTAGATTGTGTGAAGCATCTACGGCGAGGGACTTTATCGCGTGTAGCTCAGCTGCACACCCAGCTAGGTTGCGAGCATATGTTTCCTGACGAGCTGAAGGGACTTACACCGGTTGAGGAGAAGCTTATTGCGCTGAACTCTTGTTATGGATTCATGACCAAGTATAGCGTCCCAAAGGGCCAAAGGCAGAATGTGACATACCCGAAACATGTCAAAGGGCATATCACAGTCTTCCCCAACAATGTAGGGTTATGGACGAGATCCATGTGTCATGGCAAGGGAAGGAGAAGCCGGCACCAAGCGATCTCTCAGCACTCCTATCGGTGCGACGCCGTGTCGTGGAGAGAGCGCTGGTGTGGCTCAAGAGGCATAATCCTCTGTATGCCAATATTACCATCGACACAGCGGAAATGGATAGTTGGGAGGCACCAGGCTCAGCACAGGGTGTACCCTCTCAAGTGTATGAGCGTTTGGAACGGAATGAGCCATCCGCATGGGAAACGGCACGAACAGGCCAGGTTGTCCCACCCACAGAGCGTGGTCTGGAGGAGGATGGACCAACAGACATCAGAGAAATCCTGGCGATGCTAGAGCAGGAGCGTGATAAGGCAGAGGAGGAGGGTTGTGAATATGGTGAGGAGAGTGACGGTGTTATGGACTCTGAGGAGTCTGACAGTGCCGCGGAGATGATTCATGAGATCAGCTCGTCTGGGATGTTCGCCCTTGATGCACGGCCAGATGTTGCAGATACGGAGAAGTTACAGTATGTCTGTGACGCTCTTGGGCAAGATAGGATTAGGGTCAGTGGCCGAACTGTGGGAAGTTCCTGGTCGGCTCAAGTGCAGCATCATCAGCATGGACATGGTGCCTCCGAGCCCTATATTGTTGTGTCCCGGGGTGGGGAGTTTGCTGATTCCTCGGATCCGCGGTTTTTCGCAAAGACGTTTCCAACACTGTTCCCGGTTGCAAATGGTGGTCCACGTCAAGCAGACGAAAGCAATGTGGACGTGGCCGTTGAGGCAGATGCTATGGCACGAAAATTTGTGTCATCCCGGAACATGACTCTGGAGACATGGGCACGGTTGGTGTTGCAGCGACATGGTGGCCGTTTTGCAAATCATCACGTTTTCGCGTTTCTTGTCTTCGACATGATGGTCAAGTGGAGAAATCGTCGTGTCAGCATGCTAAGTGTGACACGGAAGAACTTTCCAGATGTGGAGCGCATCGTACGGTCGCTGAGCTTCGAGCGGTTGGAGAGGGCTAAGAAGGAACTGAAGGATTTGCCAAAGAGCACTGATGAGGCCGTCAATAAGTTGTTAAGCTGCCTGTCGCTCTATAGCCTTCGTCAACCAATGTCCAGAGAGGATCGCCTAAGTATGCGTCGAAAGATCAAGTCCCTCATAATCCGGTATGGCTTCCCAGCCATATGGTTCACCTTGAACCCGAACGATATCACAAATCCGGTGAAGCTAAGG
>QIAJ01000190.1 GCA_003225495.1 Acidobacteriota bacterium
AGGGAAAGACGGCAAGAGAAGAAAAGATCGGGAGAAATAGTCCAGTGTCGATGGTCAACGCGCCCTGAATGAAAAAGGGACCGTCAGAGAGAAGGGACAGGACGGCCCCAAAAAGGTGTCGCCCTGTCCCAATGCGACCATGACATAGGGCGCGTTTAGGCGATGAAAGTAGTCTCGGCACAAACCCACCCGAGTTCCTTTTGGCTTCAACGTACCTACCGTGACCTGCAAAAAACATCGCCTTCCCTGTTCGTGTGCAAAGGCGGGTAGCGAGTGTAGTGGGCCGTTGAAACTCAGTGCCACGTCTGCCAAACAATGTAGGCGAACTGGGCGGCTGGGGGAGGCGCGGGTATGAGACATTCCCGCGTGGCCCGGCGAAAGGCCCAAACACCGCCACGTCTATCGTACTCCGTTTCGCGCGGCATTCATTAAACAGAAAATGGAACCACCTGTTCCCGATGGTTGATTCGGTTTAGCTTGGATTGTGGCTGAGAAGAACCACCGCTGGTGGTACCGGGGCAATCCGAAATTGTTGGATGTCCGACTGTCGTCCGCGCCACCGTCCGCCTATCAGACACCAAAAATTGAAGTTAGAGAAATCAACAATCTGCCGCTCGACATGGCAACGTGACTGCACTTGGAGATCCATGCAACGGACAAACGAGCCGTGGTTCCAATTGTGTCAGCTCGCAATGGTCGAAGAAGACCCGGCTAAGATGCTGATGCTAGTCCAGGAAATCAGCCGACTGCTCAAAGAAAAAGAGACTTGGCTAAACGAACACTGTGCGGAGGTGTGCGGACCTAAACGCACGACCATGCAATCAAAGCTGAGAACACGAAAATAGCACCTAAGAACTCTTAAAGGTGAAAGTTTGTGTGATCGGTTACAGTTCGTTTGGTTGGGGGCAATGCAAACAACGCATTCAACAGCGTTGCTAGCTCCAGCCAGTAGGCTACATTTCTCACGCTTCTACCCTCTCAACACTATTTCGGCTGGTGGGCTTTTCAGTGTAGAAGGAAGCGTATGGCTGCTCGGCCACATCTCGTAGAGGCACGAATGGTCTGCTTGGCTGAACTGGCGTTTAAGGCCGAAGACGACAGGGAGTTTCAGAGCGCCATCCGTGAACTTCGAAAAATCATCCGCGACTATGCCGAGTACCTTCGTGAATCCCGCTCCCACAGGCGCGGCCAGATTTTCTGCCAAAGCATCGCAGATGCGTGAAATAGGGTAGCGCAACGTATCAGGCGTGTGCTATTTTCCAGCCGTGCAAGGACTCAAGAAAGAACGCTGGTTTCAGCTCTGCCAACAGGCAGCGGTAGAGCAAGACCCCGGCCGCGCTGCACTTCGGACAGCGCAGCCTCTCACCATCCACGCGTCGATACTCACCGGACTGGACCTTGTAGCCGCATTCAGGACAGAGCGCAAAGAGGGAGGCTTTGACCTTCTCGAGATTGATTTTGTTTCGGCTCGGCATAGTTCAAACCTTGTTAAAGAGGGGCGGACCTTGGCGCGAGCGCAGGCAGGGCGGGTCCGCCCCGCCCCCTCGGGCCTGCGCATATTCGCACAGTCTGATTAGACGGTCAACGCGATTTCGAACCGCAAATCCCTCGTGTTAAAATTCGCGCCGGATGATAGAAACCCCGGGCTACATTACAACCAAACCATGCTGCAAGCCTGCCCCAGGTGCGTTGCGAACCAGGCAGAGCCTGCACCATGCTCACGGATGGGTTTGCGTTGATCCACATTGAGCGCATCAAGGCCCCGGCCCGCTCCGAGGTCAATAGAGCGGAGGGAATGAACGCCCCCCAACAACTTGCTGCTAGTTTGCAGGCGTTCCCGGGTGGAGGCTGATCGAGAAGATGGTTCGCTAGTTTGGTCAATCTCTGGGCGAGCTCCGTGCACATTTGAGGTGTCAAGGCGAACTGGATCGACTTGGTCTCGCCGGATTTTAGTGCCAGGGTGTCTCTGCATAGTGAACCGCCAGAACAACTCCCATTCCTGCAAAACTAGCACTGGTCCACCCGATGATTCCACAACTGTCTCCTTCTCGCAGTAGGGACAGATGAAGTCGCGTTCTTGAAAGTCGATAGTTTCGTCGTCGATCAACAATCGGCACCGCGTGTAATGGCTCGGTGGCGCGCTGGCGCTTCAAACGCGATGCTGCTAGTCGGCGGCAACATCTTCCGGCGCAGCATTCTCGACAACCGGAGCACGCCTCGTTTCTCGGGTCGGACGCGAAGGATTGACACTTTCTCGGGCTTGACGCATCATGGCCCTGCCGCCACAGGTTACAAGCGGGCAAGTTATAGCACTTCTCTAAGGATTCCCCACAGATGAAACCTGGATGCTCGTGAACGGTTGCCCGACTCCGAAGCTGCTCTCCGCAAGAGCCGCGGTCTGGAACTTTTTCCGCAACGCGTAAACCGGTTTATTTTGGGAGCCCGATATACTTGCCAACCAACAGCATAATAATTCCTATCAGAATCAGCAAAGCGGTGACGCCGAGTGTCACCATCCACAAACGGCGGCCCGTTCGGGTGGACGTTTCTTTCTGTAACGAAGGCGGTTCTACCATAGCCAGCCTCACTTTACCTCTGCCGGGGTATCGATTCAAGTCGGATCAGTTGCCCGTACTTCGTAGATCGCTTTCCGCCATGAATCTAGAAGATATTCGCTTTATTTTATTCAGGTGCTGGGCGCATAGTAGTGGTGAGGCGGCCGAAGCCCTGTGAAGGTCGTGCAGGTTGTTTGGCCGGAACAATACGCAATTATCATCGTGAATCTGTGACCAAAATGCCGGATAAGGTCAACATCCTCATGGTGGACGACCAGCCCGGTAAGCTCCTCAGTTATGAGGCCGTTCTCGCTGAACTAGGCGAGAACTTGATTAAGGCCCTTTCCGGCAAAGAAGCACTGGATCATCTGCTGAAAACCGACATCGCCGTCATCCTTCTGGACGTGAGCATGCCGGAAATCGATGGTTTTCAATTGGCGGACATGATTCGCGAGCATCCGCGCTTTCACGACACGGCCATCCTATTCATCTCTGCGGTATACATGACTGACGTGGACAGAGCCAAAGGATACGAACGCGGCGCGGTGGACTACATTTCTGTGCCAATTATCCCGGAATTGTTGCGCGCGAAAGTGAGAGTTTTCGCAGAGCTGCACCGCAAGACCCGGCAGCTGGGAATCCTGAACCATGAGCTGCGCCGCCTGTCGAGCAGCATGATTGCGGCGCAAGATAAAGAGCGCCGTCGCATCGCGCGTGACCTTCACGATAGTCTCGGGCAAGAACTTAGTGCTGCCAAGATGGTGGCAGACATGATCCCACTGCGCTCAGCCGAATCGAAAGACCGGGCAGCCGCCGAGGTAAGTACGCTGATCGATCACGCTCTTCAGCAGGTTCGCAGTATTTCTCATCTCTTACATCCACCCTTGTTGGATGAAGCCGGTCTGCGTTCAGCACTTCAATGGTACGTTGAGGGATTCACAAAGCGCAGCGGGGTTGAGACTGCCATTGATATAGTGCCGCCTGATTTTCCTCGACTCGCGCCAGAGTTGGAAACGGCAGTCTTCCGTATCGTTCAGGAGGCTTTAACCAATGTGTTTCGCCATTCGAAAGCACTCAAAGCGAGCGTTTCTCTTGTTATTGGGAACAGCCAGGTGTGCGTTACCGTTCGCGACGATGGCAGAGGCATAGCAGATCCCACTATGAAGTTCCGGCCTGGCACGATTGGCGTCGGTCTCGCCGGCATGAGGCAGCGGGTCAAGGAATTTGGTGGGGAACTGCAACTGCGAGATGGAAACCCCGGAACACTCGTCGAGGTCGTTATTCCGATTGGATCAGTCCGCGAGCAATCGTTTCCGGCGATAGCTCCTACTTGAGCCTCACTGCTTAAGAAACAAGAAAGGCCAGCACTGCCGCTGTGCTGGCCGAAGAGAATCTGCTTCCGAAATCGTTACTTGGTGCAGTTCGGACTGACCATCCTTAAGTCGGTTACGCGTAGTTCGCCGAGTACCTCTTTTCGTGCCGCATTCTCAACCTGGCCCTCTTTCTTTTCTTCGGCCTTCGCTTCGCGCGTGGGCGAACCAGTAACGGTCACCTTGTGACCGACGTGCTCGTCGAGTTTAACGGTGCTGCTGCGCAAGTCCCAGCTCTTGCCGTCGTCTCCGGTGATGGAAAACTGATCTGCCTGGTCGCCTTTCTGTAGGCAACCAGTCACGGCTTTCGTTTTGCTCTCGTCATCGCTGGGTTTGGCGGCGTCCTGAGCGAGGGCTGTCACACAAACCAACAGCGCCAATACTATTGAAACCATCATGCGTGCGAACATGGGCAACCTCCTTTAGGGTTGTCGTTCGAAGAGCAGGCAGATCCGCCCCGCTCTAACCCAGGGATACTGCCATATACCATCTAAGCGGTCAACCAGCACCATTGCTCAGACCTTAAGCAGCAGACGTGCGCTGGCGGACTGACCGGACTGTTAAAATCGGAGAATAATTTCCTTGCTCACCGTGGAGACACTTCATGGCAGGCCATGACAGACAGCAAGCGAAAGATGTAAAGCCGCAGAGGACGTGGCAAGACATCGAGCACGAGATTGAGCAGGAGCCTGATGTCAAGAAGATGTTAAAGCTGACCGCCGAACTGAACAATGCCCTACTCGAAGAAGAAAGACGCAAGGTACTCCAGCGGCTCGGGCGCATACCTCCTGCAGCATAATTCCCTTTGTCTCGGTAAGCTGGCGCACTGAACGCGCGCGCGAGACGAACATCAGAAATCCCTTGGCTCAGGAAGCATACTGAATCCTCGACGCTAGTTTGAGTGATCTCACGTATACCCATTAGGCCGAAGTGACCGATAGCGTTATGGGTGGAGCGAAGAAGTCGGACAACAAACACGGTCCTTCCCGAGAGGTCGCCTTTGCTCGCTTCTTCCCCTCCCTAGATTCTGGCGGAGTGATGATCGACGGAAAAGCACACTGGATACCGGAGCAGGATGTCCAAACACTCCGCGCGATAGTCAAGCAGATGTTGAGTGAGACGAATCGCGACAAGCTCAGGATACTCGTCGAGCGATTGAAGCGCATCGTTGCGACCCGAGTTTCAAAGGTCTGAACGGGAATTAAACGCCGGCAGAGTCGGCAGGCTTTTCGGGCTTCCGCATAAGCGGGGAATTCTTGCGAGCCCTTTCCTTGTCGAAGCTGGCTATCAGTTCCTGTACAAGGTCAATCATCTTTTCCGGGTCGTTCTCTTCTTGAATCTGTCGCGCTAGCTCGCGCCAGTTTCCATCAGTCGGTACGCCGTCATTCGCCATTTCTTCACTCCAGTGCGGTAAGGGAGACGTGCCTTCGGTCGCCATAGCTAAACCCTCGGCGATCTCATTCTGTACCTATGTTCTGGCGTTGTCTGTTCGCTCACGGGCGTCTATCGGTATGCTGGCGCACTGCCCTGAACGAATCGTCCTGCGCGGGCGTTAAGCAGTTTCCGCTTCCCAGTCCTTTAGCTGCCGCTGGACAATTCCGTAGCAATCGCACGGTTTGAGAAATCAATCCTGCCTTTGCCAGAATGCCAGCCGAGACAGTCACACTGGAGCGACGCGTCCCGAGCATGTGGGATATGAACTCCTGGGTCATCGGGAGCGTATCGGAGCCGATCCGATCCTGACTCATCAGTATCCATCTCGCGAGTCTTTCTTCCACGTCATGCAGCCGATTACAGGCGGCGATCTGCGTTGTCTGCATCGCAAGCTGGAAAACAAAACGATTCAATCCTTGCCTCAGTTGCGGGCAGTCTTGGACAAGTTGTGTGAGAGCCTCCGCACTGCATCGATACGCTGTGCCGTCACCCTGGACAACTACTCTGGCCGGGCTGCTTCGGTATCCGACCAGCAGTCCCAAGCCGACAAAACCTTCGTTGCCAATGAGTCCAACCTCGACGCTCTTTCCGTCCGGTTGAACCGACAATACCGAGGCCAGCCCATTATTTAGGAAGTACCCAGACTTGATGGTTTCCCCCGCCTCGTGGATCACCTGATGAAGTTGTAGCCGAACGAATTCCAATTTCGAGAGCGCTTCCTGGCACTCTTTGCTGCCGAGACTGAGCAGGATTCTGTTGCGAACGGAATTCCCATCGCCATCAGACGTAGAAGAACGCACTGACTGTTTGGCCATAGTGGCTCCTTGCCAGCGGCTATCGCCTGATTTTCGCAAGGAACCGTCACCCGGCAGGGCGCGGCGGAAAAATGCTAGAAGAGACTCTTTGAGGGTACTCCGATTATGTGCCTTTTACCAATAAATGTGCGCAAGGGTACGGTCGACTACCGGTCTAAGAGGATCGTGTTTGGCCCAATTGATCCCTCGCTGATCGCCATCCCTTATCAGGCTCATCCGGGGTACGCTCTGGTAGAAGTGCAGATTCAGCAACGGAAACTCCTTCTTCTCTTGGACAGGGTGCTAGCGATTTGGTCTTCTTCAAAGGCTGCCGTGTGGCCAGCTTGCCGCGCGTCGACCCGGTCACTCTTGTTGCCATCTTTCAAAAGAGCGTTCTTTCGCGGATCGCAGACCACGAGCCGGTTCACGTGCGGTTTCAGAAGATCGTGTAACCAGGCAGCGGATGTGCCTTCCTCGAAGGTCAGCCACAGAGTTCCGTGCAATCCTCGGAGGAACTCGACAATCGTGGCCGCCTTGGTCTCCAGCAAGCACTCCATGATCAGCTTGCCACCAGCATCCATCACGGCGACCGAGATGGTGGCTTGGTGCACGTCCATGCCGATATACTTTTCCTGACTCATAAAGGCGCTCCTTTTCGCTAGGTTCGTGGTCCGAACAATCTCAACCTACCGCAAAAGTGGGCGCCTTTTTATATTGCGTGTAAAAACGCCTGTTAACAACAGTTCAGGATTCAATTCCCGTTTGCGCGTTACCCCCGCAATCGGCGTCAAAACGCCAACGGGAGTTTCCACCATCTCCCTTTACACGGATGCCCGTATATGCCAACTTGAAAGCTGACATCGTGTGCGGTGATGTGCGCCTTGCTTCCGAAATCTAGCTAAGCTAAAGGTCTATTGGCTATGCCTCCTCGATTCATCGCTCGGCAGCTTTCGCGCCCGACAGGATTCTTCGGTCGCATCATGGGACGGCTCATGAACAGGCACAACGCCAAGCTGAACGCTTACGCCGTCCGACAGCTTGATCTCAATCCCTCGGATCGTATTCTTGAGATCGGGTTCGGTGGCGGCGTCACTCTGCCGTCTCTAATTGCGGGTGCGGCGTTCGTTGGGGGTGTCGATCGATCGAGAGAAATGGTCAGGCGAGCGAAGGCAAGGTTTTCTGAAGCCGTGTCGGCTGGTCGTGCGATTTTTCGCGTGGGTAACGTGGAGGAACTCCCCTTCGAGATGTCATCGTTCGGGAAAGTGTGCACCGTCAATACGGTTTACTTCTGGAGCTCACTCGACGCAGGCTTCGCTGAAATCCATCGCGTGCTTTCGCCGGGCGGCCGTCTGGTCGTCGGCTTCCTTCCGAAGGAGCGGATGGATCGCATGGGAATGCCAAAGGACATCTTCACGTCGCGAGCGCCCGAGGACGTTATCGCCGCGCTGACGAAGGCAGGCTTTTCGGACGTGCACATCGAGCGACCCGAGCCAACAACCCCGTGGAACGTCAT
>QIAJ01000191.1:0-7960 GCA_003225495.1 Acidobacteriota bacterium
TCGGCCATGCCGAGAGTCTTCTCGGTTTGACCGATAAATTCCAGATGGTGCATCACAACAGCGGCACGGCCTATCAGAGAGTGGAGGCGAAAGCGTGACCTCTTCCCCCGAAGATCGCGCGAACGAGCTTCGCGAACTGTTTTTCGAGAGCGCCACCGAACTTGTGCAGAACCTGAATGAACAGGCGATGCACCTGGAGAAAGCGCCGGGCGATCCCGAGACACTTCGCAGCTTGCGCCGCACTGTCCACACCCTGAAGGGAGACGCCGCGGCCTGCGGATTCCGTGAACTGAGCGAATTAGCGCATGAATTCGAAGATGTGCTGACACTGGAAAACCCCGCAGCTACGCCTCTGGTCCCCGATGTTGCCCTGCGCGCCGCCGATGTTTTTACGGGGTTGCTGGAGGGCTATCGCCTCAAAAAGAAGCTCCCCAACATCGAGCCTCTGCGGTTGGAGATTGCCCGGCTGGCTCATCCCGGCAGTAACGGTATCGTCGAAAAAAAGCCTGCCAAGCGTGCCTCGCCGGTTGCTCACTGGTCCGAGTATGAGCGGATGACGGTTGCCAAGGCAGTCGCGGCGGGAAAACGCGTTTATCACGTGCGAGTGCCATTGGATCCGCAATGCGCCATGCCTATTGCCGCGCGGCAGATGATCAAGGTCGCTCTTTCTGCTCTCGGAGAAGTGTTGGCCCTATATCCCGGCGACGATGCGCCCGTGACCCGGGTGGAAATTGCGCTTTCTTCCGAAAAATCAGCGGAGCAGATTCGCGCCAAGTGCCGGATTCCGACGATAGCCCAGAACCCTCGCGTCACGCTGTGGCAAGGCAACGCCTCAGCCGAAACTGGCGCGGTCGCCGCCTCTACCGAACCGGCCACGACAAGTCCTTCGGTTCCCGATGGCAAAGCAACGAGCGCTCCCCCTGAGGACTCTGCGCCTGCAACCGCCGTCCCTGCTTCGGACAACACGCTACGGGTCGACACGGAAAAGATCGATAACGTACTGAATCTGGTCGGTGAACTCATCCTGGCGAAATCCATGTGGCAGCAGATGCTGCACGAGTTTGCGCGGCGCTTTCCGAAAGATGACTTGCACGGCAAGTTCTCCGATGTCATGGCCTTTCAGGCGCGCGCGCTCAACGACCTTCAGCGGTCCGTGATGAAGATCCGCATGGTTCCCGTCGAACAATTATTTCGCCGGTTTCCGCGCGTAGTGCGCGATGTCGCCCGTCAATCCGGCAAAGACATTGAACTGGTCGTCAAAGGCGGTGATACGGATCTCGACAAGCGAATTCTGGATGCGCTCGCAGAACCGCTCACGCATCTGGTTCGCAACGCCATCGGACATGGCATCGAGTCCGCTGAAGAACGCGCCCGCGCCGGCAAGCGTCCGCAGGGAACGCTCCGGCTAAACGCCTATCACCAGGGAAATCAGGTCGTGATCGAAGTTTCCGATGACGGCCACGGCATTGCCGTCGAACGAGTTCGCCAACGCGCTCTGTCTCAGGGTTTGTTGTCAGTGGAGGAAGCCGCCCAGCTCTCCGATGCCGAAACTCTCGACATGATTTTTCGTCCAGGCTTCAGTACTGCCGCCGAGATCACTGAACTGTCGGGACGAGGCGTCGGGCTCGACGTCGTGCAAAGCGTGCTCGATCGTCTCAAGGGAACTGTACAGATCGAAACCGAAGCCGGTCGCGGCACGACCTTCCGTCTGCGTCTGCCACTGACTTTGGCAATCATCAAAGCTCTGCTGTTTGGCGTGGAACGGCGGCTCTATGCCATTCCTCTGAACTCGGTTGTCGAGATTGCGCGAACTTTCGAAGATGAAGTTCATCGGGTCGAAAATTACGAGGTGCTGCAACTGCGTAATCAGGTGCTGCCTCTGCTCCGCCTCGGAGCGCCTCCTGACCCGGGCGTCGAATCGGCGGGACGCAAGATTTTTGTGCTCGTCACCAATAGTGGTGACAAGAAGTTCGGCTTGATCGTGGACACGCTTGTCGGCGAAGAGGAACTCGTCATCAAAGCGCTCGATGATCAATCCATTTCCACGGAATTGGTGAGCGGGGCCTCGATCCTGGGCGATGGACGGGTCGTGCTGATTCTCAATCTGATGGCTCTGGTGGAACGCTTTACAAAAGCGCGCGGCAATGCCGCCGACAGCCGGTTGGCCGGTGTGCTGCGGGCTGGCACTGAACTCGCGCCGCAGGCGCGCGCGATCGCAGGAGGTCAGGCATGAGCAAAGGTTTGCGCGTGCTGGTGATCGATGACTCCGCGCTGATGCGGAAGCTGATCCCGAAAATTCTCGAGCGCGACAATTCCATCGAAGTGGTCGGAACGGCCATGGACGGAAACTTCGGTCTCAAGAAGATCGAGGACCTCAAGCCCCAAGTCATCACGCTCGACCTCGAAATGCCCGGCCTGAACGGCATCGATACGCTCAAAGAGATCATGAGGCGTTGGCGGTTGCCTGTGATCGTGGTCAGCTCACACAGCACTACCGGCGCTTCCATCACGCTGAAGGCGCTCGGTCTCGGTGCTTTCGATTTCGTAGCCAATCCAGCCGAGGAGATTGCGGCGGAATTCATCGGCAAAATCAAAGCGGCAGCGCAAAGCAAAGGCTTCCGGCCGCCGATGATCGCGGAAGATCGCGCACCAGCCAACAAATCTCGCAAGCCAGGCGCCGCCCCTCCGACTCGTGTGATTGCGATCGGCGTTTCCACCGGCGGACCGAATGCACTCCAGTTTGTACTCTCGCAACTTCCGCCTGAATTCCCCGGCAGCATTCTCATCGTGCAGCACATGCCGGACGGCTTTACCGAAATGTTTGCCAAACGGCTCGATGAAGTTTGCGCGGTTCGTGTCAAGGAAGCGCAGTCCGGCGATCTGTTGCTGGCAGGACGAGTGCTCATCTGTCCGGGTAACCGCCACCTGAAGGTGAAGAAGCTGCCGCTGGGAAACGTGGCGGTATTAGCGGACGAGGCTGCGGTCCATGGCCACCGCCCCTCGGTCGATATCCTGTTTCGCAGCGTCGCTGAAGAATTCGGACCGCAGGCCGTGGCCGTGATCATGACCGGAATGGGCGACGACGGGGCATCGGGGATGGGTGCTGTCCGGGCAGCGGGAGGCATGACGATCGCTCAAAGCGAGGAGTCCTGCGTGGTCTATGGCATGCCCAAGGCAGCCATCGAGCGCGGCTATGTGATCCGGGTGGTGCACCTGGATGACTTGCCTAACACTTTACAGGCGCAATGTGCGTCTGAACGAGCCGGAGGCATCTCCGGCAGTAGCCGGGCCTTTAGTGCCGGAAGTAACTAGGGTTATCTATCGAAAGATGGAGAGCCCGTGGTATTGCTTAGGAGGGGAGGAGTGTCATGGAACAATTTGCGCCCGTAAAACGGAGCGAAGACGGCCAACCCGTGCGCTACCTGATCGTGGACGACTCTGTGTTCGCTCGCAAAAACCTCGCCCGGATGGTGGAGTCATTCGGCGGGCAGGTGGCTGGCGAAGCCGGAGACGGAATAACCGCGATCAGCGAATACGACCGGGTCACGCCCGATATCGTTCTCATGGATATCACCATGCCGCAGATGGAAGGTATTGAGGCGGCGGAGAAGATCGTGCGCGAGCATCCCAATGCTCGCATTGTGATGGTTTCCTCGGTCGGATATCAGGAAAACATCGTGGCTGCATTGCAGCGCGGCGCCCGGCATTTCGTACAGAAGCCGGTTAAGCCCGAAGTGCTTTACGAAGTCATCAAGTACGTGATGCGGGACGATGGAGCAGCGGCGCGCAGCGCCGGAGCCGGAGCCTAAGCCGAATGCGCATGGAGTTGATTCAGCCGTTTATCAACTCGGCGGATGCGGTCTTGGCCCAGGGACTACAGGGGCCGACCTCCGTCGAGAACCTGAGCATGGAAGAAGAGGCCTACCGGCGTAAAGGCGTCGCCGCTGAGATCTGCCTCACCGGCGAAATCGAGGGCCGGATTATTTTCGATCTCGATCCCCAAACGGCCGTAAAAGTCGCCAGTTGTATGGCCGGCGCCGAATTGCCTCAGTCCGACGACCTGGTCCGCGAAACCGTCTGCGAACTCGCTAACCAGATCATCGGCAACGCTGTCACCACTTTGAACGATCAGGGCTTCCACTTCCGCGTTCACCCTCCTCACATGCACACCTCGGACCACGGCGCCAAAAGCAGCGAGGATACCGAAGCTCTCGTGATGTGCTTCAACACCGCCAGCGGAACTGTCTTCATGAACGTCGCCCTCCGCTATCACCCCAGCGGCGTTGCCCAACACGCGGTCGCGGGGTGAGATCCGTCGCTGTTCGCGAGTCATTAGCTCAAGCAATTCACAAATGGGTGTGGAAGGCACGGCTTGAGCCGTGCATAAAGACTCCCTTTGAATAGCGCTTCAGGCGCCCAGGGTCCCGCTTTTCCCTAAGGACCCGCGATCATGAACACTGGATTCTGCGGCGGCGGCTGTGTGCCATTGACCGGCGGGCGACCGCTCACCGGAGCCGGTAAGCGCTGGAAATAGGTATCATTCGAAGTATCGATGAAGCTGACATTTCCGCCGTCGCAACTGGCGAGATAAACGCGCGAACTGTCGCCTCCAGCAGTCATGTTGAAGCGGAAACGCGTGGTGGTGCAGATCGTAACCTGTGGGTCCACAGCAATCGCCTCCGGAAACCCTGGGATCCCAACCGTCGTTTTGATCGTATTTCCGGAAGTGTTGATCACCGTCACTTGCGGGAACAAATTGTCGATAGTGCTGGAGCCACTGCCCGCCACTGAGGTTTGACCAGCAAGCGTCGCGTTAGCAATTCGGAATGTACATGGCTGCTGATCACAAGAACTGCCAGAGGCGCCTTCGATCATAAACGTCCCATCGAAACCCGCGGCGGTGCCGATGCCTGAAACAGCAATGGTCATCCCGGCAGTGACATCATGCCCGCCCGTCAATGTGTATGTATAAGTTGCTGTGACGCCGTCTCCCTGGACTGCCGATATGCTGACCTGACTGGGCTGTGCGGCGGATCCGACCGATGCAACATAAGCGCGGCTTCCATCCGGCAACGCCGCGACTGCAACCGCAGATGCATTCACCGGGGGAACGCCTGGAATCTGTGGAATGGCAACACTCTTCAGTAGTCGGGGGACCGACTGTGCGGCGTCCACCACCGCTAACTGGCTCCCGCCCAGAATGTACAGCCGGTTGAGATGCCCGTCATAGATGAAAGAACGAGCCCCCGGCACGCTGATCGTGGTTTCAGTCAGGATGTCCGGCCCCCCCGTCGAGGTGGTATCGAGCACCGCCAATGTTCCGTTGGATTCCAGCACAAAAACCTGCTGGCTATCCGCGCGTGCCGCCAGCCAGATCGGAGACGCGCCAAGGGTAATCGGGCCGCCCGGATTTCGTGGCGACAAGTCAATGGTATTGAAATTACTAATCGAGTTGTCGCCTTTGTTGGCTACATAAAGTTTGCTTCTATCGGGAGTTTCGGCGATCGCCACCGGATTATTTCCGACCGGAATCGTCCTAACCAAGGCATTGGTCTGAGTACTGACCACTCCCACCGATGGAACACTCAAATTCGGCAGCGTCACATAGGCGGTCGTATCCGATGGCGCAACCGCGACAAAGTTCGGCGCGGAACCGGCCGGCAAGCTGATGGTTGTCACACTGCTGATGGTCGTGAACGAAAAATTCAACTTTGACAACGAATCGCCCGTTCCCCCGGGCAAGGCTTGGTTGACGACCAGTACCTGCGAGGCGGTCTGCTGCACGGCATGGACGGGCGCCACCCCCAGACATGGAGAACCCTCCTGGCAATCGGCTTCGCTGACATCGCTGTCGCCGGTCACATCGAAAACCATCGCGCTGCCCGGCAGATTTCCGTTGTCGCTGATCGTGAGCGCGCTGTGGGCCGACCGCGGGTCGGGAAACTTCGGAGGATTCGGGATAATCACCGGCCGAAAAGTGTCGCCGCACCCCAGACAAATCAAGAACAGAAACACAATCACACACAGCCACAGAAACCGCTTCATTCGCACTCCGGTGAACAAGGGTCGCTTATAGACGGAACGGATATTGTAGCGGGAAGGGCGGCGGAAGGGGAAATTGGGGGAGTCCTAGCGCAACTGCACTCTCAGAAGGTTCTTGCCGACACGGGTATGACTAAGGACCTCATCCTAAACGAAATGTCAAGGGCTGCTTTAGTGGAGGCGCCTCACGCTTGGGGCACTGCAGTGCGAAACTGCAGTGTCCCATGAAGGCGTGAAACATCTTATCCGTCTACTGAATCGTTAGCGCGGCGCTGTTTGACTTCCCGCCGCCCGGTGCCGGGTTGATAACGCTGACCTTTGCTGTCCCCGGAGAGGCGATATCGCCCGCGGGAATATCTACAGTGAGCGTCGAAGCGTCGATCCAACGGGTCGTACGATCAGCCCCATTCCACTGGGCCACCGCTCCCGGCACGAACTGAGATCCAGTTACCGTCAGAACAGAGTTGCGTCCGCCGGAGGAGACTGTAGAAGGACTGAGAGCCAGAACTGCCGGAACCGGATTCGTGCCGGGTGAAGAGTAAAACAGATTGGATCGAGTCTGGACGAGATCGTAGCCGCTTGAATCACTCGGCATGAGGTAGTAGAGTCCATTGCGTCCCCATCGATCCAGACGCAACGTGGCGGTTGCCGGCCCTCCCGAAGATCCGACCTGCGCGAGAGTTGAGGAATCGAAAACGGCAAATCCTCCGAACGGTGTAGAGCTGAGGAATATTCTGCCGGAACTGGCATCTCTAAAAATAGTTAGCCCAGAAGTACCGAGGTTGCCCACGAGTACGCCTGTCGCTGCGTTATAGACTTGCCCGTTCACGTCGAACAGATTCGAACCGTCGCTGGCAAATACTCCCAGGCCATAAAAACCAGGGAAGCCCGGACCTTCTAGAAGTTGATTTCCCGTGAGAACAAAATGCAACATACCGGTTGAGTTGTAACCGGTTTGCCAGCCGTAAAGATCGGAATTGCCCACGAACCGTGTGCCGCCGGGAGCAACATTGTTGGGAGGTTCGTTGAAAAACTCGGACACGACGGATCCGTTTGAGATTAACGCCACTCCGTCGCTGCCGTAGTAGCCTGCCGCCAGCGTTGCGACTACATTGCCGGACGCGCCGGGCTGGACCTGAAGGTCTGAAGCCTTGAGCGCACCCTTCTGAGGGTCAATGCCGAGGGGGATGGGCAACCCGACGGATTGCGTCGCGAGATCGAACGGTACTACCGAATTATCGCCGTTCAGAGCGACATACAAAGTCTGCCCGTCGTCGGAAAGTCCGAGAGCTCCAGGGTCATTTCCAATCTGAATCGGCGCGCCGATCTGCCCGGTCGCGGGGTCAATAGTCACCAGTGAGTTGGGAGTCGTGGGAGAACTGGCCGGGATCGAAGCGTAGAATTTTTGCGTAAAGGGTTCGAACACGGCGTCGGCGGCGCTGAGGACTGTCCGCGCATACACGGTGAATTCCAACGGAGCCGAGGCACCCCCCGGCGGCGGGTTCACTACCTGAAGCGAGAGAGTTCGGATTGAAGTCAACAAACCCGATCCAAGCGTAACCTCGAGACCACCTTGGAAGTGTTTCACGGAACCGCTGTAATCCTTTCCATTCAAGAACACCTTGGATTCGGCGAAGATATCGTTGCCGCTAATCGAGACCTTTACAGGACTGGATCCGACGGGGGCGGAATTCGGATAGCTGAATGTGATTACAGGCGGCGGATAGGTGGCGATACCAATCCCCGAGAGCTGAACCACTTGGGGACTACCCCTGGCGTCGTCATAGACCAAAAGCGAACCGGTTGCGGGACCCAGAACAGTCGGGGTGAAAGTCGCTCCGATATTGCAAATCCCCGAATTGGGTTGCAGAATTTTCGGACAATGGTTTATACCCGCAAAATCCCCTGTGGCTACGAC
>QIAJ01000191.1:8087-9684 GCA_003225495.1 Acidobacteriota bacterium
TCGGAATTGGGGCATTGTCAACAAGCTTCAGAGTGCTGTTATCGAAATCGCTGTCCGGCGCAGGTGAGTACTTTACCTTTACGATGCAGTTGGCTCCTGGCAAAATCCTGGTACATCCTGAGGACGTCGCCGTAAAGGACGGATTGCCCACTGCCAGGCTAGTAATCAGCAGGTCAGCGGTGCCGCAGTTCGTAATGGAAAGGGATTCAGACCTGGATGGTTTTCCTCCTACCGACCGAAGGAAAATAGTTCCGGTGGAGAGACACACTGCGGCGTTCGGCGTACTCAGAAGAAACTTAGTCACGAAGGCATGCTGCGGATTGTTGGTAGAAGGAGGAGGGCTGGTTTGAAACGCCCCCGCGGTGGTAGGCAAGTCGGTGTCAAAAGTTGTTCCTGTGAGGTAGGGGTTCCCGGATGCATCCAGCGCAACGCCCTGGGCGGTCGTGCTGGTTGAACCGCTAAAGTAAGTCGAAAATTCCAGGGCACTTCCCGTCGCATTCAGAATTGAAAGAAATGCCGACGTGGAATATCCATAGTAAGGACTTTGAGGAGGCTGGCTTTGAAGCGGGCTGAACAGCGGCAGGTCGGGTTGACTGGTATTTCCCGCAATAACGGCGTTTCCGCTCACGTCCACCGCTATCGCGGTTGCCGATACGCCGTTGCCATAGCTCGATTGCGTCCCTCCGAAATAAGTCGAATAGATCAGTCCGGAGAGCGCCGGGTCGATTTTAGTCACAAAGGCGACTTGGCTTCCCTGGATATTTGTGGTCTGGAATGCGCCGGGAGTCGTGGGGAAATCGAGGGACTGCGCGGTCCCGGTGGCATAAATGTTGCCCGTAGAATCCAGGTCGATCTGTGAAATCGCATCATAGGTACTACCACCGAGATAGCTCGATGCTACGAAGTTGGTGCCATTGGCATTCAGTCGCGCGATGAACCCGCTGCTGCCACCATAGGCAGGATAGTCGGGCTGGAACGATCCAGGCGTTGTTGGAAAGCCTGCGAAAGCTGCCCCAGCAAGGATCGCCTCATGTCCCGAATTTACCTTCACCGATACGGGACCAGTGCCGAACGTTCCCGGATATCCGTTCGAGTTGCCTCCGATCAACGTGGAGTAAAACAACTTGCCTAACCGGCCAAACTGAGCCAGGAAAATGTCATTGGAATAGTTTCCCGGCGGAGGGCCGATCTGGTGACCGGGCGTGATCGGGAAGTTCGACGAACCGGTGTATCCAGCAACATAGACCTGACCCGCAGAATCAACATCAATGCCTGTGGCGGCATCCGAACCTACTCCCCCTAAATAGGTGGAAAAGTTGAGCTTGGAACCACTGGGCGTCAACGACAATGCAAAACCGTGGTTGGCATAGGAAGAGAGGACCACCGTTACCGCGTTCTTCAGCGGGAAATCAAAAGACCAGGTGATTCCGGCAACCACGACGTTACCGGCGGAATCCACCGCGATCGCGGTGCCCTGGTCACCGTTGGATCCACCAATGAACGTCGAGTACAACAGCCCAGTCCCCGTCGGATTCATTTTGGTGACAAAGATGTCGGTATAGTTACAGGAGTCATTGCACGCCGCTTGTTCGGGATT
>QIAJ01000191.1:9948-10874 GCA_003225495.1 Acidobacteriota bacterium
TACTAACCCTGAGCATGCCCGTCCCGCTAGCCTCGGACAGGCTCGAAACTCCACCGAAACGAACGCGGATTTTTCGGTAGTCAGCGTGGGCAGCAATACGGAAGTCTTGTTCGAGAGACTGCCCGTTGCCGTAATAGACGAGATCTATACCGGAATAGAGATTTCGATATCGCACTTTTGCAAAATTAGGAATGTTTGCGTGCCAGCCACTAAGATCCTGTCCAACAAGGTAATTGCTGATCCCCTCTTGCCGGTCAAGAGCGCTCGGGATACTTTTGGGGTTTGAGCCGGGAAAGGTCAGACGGATAAGCGCAGGCGATTTCGTTAGCTGAGAATCGGTCCCAGGGCGAGCCATGATGGTGGTGTCATGGTCGCGTATGAACAGGGACAGGGACCTGGCGTGGCTTAGGTAACGGACGCCTGGCTCGGCTTGCCCTTGATTGGGTTCAAACGAGAGTGGGATGCTTCCGTATCCGGAGTTCAGTACCGCCCTGTCAGCCGCGGCGCGATCCAAGGACGCTTTCCCGAGTCTCATATCACCCGCGCGAGCCGAGGAGAGCAATGTTAGGACCAAAGAAAACACTAACATCCGATGGCAATAACGTTCGATCATGAACCCGGAAATCGCATGCATACTGGACCTCACTTTGCAGCTGATGGTGATGGTTAAGGTGCGATGATACTTGGCAAGTTACTAGTCGCTTGGGCCCGGAAAACGCACCATACTACACCGCTGTTGCCCTTTCGTATAGCATTAAAGTAATTTCACAACGGGAGGATTCGGGACGGCTTTTGCAAGGTCAGGGACGCGCTTTGATTTACGACAAAAGCTCGGACACGCCACTTTTACAAGTAAGGGATTACAAGAATGTAAATGGGCAATTAGAGTTTGATAGAAGGCGGGCTACTATTGGCCACAGTCCGGG
>QIAJ01000032.1 GCA_003225495.1 Acidobacteriota bacterium
CGATGCGCGTTCACTCGCTGATGTCGGCGGACGGCCTTCCGCCGTGTATTCCGTCCAATTCCAACTCCATCCGGAAGGCAAGCTCGTTACGCATGCGACGGACTCTACGCCCGACAACGACTGCAGTTCCTGAATAACGTGATCGTAGTAGGCGCGGATCTGGTCATCTTTCTGGTATTTGTCCCCGGGCACTGCAATGTGGAACGTCAGCACGCGCGTGCGATCGAATCCCATCTCGACGGTTAACAAGTTGCGAAAACCCGTTACCATGAGTCCTGCCCCTACTAACAGAACCAAGGCAAGCGCAACCTCGGAAACGATAAGCAGACTGCGCAGGCGTCCAGTGCCCGAACTCGAACTTACCGAACGCGCATTTTCCTTGAGGGTGTCGCTCAGTTCGGAGCGGGAGAAACGAATGGCTGGCGCCAGCCCTGCCAGAATTCCCGACAGCACAGCAATTGAGAGCGTGAACAGAAGTACTCGGGAGTCAATCTCGAAGTGTTTCAATCCTGCAACGTGCGCCACGATGAAAGGCGGAATGCCACGGCGAAGAACATTCATTCCCCAATGAGCAAGCACAACTCCCGCACCCGCGCCGGCAAGTGACACCAGGATGCTTTCCACAAGCAGCTGTCGTATCAGTTGCCAACGGCTTGCCCCTAGTCCGATGCGAACAGCCATCTCTTTCTGACGAGCGGAGATTCGGGCCAACTGTAAGTTGGCCACGTTGACACACGCCAGCAACAACACAAATACTGCTGCCCCCATCAGCACCATGACAAACTGGCGAGTCCCGAATGTTAGATCTTCCACCAATCGCACGACTCTGATCCCATGACCGGCGTTGGTATTCGGCAACTGTTGTCCGAGGCGGTTCGCGATGGCTTGCAGGTCAGCTTGAGCCTGCGAAATTGACGCGCCTGTTTTCACACGTCCGATCACTTGCAGGTAATGGTTTTCTCGATCCACTCCGGTCTCCGACCTAAGATCGAGGGGAGTCCATGTTTCCGCGCCAACGGGAAAATCAAGGTCTGGAGACGCGACACCGATGACCACAAATTTCTGCCCGTTGAGCAGAAGACTTCGGCCGACAATGTTCTGATCTCCTCCCAGATGCCGCTGCCAGAGGCCATTGCTCACCACCACGACCGGCGCTGTGCCATGCTCAAAGTCTGCACTGCCGATTTGACGGCCAAGTTGCGGTGCCACGCCGAGTAGCGAGAAAAAATCAGCAGTGACCTGGTAGCCCTCCACTCGCTCGGCCACGCCTTCGCCGGTCAGATTGGCATCCCAGCCGTGAATGGCTGCGAGGTGATCGAAAGTCTTGTTTTGCTCGATCCAGTCGCGAAAGTTTGCGGGAGCGGCTTTGACGTTGGTGGCGTCCTGCTTGGGAACGGTTTCGTATACAACCGTGACGCGATCGAGATCCGGGAACGCGAAAGGCCGGAGAAGCAGAGCGTTCACATTACTGAAAATGGCAGTATTGGCGCCGATTCCCAACGCCAGTGTGATTACCGCCAAAGCCGTTACGCCGGGACTCTTGCGCATCATGCGCAGTCCGAAAATAACGTCCTGAAACAGTCCGCTCATTCATTCTCCTCATTCATACCGCAGAGCCACCATCGGATCGATCCTGGTTGCACGCCTCGCAGGCACGTAGCACGCGAGTAATGCCGACGTCAGCAAGACCGCAGCAACAGCAAGGAAAGCGCCTAAGTCAACCGCCCCTACACCGTAGAGTGTGCTTTGCATTGCGCGACCTAGAAAATATGCTCCTAACAAGCCAACACCCAGGCCCGCGGCGGCCAGGATGAGTCCTTCGCGCAAAATCAATCGCAACACTTGTTGCTTGCCTGCGCCGAGCGCAATCCGCAAACCGATTTCGCGAGTACGTTGCGCTACTCCAAAAGCAATCACGCCATAGACGCCCAAAGCGGCGAGCACGAGCGCAGTCGCTGCAAAAGCTCCAAACAACGCCGCGATGAATTGGTCTCCGAGCAAGGACTCGGCAAAGATTTGATCCATTGTCTTGATATTGGCGAGCGGAAGATTTGGATCGACCGAATGAATCGCCGCGGCGATGCTCTTGGTCATGGCCGCCGGATCTCCCTGCGTGCGAACCGCCATTCCCGCGGTCGGCCAAGGACTCTGCCAGAAAGGCACTTCGATTTCCGTGTCATCATCCTGACGCATTCGACCATTTCTGACGTTGTGGAAGACGCCAACGATCTGCCAGTGAACGATGCCGCCAGTCTTGGCGGCGCCGGGAATCAACTCATCGATATCCACTACTTGCGTGAGCGGATCAACCCCAGGCAAGAAGCGGCGGACAAAATTTTCGTTCACCATCGCGACACGGGCCCCGCTCGCTGCATCCTGGTCGGTAAAGCTCCGCCCTTTTACGATCCTGATCCCGAATGTTGAGAAATACCCGGGCGTGACCATCTGGAAGGGCGAACCCGGACGCAGCGACGGATCCGCAACGGGTTTGCCGGACACACTGAAAGGCATTCCACCGAAAGTGCCTTGTAAAGGCCCACCCGTGGATACCGTGGCATCCACCACTCCTGGCACCGCGCGTGTTTTTTCCAGCATCTGCCGGTAGTAGGAGGTGATCTCGTCCGCTTTCGTGAAGCGATCCTGCGATACAGGCAGAAAGAACGTCAGAACGTGGTCTTTGCGGATGCCCAGATCGATGCGGGTGACGTTCCAGAAGCTGTGCATTGCTAGTCCGGCAGCTGTCAGCAGGGTCAATGCGAGCGCAAACTCAGCCACGACTAGAATCCTGCGCAAACGTTGTTTTCCGGCTGTCGTTCCGGTGCGGCCGCCCTCTTTCAGCGCTTCGTTTGGATCTATGCGCGAAGCTTGCCACGCCGGGGCACACCCAAAGAAAATGCCTGCCACTGTGGTTGCCGTTAATGTAAAGAGCAGGACCGGTACACTCAGCCTGACGTCGGCTTCAGATGGAAGTTCGAACGGTATGTTCGACATCAAGAGCTTCATGATCACCTGGCCCAGGCCGATGCCCGCGATTCCGCCGAGTCCGGCCATGATCAGGCTCTCAACCAGGAACTGACCAAAAATCATGGCCCGCGTAGCTCCCAACGAGGTCCTGACGGCGATTTCCCTGGTCCGCGACATGCCGCGCGCTAACAGAAGATTTGCTACATTAGCGCACGCGATCAGGAGTACGAAGGCGACGGCGGCCATCAACAGCCATAGGTTCTTGATCAGTTCGGGCGGAAGAAAATCGTTGTGCAGTGGTTCAACGCTCGCTCCCCAGCCCTTATTCGACTTCGGAAAGTCTTTCGCTATCCGGTCGGTTACGAGTTTCATGTCCGCTTGCGCCTGTGCCAGTGAGACACCCGGCTTCAGCTTCCCCATCACCAACAGCCAGTGGAAGTCGTGGTTCATCTGCTCCGGTTTGAAGGCGAGAGGCACGGACAAGTCGCCATCCGTCAAGCGATCCGCAAGACCAGGCGCGAGCACTCCAACTGTCGTATAGGTCTCGTTGCTCAGGCGAAGAGGTTTGCCGATGATGTTTGGATCAGAACCCAGACGCGCCCAGGTCTTGTGGTTGAGAATGACGACATGTTCCCTGCCTGTGGTCGCTTCCTCCGGAATGAAATCGCGGCCCAGAAAAAAATTGAAGCCTTGCATGCGGTAATAACCGGGACTGACGATTCGGCCGGAAACCATCTCTGGCTGCTCGGGAGTAGCGAGGTTGTAGAACCCGCCACTCCAGGCGACCAGATCCTCAAAAGTCTTGTTCTGACGTTTCCAATCTGTGAAGTCGCCTGCGGAAACAGCGTTGCGGCCATCGATCTTTGACCACACCATTACCAACCGGTCCGCGTCCGGATAAGGCATCGGGGCGAGCAGAGATTCATAGAGGACGCTGAAAATTGCGGTATTCGCGCCGATGCCAAGCGCCAGGGTGGCAACTGCCACAACGGTGAAGCCGGGATTCTTCCATAACAACCGGAAGCTGTGGCGAACATTTTGGAGAATGGTTTTCATATGTACTCACTCGTACCGCAGCGCGACCATTGGATCGATTAGCGTTGCGCGGCGGGCTGATGAATAGCTGGCCACCAACACCACGACTCCGAGAAACACTGCCACGCCCGCAAAAACCAGTGGATCGTAGGGGGCAACTTCGAATAACAAGCTGCGCAAGAAGCGCACGAGCAGTCCCGCAGCAATCAATCCCGCACAGGCACCGCCCAGGGACCATTTCATTCCCTGACCCACGAAGAACCGGAGGATTTGACCCCGCTGCGCGCCCAGCGCGAGGCGCACACCGATCTCGCGGGTGCGCTCGCTCACCAGGTAGGCGATTACTCCATACAAGCCGATGCCCGCGAGCAACAGCGCCAGTCCGGCAAATGTTGCCAAGAGGAACATATTCAGACGCGGCTGGGAAACGGCATCGCCCACCAGGCTATCCATGGTGGCGACGCTATGGATCGCCTGATTCGGGTCGAGTTGGTGGATCTGTTCGCGGATCGCGGGAATTAAAGTTTCAGGCGGCACTGAGGATCTGACCGCGAACTGGTTGTTTGGCCAGCGTCCGTCATCCACCCAATACATTTGTGCTCGTGGCGAGGCTTGCAAATCGTTACCCTGGCCGCGCACCGTTCCAACCACGCCGACGATTTCCGCGCTGCCGCCGTCAAAACGCAGGCGCTGTCCCACAGGGTTTTTATGTGGAAAATACTGGTCGACAAACAGCTTGCTTATTAATATGACCGGCGGCGCCTTGGGCTGCGTGTCAGTTTCGGTAAAGACACGGCCCGAAAGCAGAGGAATGTTCATTGCCTGGAAGTAATCGCCGGAGACGCTCCGTGTTTCGGCGAGCATACCGCCGCCTGCGACCTGCGGTTCGCCTTCCAGCCAGAATGTTCGCGGCAGACTGAATGTATGGAGAGGAAGACGAGTTATAGTTCCGGCTGCCTTTACGCCGGGTATGGCATGCAGGCGATCCAGTACAGCGCTGTAGAAACGATGCAACCTGATTGGGTCGGAGCCCCAGGGAAATGAAATCTCGAAGGTGAGGACGTGATCGGGATTGAACCCGAGTTGCGTCTGTTGAAGTTTCCAGAAGGTCTCTATCAGGAGCCCGGCGCCGACCAGAAGGAGAAGGGATAATCCAACTTCAGCCGCAATCATGAATCCGCGGAACCGATATGAGCTCAAGCCGGTAGTGCGGACTTCGGCTTCCTTGAGAGTAGTTTGAACGTCGGCTCGAAGGAGCGACCATGCCGGGGCGAGTCCCACTAGTATTCCGGTCAGGACACACACACTGAAGGTGAACGCAACAACCGCGGCATTCACGTGAATTCCCTCCGGTTGCACTAGTCCTTTGGGCAAGCGGCTTACAAGGACCTGAATAAGAGGGATAACGATGGCTAAGCCCACGCAGGCGCCGGCCAGGCAGAGCAGTACGCCTTCGGTGAGAAATTGCGTGATCAGACGCCACCGGCCAGCACCGAGTGTCTGCCGAATCGCCACTTCGCGTTGCCGGAAGGCAGCCCGCGACAAAAGCAGGTTAGCGACATTGGCGCACGCAATCAGTAAGACGAGAACCACCGCGGCCATAAGAACCAAGAGCGCGGGGCGGAGGTCACCCACCAACGCAGAATGCAGAGGGACGATCCGGAAAACCCAATCTGCATCGGTTTGCTGATGTTGCTGGGCAAGTCTGCAAGCGATGACAGTGAGATCATTTTGCGCATCACGGAGAGTGACGTCTGGCTTTAGCCGCGCCACGGCTGCCATGAAACGTGACGCGTCGCCACGGTTCGTAATTTGCCAAAGCGGGAAATGAGTGGTCCTCCATAGTTCTGTCCCGCTCGGATAATCGAACCCCCGGGGCATCACGCCCGTCACAGTGGATGTCTGACCGCCAAGCGTGATCTGTTGACCGATAACGTTTTTGTCGCCTCCGAACCTGCGCTGCCAAAGTCCATAACTCAGCACAGTGTAGTCGGCGCTGTGTGGAGTATCACCGCTGGCATCGAACGTCTTTCCCAGCAGCGGCTGAACGCCCATCACTTTCCAGAAATCGCCGGAGACCCCGGAGCCTTGCGCGCGTTCCGGAAGTTTTCCTGGCAACGCCAGCGTCGAGTTCACGAGGAATTGATATGCCACGCTTTCGAAAACATGATTCTGGTCGCGCACGTCCTGAAGACGAGGCACGCTGATGATCCCGTGATTCTCGACACGGCGGGGGTTGAAGTCCTGAAGCTCGACAATTTGGTCGGATTTTGGATACGGGAGTGGGCGCAAGAGTACAGCTTCGACCACCGTAAAGATGGCGCTGTTGGCGCCAATCCCGAGAGCAAGGGTCAAGACCACGACCGCCGTGAAGCCGGGGCTTCTCTGCGACTGACGCAGAGCGTAGCGGACATCCTGCCAATATTTGCTCATTGCAATGTCCTCACTCGTACCGCAGCGCGACCATGGGGTCGACTCGCGCGGCGCGAAAGGCCGGAACGTAAGCAGCAACCAATCCGGCAATCGCTACTCCTAGACAAACCAACGTCAACACCGCAGGATTTCGAGATCCGGTGCCATAGAGCATGCTCTGCAAGATGGACGCGGAAGCCAATACCGTCACGACCCCAACGACAATTCCCACTGCCAACAGGACAGCTGCGTCCCGCAGAACCATGCCCAGGACGACGGCACGCTGGGCTCCCAGCGCCATACGGACGCCGATCTCCCGCGTGCGTCGCGTGACGGAGTACGTCATGACTCCATAGAGGCCAACAACCGTAAGCGTGATGGCAAGTCCGGCAAAGGTGGCCAGCAACACCATCGTGAATCGCGGCTGCGAGAGTTGCGCGGACATCAGATCGCGCATGGTGCGGACCTCCGTAACCGGGATCTCACGGTCCATGGAAGCGACCACCTGCCTGATGGATTGTTCGAGACTGATGGGATCGAGCGTCGAGCGCACAATGGAATGCAGACAGCACCAGCTCTCAAGTTGGTTGGCAGGAACATACATCGCCGGGCGCATTTCGCGTTGTGTCATGCCGAGCCTCACGTTCCCGACAACCCCGACAATTTCGCGCCACGGCGGGCCTTCGCGCTTTCCCATGCCGGCGCCGGGTTTAAGTTTCTTCCCGAGTACCTGTTCTCCTGGAAAGAACTCCTTCACGAATGCCTGGTTCACAATCAATACCTGTGGTCCGGTTGCGTCGTCGCGTTCGGTGAAATCACGACCGCTCAGCAGGGGGATCTGCATGGTGCTGAAGTATTGGGGAGAAATCGGCGCAAAATCCGCAGCCGGTTGCTCTCCCTTCGGAACAGGGTGTTCGGGATTCTCAAAAGAGATATCAATCGCGTCATTGGTCATGGGAAGGACCATGACTCCGGCGGCCGATTGAACGCCGGGCAGGGACCGAAGCTTGTCGAAGTACGCGCGATAAAACTGCGGACGTGTCGCCTTGTAGCGGGGGTCCGGTGTTTCAAAAGTCAGCGAAAGGAGATTGTCAGGATTGAAACCTTCATCTGCTCGCCAGAGATTCGCGAAGCTCGTGATGAGCAGCCCTGCTCCGGCAGTAAGGACCAGTCCGAGTGCGACCTGAGCGATAATCAACGACGAACGGAGCCAGTCGCGTCCGGCAGTCTCGCTGCGTCCGCCCTCTTTCAGAGTCGCGACAAGATTGGTACGCGAAGAGACGATTGCCGGGATGATGCCGAAGATCAGCCCAGCCGCGAAGGACAGGAATACTGAAAAGGCCAGTACTCTCAGATCCACCCCGGCATCCACCGCTCTGGGAACGCTGTTGCCGACCAACCTCAAAATTGCGGGAGTGCCGAGAAAGGCCAGCGCGCACCCAACGCCGCCGCCGACCGCACTTAGAACGAAACTCTCGACCAGTAACTGCCGGACAATCCGATTGCGGCCTGCGCCCAGCGCCGAGCGCATTGCGATTTCGCGCTGCCGTTCTCGCAGACGCGCGAGCATCAGATTCGCGATGTTGCCGCACGCGATGAGCAATACCAGTACGACCGCTCCGAGCACGAGCAAAAGCGCGGGCCGAGTGTCGCCAATCAGGGCCGCGAGCGCGGTTTCGACACGGGCCGAGTCGCGATCGGTGTTGCTGTCGGGATACTGCTTCATTAGCCGGGCTGCAATCATCTTCAGGTCCCCATCCGCCTGTTGGACCGTGACGCCGGGCCTCATGCGTCCGAAGACACTTAGGAAATGGGCCCCTCGGGCCGCGGTAATGGGTCTTTCAACCGTTGGGTCATCATCGACAGCCAGTGTGGTCCAGATATCGTTTTTGGGCTGACTGACGGGAAAGCGAAACGATGGCGGCATAACGCCAAGCACGGTGTAGAGTTCGCCGTTGAACTTAAGTTGGCGCCCCAGAATCAATTTGTCGGAAGCGAACTGCGACGACCACAGCGAGTGGCTGATCAACACAACGCGCATGCCGGCTTTTTCCTCATCTGCCGCAAAACCGCGACCCAGCTCTGGGCTGACGCCCAGCGCCGGGAGGAAGCCCCACGAGACAACTTGGCCATCAACTCGAACAGGCTGTTCAGTGCTGGTAAGCGTGAGCGACGTGTCGTGATAGGACACCAGGTGATCGATCGTGTGATTCTGAGCGCGCCAGTCAAAGAAATCAGGGTAGGACAGGACGGCAGATCCGGCCTGATGCGTGTTGATCGATTCCGCCGCGATCAGCCGCTCGGGCTGGTAATAGGGCAGCGGACGAAGCATCACGGCGTCGATCACGCTGAACACCGCGGTATTGGCGCCGATCCCCAATGCCAGCGTGATGACGGCGACGGCGGTAAAGCCGGGGCTCTTGCGGAGCTGGCGCGCTGCATAACGAAGGTCGTGCAGTAGTCCGGTCATCTTCTTATCCCCTCCTCACTCATATCGCAACGCCACCATGGGATCGACCTTGGTAGCCCGGCGCGTGGGAACATACGTAGCCAAGCCCCCTACAGCAGCCAGCAAGACAGAAACTCCGATATAGGTAACCGCGTCCGTCGAGGCAACACCCACGAGGAAATCGTTAACCAGGCGTCCAACGCCAAGCGCCGCAAGCAAACCGACAGCCAAGCCGATCGCGACGATCAGCACGCCTTGGCGGCCAACCATTGCCAGAATGTCTCGCTGCTGGGCTCCAAGCGCGATCCGAATACCAATTTCCTGTGTGCGCTGCCGGACGGCGTATGACATCACGCCGTAGACACCTACCGTCGCAAGAATCAACCCGACAATTCCCAACGCGGCCGCCAGGCTCGCTCCGATTTCGAAGAACAATAAGCCGTTGCCGCCGTGTAGCACTTCCGTCATGGTGCGCACACCGTAGACCGGGATCGCTGGTGCCAGCGACTGGGCGATTGCTCTTACCTGGGGAACAATCGCCGACGCACTTTGCGCGGAGCGGATCTGCAGCGTCGCCGCCGGTGAATTGCTCTGCGCGAGCGGAAGATAAAAGATCGGCTCAAAAGCCCCAAAAAGGTGGTCCATTCGGCTGTTCCGCACCACGCCAACAATAGTCGCGGGATGCGTAGGATCAGAAGTCACCGCCAACGGCTTGCCCAGTGGATCCTGGCCGGGCCAATAGCGTTCAGCCATGGCCTGGTTGATCACAGCCACTTGGGCCGAGTTTTCATTATCCGCATCGCTGAAATCGCGCCCGCGATTCAGGCCCATCCGCATGGTTTCGAAATAGCCTGGAGAAACCACATTGAATTCGGCATGCGGCGGATCGTGGTCTGAGGAAGCCGCGTAACCCGGAATTACCAGGTCTTTACTAGCTTGAGTGGTGTCGCTCAACGGAACGGAGGACGCGAGGCTCGCGGACTCCACTCCCGGCAGAGCCCGCGTGCGCTCCAGTATCGAGCGATAGAAAACGCGGCTCTGAACATCCGTATAGCCGATCTCATTCGGGTCGAGGGTCAAATTAACGACTGACCGAGGATCGAACCCAAGATCAGTATTCTGAGCGCCACGAAGGCTGCGTACAAACAGGCCGGCAACAATCAGCAACGTAAGCGATCCGCCAACCTGGACTGCCACCAGGACGCTCCGTAAACGTTGGCGTCCGCCCGTCGATGTGCGTCCGCCTTCGTGCAGCACCTCCCGCAAATTGCCATGCTTGACGCGCGCCGCCGGAACAACCCCCACCACCAGTGCAGCAGCCACCGATACTGCAAAGGCATACGCGAAAACCTGACAGTTAAAACTGAAATCAAAGACGATCGGCAGCTCACTTTGGAGCGATACAGAGCCGAGTAGCCGATCCGCCCCCAAGCCGAGCAAGACTCCCACCCCGCAACCGAGAGCTGCTACAACCAAACTTTCGGTAAGCAGTTGGCGGACTAAGCGGCCACTTCCGGCGCCCAGCGCGGCACGAACCGCCATCTCACGCTGGCGTCCTGCCGCGCGCACCAGAAAAAGGTTGGCGACGTTCACGCATGCAAGAGCCAAAACCAACGCAGCCAGAGTCATGAACAACGCTGCCAGTTTGGGAAATGGATTCCCTCCGCTCATGATCCCTGGCGGCCGCAACCGGTTGGCGCGCAGTTCTCGAAATCCGCCCTCTCTTCGATATTCCTTCAGCAGTCGTTCGCCTACAACAGAGAGTTCGGAGTGAACTTGCTTGATCTCCACGCCGGGCTTTACCCGCGCCAAGGCAATCATGCTGCGAGCCTTGGGATCGGCGAGGAAGTCGGCTCCAACTCCTCGCTCGATCAGGTACATGCTCAGAGGAAGATATGCCTGGACTTGGAGAAGAGGAGTGGGCCCGAGAAAACCCTTGGCCGCAACTCCAATGATGGTCACGGGGTGACCGTTAACGAAAACGGCTTGCCCCAGGATTGCGGGGTCACCGCCGAAGCGGGTTTTCCAGTAGTTGTAACTCAGTACCACTACCGGGTCGGCGCCCGCCACCTTGCCTTCGGTACTCAAAATGAATCGCCCCGCAGCAGGGGTGATACCCATCATGGCGAAGAAATTACCGCCTACGTAAGCCGTCTGGACCGCTTGGGTTGTACCGTCCGCGGTCAGGCCGTTTTGAGAGTTTTGCGCTCCCATCAGACCGCCGGAAATAAATGGCGTCATGTCCGAAAACACATTCGTCGTGCGCTGTTGAATTTCTGCAAACTCTTGATAAGAGAATTCAGTTTCGGAGTTTTCACCGGACTTCGTGAATTCCAAATAATGCACCTGGTCCGGGTCCTGGATGGGCAACGACCGCAGGACCAGCCAATCCACCATGCTGAAGATGGCCGTATTCGCTCCGATGCCGAGTCCGAGCGTGAGCACGACAATGCAAAAGAACCCTGGGCTCCTGCGCAACTGCCGCAGAGCGTAGCGGAGATCTTGGATTAGTTCGGTCATCTTCTTATCTCCTCGCTACTCGTACCGCAGCGCCACCGCAGGATCGACTCTTGTTGCCCTGCGCGCTGGAACGTAACACGCGATTAATGCCACCACCACGATCAGCGTGGCAACACTCAGAAATGTGATCGGATCCGTTGCGGTCACTCCGAACAACTGGCTGGCCATTAGCCGAGTTAGACCGAAAGCCGCCAGGATCCCGATGCCTGCGCCGATGAATGCCAACCTCGCCCCTTGTCCAAGCATCATCCGTAAGACGTCGCGGCGATCCGCGCCCAGCGCCATCCGGACGCCGATCTCCCGCACGCGCCGTCTTACCGAATAGGAAAGGACGCTGTAAATTCCAATTGCCGCCAGCAGCAACGCAAGTCCAGAAAACGCAGCGAGCAAGAGCATGTTGAAGCGCTGGTGGGATAGTGAGCCGGCCACGATCTCATCCATGGTGATGACGTCAAGAACAGGCTGCTCGCGGTCAACTTCGTGCACGGCGTTCGCGATCGCTGGAACCAGAGTGGATGGCAAGGACGTCGTGCGAACAGTGAGCGACATGTAAGGCGTCGGTTGCTGCGCCATCGGCAGGTACAGAGTTGCAGAAGGATCCACAACATCCAGCCCATCCTGCTTTACGTCTCCGACAACCCCGACTACTTCCCGCGACTTCTCAGGAAAGAAGGTGAGAGTCAGATGCTTTCCGAGCGGATTCTCGCCCGGCCAAATGCGTTTTGCCATGGACTGGCTGATCACGACTACTGACGGTCGATCCGCAGCATCTGCGCTTGTAAATCCACGTCCTTGCAAAACGGGGATGCGCATGGTGTGGATGAATCCCGGCTCGATCTCTCGGACCGCCACTTCCGGCTGTTCGGACATAGCAACCACCGGATGCCCTTCGGCAGCAATAGGCTGAACAGAGCCGCCATCGCTGAGAGGCAAGGAATCGATCGCACCGGCAGATTCAACCCCTGGCAACCCCCGCACCCGCTGCAACAACTGATCGAAGAATGCAACCTGCTGAACTGGTTCTCGGTATTTCACACGGGAAAGCTCAAGCGTCATCGTCAGGACGTTATGAGAATCGAGCCCGGGATCAACATTATGTAATCGGGACATGCTGCGAATCATCAACCCTGCGCCGATTAACAGCACGAGGGACAAAGCGACTTCGGCGACCACCAGTGCACTGCGAGTCCGGTTGCCGCTGGAATCAGCATCGGTTCGGCCGAGTCCCTGCTTTAGCGAATCGTTCAGATTGGTTTTCGTCGCGCGGAAGGCAGGCACCAGGCCTGCGATGATGCCCGTCAGCAGTGAAATTCCAAGAGTGAAAGCCATTACCGAGCCATCTACCGCAATGTCTGCGGCGCGAGGAAGCTTCTGGGCCAGAAACGCTGTGATCAGGCTAACCCCGAAATGAGCAACCACCAGGCCCACTGCGCCTCCGGCAAGTGAAAGCAGCAGAGTCTCAGACAGAATCTGCCGAAGCACGCGAATAGAACTTGCGCCCAGTGCCGTGCGAATCGCAATTTCTTTTCGTCGGGCGAGCACCTTCACCAGGATTAAGTTGGCAACATTCGCGCACGCGATCAGCAGCACAAAGGCCACCGCCCCTAACAGGATCAGCAGCGCCGGGCGTACCTCTCCGACCAGTTCATCCCGCAGCGGCACGACGAACGCGCCCCATCCTTTGTCGTCCGCGGGATATTGCTGCTCGAGCCGGGACGATATGGTGCTCATTTCGGCTTGGGCTTGCTTCACATCGGAATCGGGTCGCAGCCGTGCGACGACGTTATAGTTGTGATTTCCGCGCACAGCTCGCTGTTCATCGGTCCAGGCAAGCGGTGTCCACAATTGCGGCTGCGACTTGGGATCGGAAGATGTAGGGAAGGTCAATCTGGCGGGCATAACGCCGATTGCTGTGTAGCTTTGACTATTCAGAGAGATTGTCTGACCAACAATGTTCGGGTCGGAAGCAAAGTGCGATTGCCAGAAAGCCTGACTGAGGACCGCGACCTGTCCGTGTCCCGGTTGATTCTCCTCTGGCGCAAACGTGCGACCTAACAGCGGACGCGCCCTGAGCACAGAGAAAAACTCAGGTGAAACTCGAATGGCAGAAATCGACTCTGGTTCTCCCTTGCCCGTCAGGTTGTAGTTGGCGAATCCGTAGATCGCCATACCTTCAAACGAATGATTCTGACTAGCCCAATCCAGATAATTGGCCGGGGAGACAGAAAATTTGGTCATCCCCGGGAAACTCTTCTGCGGCGGCACGTGCCAGACCTGCACGAGACGATCGGGATCCTGAAACGGAAGCGGCCGTAGCAATACTGCGTTCACCACACTGAAAATCGCGGTGTTTGCTCCGATACCCAAAGCGAGCACGATCACCGCTACCACCGTGAATGCGGGCGCCTTCCGCAACATACGAAAACTAAATCGAATGTCCTGAAACAACGTCTCCATGATTCCTCACTGGCGCCGCGACGCCTCGTTGGGATCGATTTTTATGCCTGCACTTCCGCCAGCAGTTTTTTGAGCTCTTCCTCCGCCACCACTTTGCCATCGAACAAATGCACTTCGCGCTGCGCGTGCTTGGCGAAGCGCGGATCATGCGTCACCATGCAGATGGTCGCGCCCTCGCGATGCAGGTTCTGCAGGAGTTCCATCACGGCTTCACCGTTCCGCGAATCAAGATTGCCGGTCGGCTCGTCTGCGAGCAGAATCGATGGTTTTCCACCCAGCGCGCGGGCCACGGCTACGCGCTGCTGCTGACCTCCTGAGAGTTGTGAGGGGTAGTGGCGAACGCGATGCGCCATTCCGACCCGCTCCAGAGCCTCCATGACTCGCGTCTTGCGGTCGGCAGTCGGCATTTTTTGCCGATAGGTCAGTGGCAGTTCGACATTTTCGTAGACGGTCAAATCGCCAATCAGATTGAAGCTCTGAAAAATGAAGCCGATCTCCTGATTGCGAATACGCGAGCGCTCAGCAAAATCGAGGTTCTCAACCGTTTTTCCGTTGAGGGAATAGCGGCCTGCAGTTGGTGTATCTAATAGTCCGATGATCGAAAGCAACGTTGACTTGCCGCAACCCGATGGCCCCGACATCGCCACGTACTCGCCTTTTTTCACGGAGAGGTGAATGCCCGAAAGCGCGTGCGTCTCGATTTCGTCGGTGTAAAAGACCTTCGTCATGTCCTGAATCTGAATGAGTGGCTGTCCTGCTTCAATCATTTGCTGGCTCCTGGTTGTCTAGTTGTGCGCTTACTCGAGGCGGATGCGATCCGCGTTATCCCAACGCGACATATCGGACAAGATGACGGTGTCACCTTCATGCAGGCCCTCGATAATCTGGATCGAATTCACCGAGGCGCGACCCACCTTGACCGGCACACGCAGTGCTCCCTGCCCGTCCGGGCCAAGTTTGAACAGGCTGATGGTGCTGCTCTCCTGCCCGAATGCCGGGCGTCCGACGTAGAGAACGTTGTCCAATCTCTCAAGATCGATGGTTCCATCTACGCTCAGATCTGGCCGCGCACCCTTCGGAAGTTCCCCGGTGAGTTTGACGTCGACGGTCACCGTTCCGTTTTGTACCGCGGGATCGACCCGCATGACGGTACCTGCGACTATGCCGTTGTGAGTGTCAACCGAGGCTGGCTCGCCAATTTGAACGTCGCGCGCCTGGGTCTCTGCAATCTTGACAGTTGCCATCAGATGATCTGGCTGCACAATTTTCGCCAACATCGTTCCTGGCAACACATGTTGACCGACCTGCAAGGGAAGATCGACGAGAACGCCGGTGATCCCGGCGCGAACTTTCAAGGCGTCCAGTTGTT
>QIAJ01000194.1:0-4943 GCA_003225495.1 Acidobacteriota bacterium
GGCGGAGGACGTCGCACGGGTCGTCCCCAATCTCGGGAAGCCCACCCGAGTGGGGTTGGTAGACCCGTTCCCCGGCAGGAGGTTGAACGCTTCGATCGGCCAGGGAAGCGAAGAAACTGTCTACTACTTCAATCAGCTGAAAACCAAGTTGGCGGCGCGTTTGTGAATCAAGATCAAAGTTCATTGTCGCAAGACAATTACAGATAGTCGTGCGAGCGGCTATCAGGTCTTCACGGTAGGTGCTTCAAGATTGTCCCGTGGATATAACCCTATCTTGCGAATATACGAAAAGTAATTGCACTTCAAAGAGGGTAACCCAACGTTACTACCTTGCACACCATCGTGGCGGTGTTTGTGTTGTTTGCCGTGATCGGATGTTGGAGGCTACCGACAAAGGTTCTCATAGGGGAGTCTTACGGCGAAAACGCAATGGGAGGGGCTGGATTTTTGCAAGATCGAATCGCATGAGAAACAATCGTCCGGATTATGATGACGATTGCCAGGGCGTGCGCTCCGGCAAAGTTTGGCGCACGGCGCTGCCGACCGATGGTTTGACCACGGGGTACCTGGATGTACCCACGGTGGCAGGGCCGCTGCAGGTATACGGACGTCGGCCGTTAAATACCTTGATTGCCCGCCGAGTTCCCTGACATCCATGGTTTATTTGTGCGGTGTCGGAAAAGGCGAGGCCGACATCGTGCGGCTCAGTAATTTGCAACGTAGCGCCAAGGCGATTCGTGAGGAAATAATTTCAGATGGTAGTGCAGATCAGCATCAGGCGGCGTGCCCGCGCCAGTCTCCGATCTCGCGCAGACCTTCTCCAATGGCATGTTCGAAAAGCCTGACTTTGTGGCGAGAATGCTCGAATTCGTGGATATCAGCCCAGACCTCGGCTTGCCACGACAGTTCGTGGGTTGCCGCCTCGCCACAGCTGGCGCAACGCGTGTGGAAGGTGACGCCGGATTTTACGGTTGAGGGCGCGTCAGGCAGTTCGATAAACACGCACCGGACCTCTTCGATCTCTTCTTTCGGTCCCAGGATGTGCTCGTAGCGAAGCAGGTAGCCGAAGCCGAGTTTGCGGGCTTCGGTCTCGGCTTCCTCGCGGGTGTGGAACGGCCCATATTCGGCTCGCAGCTGCTCAGTCGAGTCGCAGGCCATCCAGAAAGTTTCTTTGTATCCCATACCTACCTCAGTTTCGGTGAGACGAACAAAAGGGTCGAATGATTCCGGGAGTAATCGAGCAATTTCATTACCGAGATGGACGCTGGAGCGGCAATGTACGAATATTTTTTAGAGATCAGATCCCGAAGGAGAACTCTCTGAAAGCAAGGTAGTTAGAGAGTCTCCTTGGGGAAGCCTTGGCGCCCTTGGAAAAGTTCACGTCAGTCAGCAATGTGAAATCGCTTTCTGCCAGGGAAATCGGCGAGCTTGCTGCTGGCTCAACTCCTCGCTTTCGGCGGGCTTGTGCCCAGGCGGCGGAATGGGTTTGCATTTCCGGTGTGGCCGGCGATTCCCACTTAAGCCCCGATCTTGATCGGCGAAATGCGGACTAAGATCTCGCGACGAAAGTTTCTAGGTTCCGCGGCCTGCCGCAGCAGCTTTGTTCTTATTTTCAGAAAGCCCCACGCTCTCGGGACTGCCTGGCCAGGGGCTTACGGACGGCAACGGGGCCAGACCCAGCTCCAGGTGCCAACTGGATCCGCCGTGGCTGGCCACGTAGAGGGCTAGTTCGAGGCGCGTCCAGACGCCTAGTTTGTCGAAGGCCGTGCGCAGGTAGTTTTTGATGACCTGCTCGCTGGTTCCCAGCACGCCCGCTATGTCGCGGTTGGTAAGGCCCTGCCAGACCAGGGTCGCGACTTGAATTTCCTTAGTGGTTAGCCGATCGCGCGGTTGCATGGTTGCACCTGCTCCTTTATGAACATGGCGGTGGCGAGCTTGACCCGCTTGCGGCCTTCCTTGATCCCGGCGCGGAGAAACAAAGTGCGGAGGTGCTGCTTCACCGTGCGGGGGCTGATGCTCAGTTGGCTGGCGATCTCTTTATTGCTGCATCCCTGGACGAGCAGCCGTAGCACCTGCTGGTCACGGGGCGTAATCTTTATTTCATTGAGATTAATCATGGGCGTCTCGTCTGCTCCTTCAGTGCATTCATGGGGTCGCGACCCGCCGGAAACAAGTGCACGCGATTCGCCAAATGTTCGCCAATGAAGAAGTGGCCTGTAATGTTAAGGTTAGGTCGCCTCAGTCGAGCCTGGTGCGAATGTTTTTAGATTCCGCTCATGAGGGGTTTCCCATAGTGGAATCCGGAAACGGGAACCAAGGGGTACGTCCTGCAAGGAACGGTAACCGCGTAATGAAGGCATAGGTCGCAACACGCGCGATACAGCAGCCGGCGGCGTCCAATGTCTCCGGCCTGGCGCCCTCTGTTATCTGCCGGCATTCCTCTGCTTTTCCTGTTTCCACGTCCCGGACTTGCACTACAATGAAGGCCAGATGGGCTGCCCTCCCTTCAATTCCCATGTCTACCAGCAGACCTAAGCTGACCCTTGACGAGCAGTCCTTTCAGGACATGCTGGCAGCTGCTTTTACCATTCAAGAGCACAATGCCAAACGCCGGCGCAGCCAGGAGCCTCAACACGTTTGCACGCAGTGTGGAGCCCCCGCCAGAGAAGGCGAACGGTTGTGTGAGCTTTGCTCGGCAGAGGAGCAGCGTCCTGGAGAGCAGTTGCAGCGCAAGTGGGCTTCTATGTGGCTGATGAGCCAGGAGCAAGGGGTATTTGATCAGCCGGCAGCTTCAAATCACACTCCTGGCGAGACGGTTCGGGATGAGGCAAGCGACGAGCTTCCGGATCTTTTCGAAATCTCGCCTGAGCCGAAAGAAGCTACCGGCAACATGAATGAATTTCGCTTTGGGCGGGGTCGGACGCCTGCGGTTGAAGAAGGCGAAGAGGAAATCGCACGGTCCACAAAAGAGTTGGAGTATGCGCCGTCGCACAGCACTTTGGCGAAGCTGAATTCTGCGCCAGAGCGGGTCGATGTTTCCGCCGACGACATGGAACTTGTTTCGACGGAAATCGAATCTGGGGAAGTCGTTGCAACGCCCTGGAATCTGCGCGACCTGCGGCTGCGATTGCGATTCCATCGAGCCGACCTCTACCTGGTCGTTGCAATCATCGTTTCAACCTTTGCGATGATCTGGGTGCTGTCTGCGGCGCCTGTAGGAGCCGTTCAGAAGAAACCACGCTTGCGTCCATGGGAAAGAGCGATGGTGAGTCTGGGATTAGCCGACGCGCCGGAGTCGATGCCCGGTCGAGGTAATCCGAACATTCCGGTGTGGGTCGATCCGAAGACCGCTTTATATTATTGCGTGGGCGAAGAGTTATATGGGAAAGCACCAGGCGGTCGTCCGACTACGCAACGTGAAGCGCAGATGGATCAGTACGAACCGGCCAGTCGTGCTGCCTGCGAGTAGGGTTCGCTCGATCAATTCTGCAAAAACAAAAAACGCAGGCCACTGATACACAGTGCCTGCGTTTCATTTTTCTTGCTTGAAAAAAATTAGGCCTGGTAGGCCTGTTCGTGTTGCCGGGCTTCATACCAGAGCGCAAGTTCGACCCGGTTCCACAGGCCGAGCTTATCGTAGATTACGCGGAGGTAATTCTTGACAACGTGTTCTGTAGTGCCGAGGGAATCCGCAATTTCCCGGTTCTTGCAGCCTTCGGCGACAAGTTGGATGATGGCATGTTCTCTTTGGCTGGGTCCTCGGGGGTTGACTGCTTCTCCGACCATAGCTGTCTCCTGTAAAGCATAGTCGCTAACTTCACGCGTTTGATACCACCCTTGATTCCAAAACGCTGAAACAAACGGTTGAAGTGCGCTTTCACCGTGCGCTCGGCGATGTGTAAATCCTGCGCAATCTCTGAGTTGTCGCAACCCTGAAGCAACAGGTCTATAATCTGCCGCTCACGGCGTCCCACTCGGTTGAGCTGCTCGTCCATGGTTTGCACCTCAGTACAGGGTCACATCGAATTCCCTGGCGGCGAGCAGTCCTCAGGGTCCCGACGTGAACCTAGGATTCGGGTCTTGCCTTTTGCTTATGCATCCTCGCGGCCAAATCTACAGAAAGCCGGGAACAAAATGTGGAATTCTGTAGACCGCATGTTTCGTGGGCAAAACGCGATTCAATCAGGTCTCTACTGGATAAGAATCAGAGTTTTGCTCAGGTTCTAAGGGGTACACCCTAAGACGAATGTGCCAAAACTGCCGGAAGCGCCGGGAATCATTACATGGGGCGAACACCTGAGCGGATTCGGGATCTAGGTGCTCCCCCTTATAATGGGGGGCGTGGAATTCAAACTCGCCAGCAGCTATCGACCTCAGGGCGATCAAGGCCGCGCCATCGAGAGCCTGACACGGGGAATCTTCGACCGCGAACAGCATCAGGTTTTATTGGGCGTCACGGGGTCGGGTAAGACCTACACGATGGCCAAGGTGATCGAGGCGGCGAACCGTCCCGCGCTCGTGATGGCTCACAACAAGACCTTGGCGGCGCAGCTTTATCACGAATTCAAAAGCTTCTTTCCGCACAATGCTGTTGAATATTTCGTCTCATACTACGACTACTACCAGCCCGAAGCGTACGTTCCCGCGGCCGATCTTTACATTGAAAAAGAATCTACGATCAACGACGAGCTCGACAAGCTTCGCCTGTCCGCAACGCGCTCGCTTTTCGAACGGCGCGACTGCCTGATCGTGGCTTCCGTCAGTTGCATCTACGGCCTGGGATCGCCTGAAGCGTACTACGGCATGCTGTTGTTCCTTGAAAAGGGACAAAAGATCAAGCGGCAAGACATCACCAAGAAGCTGGTCGAGATTTTGTACGAACGCACCGAAGGAGAATTTCGGCGCGGAACGTTTCGGGTGCGCGGCGATGTCATCGAAATCTA
>QIAJ01000194.1:4981-6332 GCA_003225495.1 Acidobacteriota bacterium
GCTGCCGATTTATCCGAAGACGCATTATGTGATGAAGGAAGAGACACGATCGTCGGCGGTCAGTTCGATCAAGCAGGAACTGGCGTGGTGGGAAGCTGAGCTTGAAAAGCAGGGACGCGTGGTGGAAGCGCAGCGCATCCACCAGCGCGTGATGTATGACCTGGAAATGATCAAGGCCATGGGCTACTGTCATGGCATTGAAAACTACTCGCGCCATTTCACCGGGCGCCTTCCCGGCGAGCCTCCACCTACGCTGCTCGATTACTTTCCGCGCGACTTCCTGCTCTTCATCGATGAGTCCCACCAGACCGTGCCGCAACTGCATGGCATGTATCACGGAGACCGATCGAGGAAGCAGACACTGGTTGAATACGGTTTCCGAATGCCATCGGCGCTGGATAACCGTCCGTTGACATTCGAGGAGTTCGAGCACCGCACTAACCAGATCGTTTATGTCTCGGCAACGCCCGGTCCGTATGAGCTTACGAAATCCGCGGGCGTGGTGGTGGAGCAGATTATTCGTCCGACTGGACTGATCGACCCGCCGGTCGAGATGCGCCCGGTCAAAGGTCAGATCGACGACCTCCTGCATGAAATCAGGCGGCGTGCAGAACTGAATGAGCGAGTGCTCGTAACAACGCTCACCAAGCGCATGTCCGAAGATCTGGCCGAGTATTACAGCGAAGTCGGCGTGAAGTGCCGCTACATGCATTCCGAGATCGAGACGCTTGAGCGGGTGAAGATTCTGCGCGATCTGCGCAAAGGTGAGTTCGACGTACTTATTGGCATCAACCTGCTTCGCGAAGGGTTGGACTTACCGGAAGTTTCTCTGGTGGCAATTCTTGACGCGGACAAAGAAGGCTTCCTGCGTTCGGCAGGATCGCTGATCCAGACGATCGGCCGTTGCGCGCGCAATCTGAATGGGCGGGCGATCCTTTATGCCGACCGGATGACGGATTCTATGAAGAAAGCGCTCGACGAGACGAACCGCCGCCGCGCTATCCAGCAGGCGTACAACGAAGAGAACGGTATCACGCCCGAATCGATTATTCGGCCGCTCGACATGACGCTGGCGGCGATCGTGGGCGCCGATTACAACGACCTGGCCAGTACTGAAGATGAAGGTATTCCTGAATTCAAGACGCAGGAAGAACTCGACGCTTATCTGGCCAAACTTGAAATTGAAATGCGCGATGCGGCGAAGCGGTTCGAGTTCGAGCGGGCCGCGAAGGTGCGGGACAGGATTAAAGAGTTAAGGGTGAAGGAATTCCTCTCTGCATAGCATGTTGCGCTATCTACCTTTTGTACCAGTGATTCCGCTGCGGCAGGGGTCTCATAGTCGCTCAGCGAG
>QIAJ01000033.1 GCA_003225495.1 Acidobacteriota bacterium
GAGGCATCGAAGGCGGCGTCTCGAATGGCCAGGAAATAAGAGTGCGTGGTTATCTGAAACCGATCTCTACTCTGCGTCGCCCCTTGCAGTCCGTGGACTTCTCTACCCGCGAGCCTGTAAAGGCCGCCTACGAACGCTCCGACGTCTGCGTGGTGCCGGCCGCCGGCGTTGCCGGAGAAGCCATGGTCGCCCTAACGCTCGCCCGCTGCGCTCTCGAAAAATTTGGTGGCGACTCGATCAAAGAGACGAAACGTAATTTTCAGGGCTATCTCGAACAACTGAGGAACTACTGACCAGAAGATGATTCATCCCATCGTAAAATTTGGCGACCCTGTGCTGGAGAAACCAACCGAAGCCATAACCGCCTTCGACGACGATCTCAGAAAACTAGTGGAGGATATGTTCGAGTCTATGTATGCAGCCCACGGCGTCGGACTCGCCGCTCCGCAAATCGGAATTTCAAAACGAGTCGCGGTAGTCGACGTGACTTTCAAAGACGATCCCAGAGCCAAACTCGTCCTGGTCAACCCCGAGATCATAAAAAAAGACGGCCGTCAGCGCGGAACCGAGGGCTGCCTGAGCATCCCCGATTTTCGTGAAGACGTTAGCCGCGCAAAAACCGTGACCATCCGCGCCCAGGACCTCGCCGGGAAAAGTTTTGAACACACCGGCGAAGACCTGCTGGCCCGCGCCTTCCTCCACGAAACCGACCACCTGAACGGCAAACTCTACATCTCGCACATCAGCGCCCTGAAACGCGACCTGATCAAGCGCAAAATAAAAAAACTGACAAAAGCAGGAGAATGGTAGAAGGACAGGCAGAGGTCACGGGTCAGAGGTCATAGGTCATAGGTTTCAGGACCCGCCGTATCCTGCTTCACTAGGTTGCCATTGGTTTTCGATGACCTGTGACCTGTGACCCGTGACCTCTGACCCGGAGACCTATGATCCTCGTCTTCTGTGGCACTCCGCGCTTCGCCGTTCCAACCCTCGAAAAAATTATCGAGGCTGGACATTCCGTGCCGCTCGTCGTCACGCAACCCGACCGCCCCCGCGGACGCGGCATGGAACTCGCCATCTCGCCGATAAAGGAAACTGCCCTCCGCCTCGGCCTTCCCATAGTCCAGCCCGACAAAATCAAAAACAACGAGGAATTCCGCCAGCAGCTTTCCGCACTTCATCCTGACGCTATTATCGTCGTCGGCTACGGCCGCATCATCCCGCCATGGATGCTCGACCTCCCGCGCTTCGGCAATCTCAACCTGCACGCATCGTTGCTGCCGAAGTACCGCGGAGCGGCACCCATTCAGTGGGCAATCGCGCGCGGAGAATCCGTCACCGGCGTCACCACCATGAAAATCGACGCCGGCCTGGACACCGGCGACATTTTGCTGCAAAAAGAAATCGCCATCGCCATCGACGATACCGCCGAGACGCTCGCTCCAAAACTCGCGGCCACAGGCGCCAACTTGATGCTTGAAACTCTCCGCGAACTTGAGAGCGGCCAATCTCGCCCCCGCCCGCAGGATAATGCGCAAGCCACTCTCGCGCCGATTCTCATCAAAGAAGACGGCCGCATCGACTTCCAGCGCCCGGCAACCGAAATCTACAATCGCCTTCGCGGATTTCAACCGTGGCCCGGCGCCCACACTCTGTTTCGCAAACGCCAGCTACAAATCCATCGCACCATTCCAGCCGAATCAACGCAGGAACTGCCTCCCGGCCACCTCGGCGCCGATTCAACGCGTCTCCTCGCCGGATGCGGAAACGACACCGCCCTCGAACTGATCGAACTCCAGCCCGAAGGCAAACGCCGCATGTCATCCCGCGACTTTATCAATGGCTATCAACCGCAACCCGGCGAGAAACTGGGACAATGAATTCTTGTATGAAAATCGCTGTCGGCTGAGGAGCGAACGAAATAGCCCAGCGCTTCAGCGCGGATAGAGTGGAATAATGATTTCAGTCCCGGAGGGACTGGCTGACACTCTCACCTGGCCTTGCAAGGCCGGGGTAATCTCGCGCTCACACTCCATGCCCGCCACTCCCGCCCGCGCCGCCGCATTCGAAATTTTGCTCAGGGTCGAGCGCGACCATTCCTACGCCACCGAACTCCTTCACTCCTATCGCAACGCCAAACTCTCCACCGCCGATCACGGACTAGTCACCGAACTCGTGATGGGCATCCTACGCTGGCGTTCGCTACTCGACCAAAACCTGGCCGCCGCATCGTCGCAAAAACTGGAGCGCCTCGATCTCGAGGTCCTGACCGCCCTGCGTCTCGGCATTTACCAACTGATATTCCTTTCCCGGATCCCGCACCGCGCCGCCATCTTCGAGTCCGTCGAACTCGTGAAAGGAGCACGTAAACGCTCGGCCGCGTCCTTCGTGAACGCCGTCCTTCGCAAGATCTCTGCCGCTGCACCGCTCGCGATACAAGACGCCACCGATGCAGGTACGCTCGCCGCAACCTCGGCCCACCCCGGCTGGATAGTCGACCGCTGGGCCGGACGTTACGGACTCGGAATCGCGCGGCAGATCTGCGAATACGACCAACTCGTGCCGGAAACCGCTATCCACGTCCACGGTCAGGCCGCGGACGAACTCAACCAGGCAGGCATTAAACTCTTCCCCGGCCGTTTGCTGACCAGCGCCCGCCGCGTTCCGTCCAGCGACGTAACCAAAGCGCTAGCCTACCGCGAGGGTCGTGTCTCGATTCAGGACGAAGCCTCCCAACTGGTAGCACGTCTGGTAGGAAACGGGGAAAGAATTCTGGATTGCTGCGCCGCCCCCGGCAGCAAGACGCAACTCATGGCACGACAGAATCCCGCTGCAAAAATTCTGGCCGCCGACCTGTATCCTCACCGCGCTCGTTTGCTGCGCGAACTCGCGAAAGCGCCCAACATCGCCGTCCTGACAGCGGACGCCCGTCGCCTTCCATTCCCCGCCGCATTTGATCGCATCCTCGCCGACGTGCCCTGTTCCGGCACCGGCACGCTCGCCCGTAATCCCGAAATCAAATGGCGTCTCAGGCCGGACGACCTGATCGATCTCCAGTCGCGTCAAATTGCAATCCTCAAATCCGCCGTCGCCCATCTCGCTCCCGGCGGACGCCTCGTCTACTCCACCTGTTCGCTGGAACGCGAGGAGAACGAAGCTGTTGTGGAGACGGTGCTTGCCGAAAGCCGTGATTTCAAATTGATAGATTGCTGTCCAGAACTGGAGCAGCTACAGAATTCCGGCGAGCTGGCCTGGAAAGATATCGATTCCTTACTAAGCGGACCCTATCTCAGAACTCTGCCCGGCACTCATCCTTGCGATGGCTTCTTTGCCGCCATCATCGAGCGTCAAAGCTAAGTGTGCGCCAAAGCCAAGTAAAACGATAACTACCGCACATCAAAATTCACAGCCGCGCCCGCCATAATCTTTTGTCCCGGCCCCGGACTCTGAGACACAATCATGCTCGCGGCCCCAGGCGGAGAAGACGGTACCGGGACATCCACCTGTTGCACGTCGGTCGGCGGCCCCGCCGGCACCACACTAACCTTCCCGACCTTGATCCCAGCATCCTGCAGCGCCAGCGTCACGCTGCCTAGCGGCTGTCCCACGAAATTCGGCATCACGTAAGCCGCCGGCGAGGCGCCGCGACTTACCAGCAGGCTGATCTTCGGCACTGACACGCCGCTGGCTTTCGCCGGAGGACTCTGCGATACAACCTGGTCCGCCGGCGCGTCCGCCAGGTTCACCTGCGCCACCGATCCCAAATCAAGTCCTCGGCGCCGTACATTCAATTCCGCTACCCGCTCGCTCTCGCCCGTCACATCGGGGATTGCCACCCGCTGCGGTCCCAGACTCTGCGCCACTCGGATCGTCCACCCGCGCCGCACTTTAACGCCCGCCCCGGGCGCCTGCGAAATAATTCGTCCTTCCGCAGTATCCGCGCTGTAGAACTGTCGCTCCACCGCCACATTCAATCCCGAAGCCGCAACTGCCCGTTCCGCCTCACCAGGAGTCATACCGACAACTTTCGGAACGTTAACTTCGCGCCCATGGATGGCGAACCGCATTGCCGTCAGCGCCGACACCAGCGCCACCGTCAGCAACACCAGCGCCAGCAGCAGCATGCGGAAGAAACGTCGCATGGCTGGGATTATAACTTCCAAGGCTCACGGACTAACGCCATCGTTTCCCGGAGAGTCTGCGTTCTGTTCTTCCCATTCGTAATGACATGCGTGACAGGTCCAGGCATTCGTTTGCAGTGGAATTGGCATCCCAAAATACATGGATCCGTACGACACCAGCTTGTTCAGTTCGCGATAGTTGATGTCGAGAGACTGGCAGCGCGGGCACTTTGGCTGTTGATACTCGCCAGCTCCTTCAGTATCGATCGTTTCGGGAATTGGCTGGTCCAAAATTTCGGTGGCTGCTTCAATATCGGCCGGACGAACCGCCAATTTGATTCCTCCCAGAAGATTCGACCAAAGCCAATAGATGCGCACCATGTTGTCATCGACAAGGTAAGCCTCGATACCTGCCGATTCCAGGCTACCCTTGGCTAGAAGCGCTTCAGGGAGATCGCGAAACTTGCGCACGGTTACCGCTTCATTGAGTTCATAAATGTCAGCGCTTGGAGCGGGCGCGATCGCAATACTAAGTGCCCTGCGGGAGATCTCCGTCTCCAGAACCTTGTGCGCAATTTCACTCAACTCGTAGGCCGCAGCCGCAACTCTCTCCAGCTCTCCGTCGCTCATTGCCGCGTAAGCCGCAGCAATCTGCGAGCGTTCCTGTTCAGGCGTCCTCATGGCCCGAATGATACTCCGGAACCGGGTACCACTTTTGATTTTGTGGTCGGGGAGGGCATGAGTCCCGTCGGACATAACTTAGAGACAAAAATCCTTCTGAGGGCGGCGTTTCTCACGCACGATTCGAGTCTCCATTGTTTTGCTTACATCCATCACCTGATTGAATAGCACTCCCAGACAAGACTACGTTTGGGTGGTGGGTGTCCTGGGCAGTTTTGATTTGGCGCATCAGATTTAGGTCCGCGCAACTGCCCATTCTTTTTCCAAACCCATTCATGTTGAAAGGAGATCTCTATGGCAAATCGGAATCTTCAACGTCGCAATCCTGGTAACGGATGGTTTCGAGCAGGTCGAACTGGTTGAACCCCGCAAGTCTCTTGACGATGCGGGAGCCAAGACAAGAATCGTCTCGCCAAAGCAGGATAAGGTTCGCGGATGGAAATTCACAGAGTGGGGCGACCAGATGCCCGTGGACCTGGCGCTCAATCAGGCGAACCCGCAACAATTCGACGCCTTGTTATTGCCCGGCGGGGTCATCAGTCCTGACAAACTTAGAATGATGCCCGAGGCGGTTGAGTTCGTAAAAGCATTCTTCGACGCTGGCAAACCGGTAGCTGCGATTTGCCATGGCCCGTGGACAATTATCGAGACGGGCTATGTCCGCGGACGAAATATGACCTCCTGGCCCTCGCTGAGAACCGATTTGCGCAATGCCGGCGCCAACTGGACCGACGAGGAGGCCCTCACCGACGGAAATCTTGTCACCAGCCGTAAGCCGGATGACATCCCTGCATTCAATCGGGCGCTAAACAATCTGTTCAGCCGCGCGGAGAAGAGCAGCCAGACGCGGCGCGCCGCCTAACGCTGAGTTGGCTGAAATCCAGGTATACCTGTCCATCCGGTGGGCATCCAAGCGATCGCGTGCAGTGTCCACCGGATATGCGGGCTGAAATTCATATCGGCACGTCAGGCTATCACTACAAGCACTGGCGAGGACCGTTCTACCCCGAGCTATTCTCGCCAGCCCGCATGCTTTCCTTCTACAGCGAGCGCTTCCAGACGGTTGAGTTGAATACGACCTTTTATCGTCTGCCGTCGAAAAAGGCGGTCGAGGAGTGGGCAGCGTCGACGCCCAACCACTTTTTGTTAGCAGCCAAAGGCAGTCGCTTCATCACGCACATGAAGAAGCTGAAGGCGTCTTCCAGTTACCTCCCTTTTGGGAATGTAACTTTGATCGCCTCGATTATTTTCTGAAAGCACTGCCGCCCCGGCGGCGTTATGCGTTCGAATTCCGCAATGCCACTTGGCACACCGCTCCCGTCTACCGCCTGCTGGAAAAGTTCAATGCCGCCTTTTGCCCCTGGGACCTCGCCGGTAACCAATCTCCCGTTAAACTCACAGCCGATTGGACTTACGTCCGTCTACATGGTCCCGGGCCCGGCAAATATCAGGGCAGCTACTCAATGTCAGCTCTAAATGGCTGGGCGAGACGAATTGAAACCTGGGCGCGAGAATTGAAAGCAGTGTTCATCTATTTCGACAATGATAGCCAAGGACTTGCAGTTCACGACGCGCTCGCCCTTCGGCGGATTGTGACCGAAGCCGAGTATCCTGAGCAGGTTACGAGACGCGCCAGCTGATAAATCAGCGCCTCGCGAGTGTAACGCTCCGGGCTAACTCTCTCTACCCCCGCGATTTAGCGTGGATTGTGCCGAAAATATGTACGTACAATAATGCCAATTAGTGTTCCACGTGGAACATATCGTCACTTTTGCGAATTCACTTCCCACGCGCTAGCAAAGACGCCTGCCGCAACCCGTCACGCATTCCTCTTTGGACGGCACGCCTGTATCCACTTGAGTTCATGCCCCTTATAGTCGCCTCAGCGATCCCACCCGGCGTAGTCGCTTCCTCAAGCAGCGATTTCAGCAAGTGTTTACCATCGCGCCACACAGTGATCCCATCCGCGAGGGCATGAGCGCTGGCTAAAAGGGCCGTATTGCGGTCAAGACCCGCTTCCTGCGCGGCCTTCGCCAGCGTCGCCAGGGCGTGGTAGCCATGGCTCGATGAGTAAGTCACCGTGAAGGCATCGAACTTTGTCTCAGGAATCTCGACAACCTGCCCGACGTTCAGGAAGAAATTGCGAATGCGCTTACGGTCCTGGCGCGGCAGGGTCGCGGGAAAGGTGACCGCCGTCAACCCGCGCCCTATGCGGCATACAGGGCTCGGCATCGCTCGCGCCCAGCGCAGAGGCGCTCCCAGAGCTTTGCTGAGCCGGCGCAACGGAATTCCCGCAGCTACACTCACCGCCAGCGTGGGCCGCCTGATGCTTTCTATGCTGCGAAGAAGATCCCGCACAGAATCCGGCCTGACCGCGATGATAAGCAAGTCGGCCACCGACGCGGCTTTCAGAAGATCGCGCTCGACATCCACGTGATAAAGCCTTTTGAGTGCACGCAGCTTCCCATCGTTCCTATCGTGAACAACGAGTCGATCTTTGACCTTGGCAAGCCGAAGTCCCGCGAGCATCGCGGACGTGATGCGCCCACCGCCCAGGAATACGACGGTGCTCACGCCAACTCCCCGCAGACTTCATCGACGGCACGGAGAAGCGTCTCGACATCATTCATCGTGTGCGCAGTCGAAATGATCCAGTGCAGGCCATTGGAGGGCGTCATATAGATTCCGCGGTCAAGCAACCCGTGAACGAAGCGCGAATATTTCACGGTGTCAACGTTCTGGCAATAGTTGCGATAATCGTGAATCGCAGCGCGATCTGTGAAGTAGATCTGAAACATCGGGCCGAAGCCCTGCACGATTGCCTGCATTTTCCTGCGACGGAAAATATCGCGCAGGCCGGCGATGGCTCCGTCCCCTACCGCGTAGATGTGCTTGTAAGCCGCGCCACCATTGGCCGCTAGCAGGTCCAGATTTGTTGCGATCACCTGCATCGTCAGGCGATGGCCGTTGAAGGTTCCGTAGTGCAGCACCATCCCGCTTCCCCATCGCATGCGGTCGAGAATCATCCGCGGCCCTGCCACTGCGCCGACGGGAAACCCCGCGCCCAGAGCCTTGCCGAAGGTGCTGAGGTCAGGTTTCAGATCGTAGAATTGCTGGCAACCTCCGGGAGCATAGCGAAATCCAGTGACGACTTCGTCGAGAATAAATAGCGCGCCATATTGATGGGCGAGGTCACAAACCTTTTGCAGGTAGCCGTCGCGAGGCAGGATGCAACCCATGTTTGCCATGATCGGCTCGGTGATGATGGCCGCCAGTTCGCGCCCGTCGCGCCGCAGAATAGTTTCGAGTGCCTCCAGATCATTCCACGGCGCGAGAACTACGTCATCGAAAGTTGTGGCGGGAATGCCTTCTGAGTCGGGAAATCGTGTGGGATTTTCTTTCGGACCCAATTCATTTGCGGGGTGACTGTGACCGTTCAGGCAGTAGGGGTCGTACCAGCCGTGATAATGGCCTTCGAATTTCAAGAACTTCGTTCGTCCCGTGTGCGCGCGCGCCAGGCGCAAAGCAAGCATTGTGGCCTCACTTCCGCTGTTGGTGAAACGCACCGCCTTGGCGGACTGGACCATCTTTTGAAAGCGCTCGGCAGCCTCGGCTTCGGCGGGAGTGGCGGCGGCGAAGTGCGAGCCCTTTGCCATCGTTTGCGCCACTACTTCGACAATCTTCGGATGCGCATGTCCCTGGATCAGCGCGCCGAATGACATCATGAAATCTATATATTCATTGTCATCGATGTCCCAGACGCGCGAACCATGGCCGCGTTCCAGGACTACCGGGCCGGGCGCGTACACGGCTGCGCCTCGTGACGGCGAGTTGACGCCCTCGATCAGCGATTGCTGCGCGCGCTGACACCACTCTTTGGACCGCTGCCGATTTCGCGTACTGATCGCAGTAGACATGACGCTCGACTAGTCTGCCGTCCCTCCGCCGTCGACGACGAGCGCGGCTCCGGTCATGAAGGAAGAGTCGTCGCACGCAAGAAACAACACGGCTTTGGCGATCTCATCCGCTGTTCCAATGCGTCCCATCGGCCGGTTCTCGCAACCAGCCAGATAAGTCTTCCAGTCAAGACCTCGCAGCTTCGCATCTTCCGGCAGCATGGGCGTGTCGACATCGCCGGGACAAATGCAGTTAACGCGAATGCCTTGCCGTCCGTGATCGACCGCCATGGCTTTGGTGAGCAATACAACGCCGCCTTTCGATGCGCAGTAGGCGACGGCTCTGTCGCCACCGACCAGCCCCCATCCGGAGCTGTTGTTGATAATGACTCCACTGCCCTGCGCGATCATCGGATGAAGCGCATACTTTGACATCAGGAACGTGCCCTTCAAATTGATATCAATTTGCAGGTCCCATTCTTCCTCGGAGCATTCGAGCGCAGTCTGCGGGTAGAAGACGCCGGCGTTATTAAACAGAATGTCGAGCCGTCCGAAAGAGTGCATCGCTTCATCGACTGCACGCTTGCATTCCGCAGCCTTGCGGACATCGGTACGCAGGAAAATCGCTTGCCCACCAGTTTCCAGAATACGCGCGGTGACGGAGTGGCCCCGGGTTTCGTTGCGTCCGGTGATGGCGACCTTCGCTCCTTCGCGGGCAAATAAGTCGGCCGCAGCTTCACCGATTCCTGAGGTGCCGCCGGTAATCAACGCAACTTTATTTTCGAGCCGCATAGAAATTTAAACCGATCCAGCGAGACCTCCGCCATCCACCACCAGCGCGGCGCCAGTGACAAATGAAGATGCGTCACCCGCCAGATAGAGCGCTGCGCGCGCGATTTCATCGGGCGTCCCGACACGGCCGAGCGGACGCTTCGCGGCCTCAGCAAGAAATCGGTCGTTCGCTTCTCCAAGTTGCTGGGCCTCGCTGCGCAGCATGCCGGTGTCAGTGTCGCCGGGACAGATGCAGTTTACGCGGATATTTTGCGGGCCGTGGTCAACCGCCATGGCTTTTGTCAGCAGCACTACCGCGCCCTTCGAGGCGCAATAGACCGCTGCTTTCGCGCCTCCGGTCAGGCCCCATCCGGAAGAAGTGTTGATGATCGAACCTCCTCCGGCTTTTTGCATGTGCGGGATGACCTCTCGCGAGAGCAGAAACATCGACTTCACGTTGACGGCCATGACGCGGTCCCAGTCTTCTTCGCTGAGATCGAGGATTGTTGCACGACGGATGATACCGGCGTTGTTGAACAGGATGTCGATCTTGCCGAACTCGCGTAGTGTGTGCTCTACGAGACTGCGACAGTCGGCTGCTTTGGAAACGTCGATCGATTCAAAGAACGCTCGTCCGCCGGTATCCTGAATCTCGCTGACGACGTCTTGTCCCGCCTTCGCATTCAAATCAGCGAGCGCAACGGCAGCGCCTTCGCGAGCGAACAGAAGGGCGGCGGCGCGTCCGATGCCGGAAGCGCCGCCGGTTACGATCGCAACTTTGTTGGCGAGCTGCATTGCGTCAGCGGCTGGCCAGCCCTCCGGCTGTTTCTCCGCCATCGCAGGTGTAGACGTGGCCGGTCATGTTGGCGGCATCGTCTGAAGCTAAAAACGCGAACAGCGCCGCGATCTCTTCAGGCTGGGCATGGCGGCGGAGCGGAATTTTCTGGTTCACCTGTTCGAGCATTTCGTCGGTGTACTCGGCGCGCTGCATGGGCGTCAGAACGTATCCTGGAGCCACGGCGCAAACTCGCACCTTGGGCGCTAATTCCAGCGCCATACTTTTCGTCAGCTCAATGACGCCTGCCTTGGTAGCGTTGTAGTCCGCGTAATAGGGATAACCCATGACGCCGTTGGTCGACGCAGTCTGGAGAATCACGCCGCTGCCGCGTTCCATCATGTGGCGTGCCGCGGTCTGGGCGACGTAAAAAACGCCGGTGAGGTTCACGGCGATGACCTTATCCCACTCTGCGGGCGTGATGTCGAGAAAGTTGTGGCGGATGCTGATTCCGGCATTGTTGATGAGGACGTCCACGCCTCCCATGAGTTGGATGGCTTCCGCGAAAGCGGATTGCACCTGTTCGAGATCCGAAACGTCGGCGGCAATTGCGCCCTTGAGAGACGGAATCTCTCGGGAGATTTTGTTGCGGGCTTCCGCGTCGCGATCGAGGATGCAAACCACCGAGCCTTCTTCAAGAAAGCGTGCCGCAGTGGCGGCGCCGATACCACTGGCCCCTCCGGTGATCAGGATCCGCTTTGCTTTTAGCCCACGCACGCGTGCCTCCCCCAAGACTCAGGGCAGATCAGGATACCTGCAGGCCGCGAATCGTGCCATGCCGAGATCGTACCGTCGAAGTTGTGCCACATGGGTTTCTGGAGAAGTCCAGTTCTGGCAGGTCGCGTTTCGTGCCAACAGCATTGTTGGGGTAGTGTCGGCCGTCACACTCACCGGCCACACGCTCCCTGAATTCGTAGTTGGTGTAGTCGCCTGTTAAGAACAGCTATCTCGATTTTCGACCAGTCGCACCGTCGGCGCGGCGTTTCAGCTTGCGCGTGAGCACTTCACAAAGCGGAGCGTCAGGAGAACTTGCGGCGATCCTTCGCAAGACTGGTGCGCTTCTTTTCCGTGGGGCTCTTTGACTTGCTCATGGAGCAGGAGTATAAGCTGCTATTTTGCGATAGTTATTGTGAAATCACAATTTTCCAACCATAGGCACTTTGGCGGAAGCGTAGTTCGCCAGTCATGGGCCCTCTACAAATAGAACAACTAAGAGGAGTACTATAGATCCCCATGCTTCAAACGCCAGCGAAGCGTCCCGCACGCCCGATTCCGGCACCAACATCGAGAGTCAAGCAGTACATTTGCGAAATCGTACGACCGGGACAGCCATTCAGGAAGAATGAAGTAATTTCCCGCCGAGTCCTTGCCTTGGCCGCCGTAATGTTATCTCGTTTCCAGACACCCGCTATCGCTGCTCAGGAATCGGTCACGCCGGACCAGATCATCGCCCGTTACCTCCATGCAATCGGGGCAGAACAGATTCCGTCAGTTACAACTTTCGTTGAGCGAGGGGAAATACAGAACAAGATCACCAACCCGAACTTGACTAACCCCGGGCGGTTATCTGTTCCGCCGCCGGACCTGCCACAACGTGGGAGATATGAAAGTTACTTCAAAAGTCCAAACCTTCGTTTTAACTCAACAATTTCTGAAAATAACTTGGTGATGGGAGTTCGCGGTTGTGACGGCAAAGTCGCATGGTACATCGACAATTCCTTGAAGCGTCAGGAGTTCACTCCCAAACCTGGCCAGGAATATGAATGCGAAAATGGTTTTACTCTTTCACCGTTGCAACGCGACGAACACACCAAGATCCGCTTGGCCGGAAAAATGAAAATGGAAGGCCGCGTTGCGTGGGAGATCAAGGTCGAGAACCCCAAATCGCACTCGCGCGACACTTACTATTTCGACACCGAGACATATCTTTTGCTTCGCTACAAAGGGCAGAACCATTCTGTGACCCTTTCAGATTATCGGGAAGTAAGTGGAATCAAAAAACCTTTTACTATTGTTCGCGAAAATGACTACTTTAGGACCACGATTACCGTGAGGGAGGTCCAAGTCAATGTTCCGATCGACAATTCCCGATTTGTCGAACCGCAGCCAATAAACGGCAGCATATCGCTGGATCCCGTCTTCCCGCGCGCAATGGGCGAAAACAGGACCGCAACTCCCCCCGCGCCAAAGGCGCCCGAGCCGGTTGGTTCGGCCCCGGCGGCTCAAATCAATTACCCAAATTTCAGTACGTGCACAGTTGCAGAACTTCAAGCACTGGTTCCCGATCTTCGGCAGCTCAAGCCAGCGGCAGATCAGACCGAGCTTCAGCCCCTGCTCGAGAAGATAGGTGCGAGGTTGCTTGACACAGCACGGAACACACCCAATCTGATTGCCCGTGAGTCGGTTACGAATTCTGCAAAAAGCGTTTCCGGTGGGCATCGGGAATATGACTATCTCATTGTGCCCCGTCTCGAGGGTGCAGAAATCAATTTGAATGAATTTCGCGTCGACTTGAAGACGGGCGACAAGTTCCAGGCTGACGATGTGAAACCCAATTCGCCCGAGGCTGGACAGGCAGCTCCAGTCGAGACGATCCGACAGGGCCAGCAACCGACGGCTTCTGAAACCGGCCGTCAGCCACTCTCCCAGGGCTTTGCCACCTCATGGGTCTACTTTTTCCCGCACAATCAGGAGCAATCCGCTTTCCGATATTTGGGCGAGCAGAAGTTGGACGGGCGCCGCAGCGTGGTTCTGGCATTTGCTCAGAAACCACAGGCCGTCAGATTGCCGGGATTGTTTCGCTACCAGGGCAAGTCCGTGCCCCTTTACTTTCAAGGTGTAGCTTGGTTCGACCCGTCCGATTTTCGGATTTTGCGCATCCGTACGGAGCTTCTTTCTCCTGTCCCTGAGGTTTCTCTTCAACAATTGAGCGCGGACATTCAATTCGTGGAGACTCGAATCTCTGGTGTGTCCTCGATTCTGTTTCTGCCCCACGACGTGGACGTGATCTCCGCCGTGGGCGGAGGGACGCTTCGTGAGCACCATAGTTATTCGAACTATCGACTTTTCCGTGCACAATCGAGGATTCTCGCGGACCCCTGAAGACTTACCTCGGGCTGGCTGGACGGATTGGTGGTAGACACTGCCGCTCATGAACGGAACTTCCCGCAATGCCCGCAGAGCAGGTCCATTCGTCAACGCGGTTCTCGTTTCGACTGTGGCGCGGCTTCGAGCAGTAAGTGATCTTTGAAGACAGTTGAAATTTTTGCGATGCCGTTTTCGGAGGCGGTTACATCTCCGAGAGTTTTTCCGTCAGCATAATCGGTCACCTGGTATTTTCCGGGCTTGAGGCCGCGTAATTCTACTTCGCCCTTCCAGTCGGCGTTCTTCTGCGCAAAGAACGCGTAGTACATTTTTCCGTCTTTCGCGATGGCATAGGCCTCGGGCGTGTCGTAGCCATAGACGTAGAGGTCTTTGAATTCGCCTTTGGAGAGCATTTTCTGGTTGTAGAGACCGATCCATTTTTTCCAGTGGGCTTCTTTATCGGTGGTGAGATTGACGGCCTGGTATTTCGGACCGGGATCGGGCCACACAAACTTGGTTCCGACTACTCCGCCGGCGCCGATTGTGGAGGCGAAATCCTCGCCATGCTCGACCCAGTTGTTGCCGACTCGATCCATCTCGGAGAGCTCGACGTGATCGCCATAGACGGCGGCCGCCGGTCCGAGCAGGGCTTTATACATCTTGATGCGGCGTCGCACCTGGACAGCACCTACTGGGTCGGCGGTCACGGCCTGATCCATGAAGGGCAGCCATGCCAGCGATGGGGGCGTGCCGCAGGGGCAGGACTGCGTGACGCTTTGCGGCTTGATGGCGCGCGTGGTCTGAAAAATTTCCTTGTAGACATCGGCCATCGCATTGACGGAGTCCTGGGGAGATTTGTGATGGTGCGCGGGGTTGTAGCAGGCAGGCACGCTGTAGATGTTGTCGAGTTTGCTGCCGTCGAACCCCCAGTCGCGAATGAATTTTTCGGTCAGCTTCTTGTGGTATGCGCGCACCTCGGGCACAGCGGGGCACATCGCAGCGAGGTTGCGTGTGATGCGCGCGTGCTTGCCGTTTTTGTCGAGAATCAGCCAGTCGGGATGCTCTTGCGCGACTTTTGAGACGATGTATTTGTGCGACTCCCAGCGACCCTCGCCGTCTTCCACACCGAGGGGCAGCCACCAGAGTTGCACAAGAATTCCATCCTTGTGGAAGTCGTCGTTCATCTTCTTGATGGAATCGCCGGGAAAGGTTTCATGGCGCGGATTCCAGTCGCCGTACGTATCGAACCAGCGGTCGTCGAGGGTAGCCCATTTGATTCCCAGCTCTTTCAGTTTGGGAACTGTGCCAAGCATCTGCGCGGGAGTGACGTTGAATTCGTATCCCCAGCCGCACCAGCTGACGTTGTAGGCTTCGCTTGAAGGCTTGGGCAATTCCCAACCTTCTTTCTGCAACACACTGGACCACATCCGCAGGGGCTCGTAAAAGTCGCCGGCATAGACCGAAACAAAACTGCGAGGCGTGGAATACACTTCTCCGGGCTTGAGCGTTACGTTGACGGGATATTCAATCTCGGCAGCTACGCGGCCATCCTGGTCTACCCGGGCGGGAATGGAGGCGGGAATAGGCAGGGTTTCCACATGGCCGATGGCTTCGCCGACCTGGCGCGTCCAGAAGGCGACCACCGGAATGCCGCCACCATAGCCGCCTTTCACCATCTCTCCCATGACGTTGGGCTGCGAAAATTTCTTCGTCAGTTTGACGACATCATCCTTGCCCCAGTCGGAGCTCGAACCGTGAAACGACCACATATCCCAGGGTTGGGCTTTCGCGTCGGCAAGTTCCGCGCTCAGTCGATGACGCTGATCGATACTTTTCTCGATCGAGAGGTCGCTCGTGCCCGTGTTGCGATAGTCGACGGTGCTCAGCAGAATATTCGGGAACGCGTCATACACTTCGAGCGCGAGCATGCGCTGCACGTCCGTTGCTGCGGGACCTAGTGGACGAGCCGGAATTTCGACTCGCTTGCCGGCGCCCAGCTTGCCGACCGCCTCGAGGACGCGGACTTGCTGAAAATCCAGCGTGAAGTGGATCTCTTTGCCGCCGACCATCACATAGTCGCCATCTGCGATTGCACCGACACGCGGTTCATCGAGAGACAGCTTGTGGCCATCTTTCAGAAGAAATGCCTGGACGTAGCCGTCGGGCCTGATCTGGAATTCAGCTGCGCTGGTGGTGAGTACGACTGGTCCGCCGTCGCTTACGTCGACTTTGATGGCAGAGGGTTTGGTTGCGCCGGGTTTTGTCTTCAGCTCATTGGTGGCTTGCTGCGGCTGGCGAGAACAGGCTAGCAGAAGGGCAATGGCGGCGATGAGGGCGAATCTCGCTTTTTTGAGTATCACGGGAAAACCTCGATTTCTATTTACGCGGCGTCGTTGGGACTTTAACAAACGATAATAAACGAAAGAAAAGATAATGAGACGAAAATATGGGCCAGGATGCTTCCAGTTTGCGGCTTAGAGCTTTTAATCGCAAATTCGCTGAGGAACGAAGGGCGCGAGTCTTGTGATCAACCGACTTGCCAGATCGTGTCGAGCACGGTGCCGTCTACCCACTTCACGACTGCGCATGGACGGTCGCCGAGTTTTGGTCGCGCAGGTTTGCCCCCGCAGATATTTTCGACTTCGGATTTGATGTCCTGGATCGGGCGGATCGGTAGTTTCGAATCCTTCACGGCATCGAGAAGGTCCTGACGGCGAGGATTGATTGCGATCCCGCGCTCGGTCACAACTACGTCGATCATCTCGCCCGGGCCGGTCAGGGTGGTGACCTGATCGACGATTACAGGAATGCGGTCGCGGAACGAGGGAACAGCCAGAATTGAGCAACCCGAGAAAAGGCAGTTCTGCCATCCGCCTATTCCGTGGAGCAGGCGGCCGTCAGAGTGTGTGACAACGTTGGCGTTGAAGTGGACGTCGACTTCAGTCGCCCCCAGAACGACAGCGTCGACGAGCGAGGCGAAGTTACCCTTGCCGTGATAGTTGTATGACGTGAATGGCGATGTCGCGATATGGCGCGGATCGTTGGCCATCGATTTCACGCCCTCGAGATCGAACGTCTGGCCGTCGAGGATGTAATCGGTCAGGCCTTCCTGGAGCAATTCCACCAAAACTTTCGTCGATCCGCCGCGGACGAAGCGCGCCTTCACCTGGTCTTCCTTCATCATCTGCTTCAGATATTGGACGAAGGCGAGCGCGATTCCACCGGCACCGGCCTGGAAGGAAAATCCGTTCTTCATGATGCCAGATGCGCGCAGGAATTTTGCGACCAATTCTGCGATGCGCAGGCGGTCCGGAGAACGCGTAATTTGCGTCGTACCCGAAACGATTTTTGCAGGGTCTCCGATCGAATCGACCTCGACTACATAGTCGACGTTGTTTCCCTGGATCTGCCAGGGGACGCAGGGGAATGAGACGAGGTTGTCGGTCACGACGATTACGTGATCGGCGAAGCTTGAATCGGCGAATGCAAATCCGAGCGAACCGCAGGCAGACTTTCCGTGGGAGCCGTCGGCATTGCCGAATTGGTCGGCGGTGGGCGCGGCGATGACGGCGATGTCGATGTGAACTTCTCCATCTTGAATTGCCTGGTAGCGGCCGCCGTGGGAGCGGAGGACGCCCATGCCGCGCATCTTGCCTTGTGTGCAATAGTCTCCGAGTGGGCCGTTCATGCTGCCCTCGATGTGATGAACGATGCCCTTTTCCATCAGTTCAATCGCGCCCTTTTGCGATGGAAACGACGCGCTAGGAAACCATAGAAGATCTTTGACGCCGATTTTGGCGGCAGCTTCGAGCGCCATGAGCGCGACGGTATCGCCGTCGCGAAGATGGTGATGGCTCGAAATCACCATGCCATCGCGCAGGCCGCACTTGCGGAGCGCAGTTTCCAGATCGGGGACACGCTTGTCGCCGTTATCGGGATAATCTTTGTTGGAACGGATCGGCGTGGTCGCCTTGCGGCCGCGGGGCTGGTATTTTCCGACACCGAGAAAGGGAATCTGCGGACGGCCGTTGACCATGGTGGGAACGGAGCGTCCGGCTGCGTTGTGCGCGAGTTCGGCGCGTTCGCTCACGATACGACTCCCATGGCTTTGGCGCGCTCGATCAGCTTGAGCGCTCGTTGGACGACCGGCGGATCAATCATCTTTGAGCCCAGACTGACCACGGCCAGTCCTCTCTGCTGCGCGTCTTGAAACGCCGCGAGAATCTTCTGCGCTCTTTCGATCTCAGCGGGCGCGGGAGTGAATGCCTCGTGCACGACGCGAATTTGTGCGGGATGAATGCAACCCATGCCTTCGAATCCTAGGGCGCGGGATGCTTCGCCCCAGCGGCGAAGGCCGTCCATGTCGGCGACGTCGGAAAAGACTGAGTCGATCGCCTGCACTCCGGCGGCCCGGGCAGCGTTCACGACGCGCGAGCGTGCGTATTGCGACTCGGCGCCGGCGGGGGTTCTAGCTACGCCGAGATCGGCAGTGTAGTCTTCGAGGCCGATGGTCAGGGCAGCGACATTTTCGCTGGCGACTGCTATGGGGAACGCATTTTCAATCCCGAGCGCGGACTCGAGAATCGGCATGATCCAGATGGGACGGATAATACCGCTGCGGTTTTTAAGTTCGCCGATCATGCGGTCGACTTCCGTGACCTGCTGCGGATGCTCAACCTCGGGCATCAGGATCAGGTCGGGACTCTCGCTGACGATGTCGGCGAGATCTTCGAGGCCAAGCGGCAGTTGGTTAATGCGCACCATGCGCTCGCAGGCGCCGAAATCGACGGCGCGCAAAGTGTTGCGAACGAGGATGCGGGCGGCGTCTTTTTCGTCGCGATGTACGGAGTCTTCGAGGTCGAGGATTATTGCGTCCGGTTCGTGGAGCGCGGCATTGATGTAGTACTTCGGCTCTGAGCCGGGGAGATAGAGACGCGACCGTCGCAGGCGATCTTTGGGTGATGGAGCGGACAGCGCATTTTGCACGGGCAAGGAACGCTTGCCGAGGGCGAGACCGGCGCGGCGGACTGCGGCTTCGATGCGAGCGGAGATTACAAAGGGGAGAGCACCTTCGTCGCGGATGGAAACTCGGGCATGCTTGACGCCAAGTTCATCAAGGATAGTGCGGGCTTGGTCGAGAATTGCCTCGCCATAGTAGGGAGCAACGCGCGATTCGAATGAAATCTCGACTCCGCCGCCGTCGCGGACTTCGAAGGCAACGTGAACGTCCGAGCGAACGTCTTTGCCGTGGTGGCCGGCGTGGGTGGACCGCGGCGACGTTTCTAATGCGGTGCTCATAGGAATCTTTACCACAGACTTCTCGGAGCAATTCGGAGAAACCCAAAACCTTCTACCTCTGGCCCGTTCTTGGTTACCTCATTTCAGCTTTTCTAAAATTGCGTCGGTCATCTGGACGGTCGATGCGCCGCCTTGGCTGATGGCTTTGGGTCCTCCCGTCAGACGCATCATATCGTACGTCCGGA
>QIAJ01000195.1 GCA_003225495.1 Acidobacteriota bacterium
CCCTTTTTCGAGCCAGTCGAAGCAGGTACGCATCCGTCCATTGGCGATGCCCGCTTATCGACTTCAAAGAAATTCCCGAGAAGGGTTGGTCATCCGCAAGAAATCGAACATTGATTGGGGGCCACGCAGGGCAAAAATGATTATAGCGACGTCGCCTACGGCGGCCCGCGTCCGCCCTCCGGCGAAGATCGCTACTTCTTCAAGGCGTACGCGCTGGACACGGTGCTGCCGTTGTCACTGGGCAGCCAGCGGCGGCGACCTCGAGCGCGAGATGAAAGATCAGGTTATTGACAGCGCCACGCTGATGGCAAATACGCGCGCGGATAGCAGAAGCCGTCTTATCTTCAGGCATGTCGTTTTCGCGCTTTAGCGGCTTCCTTGCCGAGGGCAACTCGCGTCGCTCTCGGCAAGTGCTTCAATGTCTGTTTGCGTTTGGCGGCAGTCGCGGCCCTCCTTATGTTCTTGCGCGCTGCCGTCCTCTGTCTTGGCGTGCTCACATCACACAGCCACAGGCTGGCGTCGGCTCGTCGCGGCTTTTACCGCTCGCTGCCCCTTCTCAACCTTCAGGTCGTTCTCTTTCCAGGCTTCGAACCCGCCGTCCATCTCCATGACGGAAAACCCTTCACTGGCGAATTGGACCGCAGCCGTCGCCGCCAAATGGCAGACGGCACTGTAGCAGCAGAGCACATTGAATTTGTCGCGACTGAGCCCTTCGTACGTGTCCCATTTCTCCTGCGGCAGGTTGATCGCTCCCGGAATGTGGCCTTTCTGGTAATCCTCCTCAGCACGCACGTCCACCACTACTATGTCGGCCCCCTGTTCGAGCGCATGACTCAACTCGACCGGGCCGGTGGTGAATGTGATTTTGTCCAGAAAGAATTCTTTGGCTTTTGCTGGATCGTTTTTCCTGAATTGTGTTTGCGAAGTCATCATAAATATCTCCTCCAGTCCCAACCTCGCCTTTCCCCTTCGATTCTTCAACCCTCTTCATTGGAGGGCGGACAACCTGTCCACGCGTCCGGGTAATCCAATTCCCCGGCATCTCCAACCCGGCTAAATTCCTATCGCGCAATTTAAAACTCCATGATACACACACCCGCTAATGGATATGAGATTTAGAGTTTTGCCCCCTCTGTTGATCCTCTTTTATTCGTCCCTCGCAGGCTTTTCTCAGTCTCTGCCGGCGGAGAGCCCGGAAAAGGTCGGCCTCGACGCCGAGCGCCTCGGCAAACTGCACGTCATGGTCCAGCAACACATCGATGACCATAAGCACGCCGGTGCCGTCACCCTGGTCGCGCGCAATGGCAAGATCGCCGATATCGCGACCTTTGGTTACCGGGACCTCGAAACTCGCGCGCCGATGACCGCGGACACAATCTTCCGCATTTATTCCATGTCCAAAATCATCACTAGCGTCGCCGCCTTAATCCTCTTTGAAGAAGGGCGCTACAGCCTCGATGATCCTATCACCGACTACATCCCTGAACTGCGCAGCCTGAAGGTAATGAATCCCGGCGGCGGGAGTGACCGCGGCGATTTCGCGCGGCTCAAACGCCCGATCACTGTGAGGCACCTGTTCACGCACACCGCGGGCTTCACTTACGATTTCTCCACGCCCGATCAACTCAAGCCGTATTGGGCTAAAGCCGACGTCTGGAATGAGAACGTCGACTTCAAAGAGTTCATTCGCCGGATCTCCTTCATACCCCTGGCGCATCAACCCGGCGAGAAATTCACTTACGGCGTGAACACCGACGTGCTCGGTTATTTTGTGCAAGTCGTCTCCGGCATGCCTTTCGAACAATTCCTGCAGGAGCGCATTTTCAATCCGCTCAAGATGGTCGATACCGGCTTCGACGTGGCACCGGAGAAAATGGATCGCCTGGCGAAGATATATGAAAATGGCCCCGACAAAGCGTTGCGGCCCATCGCGAAGCCGCCCTACGGCACCTATGCGGAAGCCGGCAAAGGTTTCCCCAGCGGCGGTGGCGGCCTCTTTTCCACCATCAGCGACTATTACCGTTTCGGACAAATGCTCCTCAACGGCGGCACGCTCGACGGCAAACGGATTCTCGGGCGGAAGACCGTCGAATTCATGACAATAAATCAGTTAACGTTCCTGGAAAAACCCGCCACCGATCCGCGCGGCGCCGAGGGCTTTGGACTCGGCGGTTCCGTGCGGCTCGACCTCGCCAAAGGCGGCACCCTCGGGTCGGTCGGCCAATTCGGCTGGAGCGGCGCCGCCACCACCACCTTCATCATGGATCCGAAGGAACAATTGGTTGCCCTCTTCTTTGCCCAGCACATTCCCTTCAACCAGCACGGCATCTTCGCAAAATTCGGCACCCTGGTCTATGGGGCGCTTGAATGAAGTTCCTGCTCATTCTTCTAAGCACGCTTTGCTGGTCGCTGTCTGGTCTCGCTGCCTTCAATCGCGCCAAACTCAACGACATCGACACGGCGATCACGAGCGCTATTGCAGAATCGAAATTGCCAGGCGGCGTCTTTTGGCTCGAGCGCAAGGGCGAGCATTACGCGAAGGCGTACGGACAACGCGCGCTGGTGCCGAAGCGCGAAATCATGACCACGGACACAATTTTCGACGCCGCCTCGCTCACGAAGGTCATCGCCTGCGCCCCGGCGGCCATGCTCCTGATCGAGCGCGGCAACCTTGCCCTCGACGATCCCGTCCAAAAATATATTCCTGAGTTCGTCGGTGACGGGAAAGAAACGATCACGATCCGGCAATTGCTGACCCACACATCCGGCTTACGGCCTGACATCGACACACAACCCGCATGGCAAGGGTACGAGACCGCCATTCAACGGGCTTGCGCCGAAAAGCTCCACGCCGAACCCGGCACTGTATTCCGCTACAGCGACGTCAACTTTTTTCTACTGGGCGACGTCGTGAAGCGCGTCGCCGGGATGCCGCTGAACGAATTCGTGGCACGCGAGATTTTCGGGCCGTTGAAAATGAAGGACACGGGCTACCTGCCCGCGAAGTCCCTGATCCCCCGCATCGCGCCAACGCAAACGAACGTCCCACGCGGCGTGGTGCACGACCCGACGGCCCGGTTCATGGGCGGCGTTGCCGGCCATGCTGGGTTGTTTACGACCGCTTCCGACCTGGCGCGGTTTGCGCGCATGATGCTGAACCAGGGCGAGCTCGAGGGCGTCCGCATTCTCAAGCCTGAGACCATTCGCCAAATGACCAGCGTGCAAACCCCGGAGGGCATGGACACGCGCCGCGGCTTCGGCTGGGATATCGACACGGGTTACAGCCGCCCACGCGGCAAGCTGTTCCCAATCGGCTCGTATGGTCACACCGGTTTCACCGGCAACGCGATGTGGATCGATCCATTCTCCGAAACTTTTTGGATTCTGCTTTCCAATCGCGTCCATCCTGATGGCAGGGGCAACGTCCTGCCCTTGCAATTAAGCGTGTCGACCTTCGCCGCCATGGCCGTGGATGGCTTTGATTACGCGAATGTGACCAATGCTCTTCCGGCGCGCTCAAACAGCCCAACGACTTCATTGCGTCGTGCCGAAGTTCTCAACGGCATTGATGTGCTCGTGAAGAACAATTTTGCGCCGATCAAGAAACTTAAGATCGGCTTGATCACAAACCACACCGGCATCGACCGAAGCCGCAAACCGACAATAGACATTCTCAAGGGAGCTCCCGAAGTTGAATTAAAGGCTCTCTTCAGTCCCGAGCACGGCATTCGCGGGGCACTGGACGAGAAAGTCAGCGACAGTACCGACGAGAAGACGGGATTGCCTGTTTTCAGTTTGTATGGCGTGCGTCGCGCGCCGACTCCGGAGCAACTCAAAGGACTGGATGCGCTCGTGTTCGACATTCAGGACATCGGCTCCCGATTTTACACTTACATTTCTACCATGGGCTTGTGCCTGGAAGCCGCCGCGAAGGCCAAAATCAAATTCATCGTGCTCGACCGCGTCAACCCGATCAATGGCGTCTCCATTGAAGGCCCC
>QIAJ01000197.1 GCA_003225495.1 Acidobacteriota bacterium
ATTTCCTGGATGCGCTGGCATCGGACCGGCAATACCGGCGGGCGTTGCCGCTGGAAGAAGCCATGTCGCGGCTGGAAGAAGAGTCCGGAAAATCTTTTGATCCGAAAGTCGTTCAGGTGCTGGAGCGCCGCTACGCCGAATTGGAACAACTGGTGCGGGACCGGATTGAAAGCCTTGGCCTGCAGAAGCTGTCTACGGCAGTGAAAGTCGAACGGGGTGTGGAACCGGCCGCGGGCTTCGCAGCCTCGAAACCGGCGCAGTTTACGGATCGCAACTTCTTGAGCTCAATCGCGGCTGCACGCCAGGAAGCTCAGACGCTCTTCGAACTTAGTCAGGACCTGGGCGCGTCATTGAGCCTGGGCGAAACGCTGTCCGTGTTTTCAGTGAAGTTGCGCGCGCTGGTGCCCTATGACGCGATCGCGATTTACGTTCGCCACGGCGAGGAACTGGTACCGGAGTATGTAAACGGCGACAACTTCCGTCTGTTCGCGTCACTGCGCATTCCGATCGGGCAAGGTCTGTCAGGTTGGGTCGCGCAGAATCTGAAGCCGATTTTGAACGGGAACCCTTCAGTCGAGCCCGGATATCTGAATGATGCTTCCAAGTACAGCACATTGAGTGCGGCTCTGGCGGTTCCGCTGGAGGGATTGCAGGGCGTGGTGGGCGTGGTCGCGCTCTATCATGCGGACAAAGATTTTTTCACGTCCGACCACTTGCGCATTCTACTGGCGGTCAGCTCCAAGATGGCGCTGGCGATCGAAAACGCTTTGAAGTACGAGCAAGCCGAGAATTCCGCAACTACGGACTATCTGACCGGACTTCGTTGACGGTCATGGTCAGCGACATGGACGGTTTTAAGCAGATTAACGACCGCTTTGGGCACCTGGAAGGGAACCGTGTGCTGCGCCTGTTCGCGCACTCGTTAAAGGAAACGAGCCGCGAGTACGACTACGTCGCGCGCATGGGAGGAGACGAGTTTGTGGTCATCGCTCCCGGTCTGACGCCTGAAGCCTCGGCAAGGAAAGCGGAGCAGATGCGCGAGTTGGTCCATCAAGTCGGAATAGAAGTCTGCGGCGAGGACATTCTCTCGCTGAGCGTTGGAAAATCTGTGTACCCGGAAGACGGCCTGGATGCCGAGAAGATTCTCACCGAAGCCGACCGCCGGATGTACATGCAAAAGCAAAGCCAGCCGACGCGCAAGAATCGCCGGATGTACCCTCGGGCGAAGGGACGTCTGACCGCGGAGATCTCGCAGCCCGATCAGAAGGGGGCGATGGTTGGCATCCTGACGAACCTGAGTCTGGGGGGATGCTACGTCGAAACCAGCGCGATCTTGCTGCCCAAATCGTCTGTGAGGCTGACCTTTTCAGTCGAACACACATCAATTTCTCTCAATGGCGAAGTGGTGCGTATGGATATGGGCATAGGAGCGGCCCTGCGCCTCGTCGAAGAGAGCCAGGAGAGCCGCGGGCGACTGAAGAGCGTCCTGGACCAGATGGCCGGCTCGGAAGACCTGCTGGAGCGGCAGCGGAACCGAAACGCTGCGGCCGGGCACGGGATCTAGCGGTTTTAACGACTCCCATCATCGAACAATCAGCCAAACGACTAACCGGGCCGTCGCAGGCTTAAGCGCTGCGGTTTGAGGGTGCTGTCTCGGATCAGCTAGAATTCGCCTGAGAAATGCACCGACAGCTGCTACCCGGCTGCGGCCAATTCCAAGCCGACCCATACCAATGAGTTTTGAACCGATTGAGAACTACGGGGTAATTGGGAATATGCGGTCGATTGCCCTCGTGGGAGCAAATGGTTCCATCGACTTTCTCTGCTATCCACATTTTGATTCACCCACGGTTTTTGCAGCGCTGCTCGATGATGAACGGGGCGGCTGTTTTCAAATTCAACCACAACTGAAACTAAGGCACGTACGGCAAATGTATTTGCCAGACACGAACATTCTGCTCACGCGATTTCTGGCGGAGGAGGGGCTGGCTGAGCTGACCGACTACATGCCCATTGGGACCGATGAGGAGCAACCGAATGAGATTATCCGCACCTTGTCCGTTATCAGGGGCGAGATCGATTTCAAGATGCGGTGCCAGCCACGATTTAATTATGCGATGTGCGGGCACTCAGTGACCATCGAAGATCGGTACGCGATTTTTTCGCCGAAGAGCGATGCTTTTCCGCCGCTGGCCTTGTATTCCACCGTTGCCCTGCAACAACAAACGGCGGACGTAACCGCCGACTTCAGGCTCCGGGCGGGCGAGAAGGCGACTTTTGTTTTTGGGGGAGTTCGTGCGGAGGGACAGCAACCCGAGATGGAGTTCGTCGAACAGCGCTTCCACGAGACAGCGCGCTTCTGGAAGGGATGGATCGCGAAATCAAAGTACAAGGGCCGGTGGCGTGAGATGGTCAACCGTTCGGCCCTGATGTTGAAGTTGCTTATCAGCCGGGAGCATGGATCGCTGATTGCAGCGCCGACATTTTCCCTGCCGGAAGAGATCGGCGGAGTGCGCAATTGGGATTATCGCTTTACATGGTTGCGAGATGCGACATTCACACTCTATGCGCTGATCCGGCTGGGTTTTGTCGAGGAAACGGAGGCGTTCATCGGCTGGCTGAAGGGACGACTCGGCGACGACGCGGAGCGGGGGCCATTACAGGTGATGTACGGGATTGATGGCCGGCAGAAGCTCGATGAGCTGACGCTCGACCATCTGCGGGGCTATGAACATTCGCGGCCAGTGCGAATCGGAAACGCGGCCTACAAGCAATTGCAGTTGGATATTTATGGCGAGATGATGGACTCCATCTATCTCGCAAACAAATACGGGGACGCTATTTCCTACGCAGGATGGCAGGATGTTCAACGCATGTTGGAGTGGCTAGGCAAGAACTGGCAGCGGCCCGATGAAGGAATATGGGAGGTTCGTGGCGGGGCGCGAGAATTCCTGCACTCGCGCTTGATGTGCTGGGTGGCTTTCGATCGAGCACTGCGGCTTGCGCAGAAACGGTCGCTTTCGGCGCCATTCGGTGCCTGGCTCCGAGCGCGCGACGCGATTCGAGAGGATATCTTTACGAACTTCTGGAATGACGAACTGCAGTCGTTTGTGCAGTCGAAGGGCACCAAGGATCTGGATGCATCTGTTCTCCTGATGCCGCTTATGCGGTTCATCAGCCCGGTCGATCCGATGTGGCGCTCGACGATGAAAGCGATAGAAGCACGACTGGTGGAAGATACCCTGGTCCGCCGCTATGAGGCGGAACGCACGCATGTGGACGGGATTCCCGGCGGCGAGGGCAGCTTCACTGCATGCTCGTTCTGGTACATCGAGTGTCTGGCGCGGGCCGGAGAGTTGGAAAAGGCTCAATTGTTGTTTGAGAAGCTCTTGGGATACGCGAACCATCTCGGACTCTATTCTGAACAAATTGGTCCAAGCGGACAACATCTCGGCAACTTCCCACAAGCATTCACACATCTGGCGC
>QIAJ01000196.1:0-2342 GCA_003225495.1 Acidobacteriota bacterium
TGATTTCATGCGTATCAGTGTGTTCGGGCTGGGCTACGTGGGCGCAGTAACGGCCGGCTGTCTGGCCGAACAGGGCCATTCCATCGTCGGCGTGGACGTGCATCCGCAAAAGGTGGAGGATTTCAACCGCGGCCAAGCGCCAATTATCGAGCCCGAACTGGACGGCCTGCTTCGCCAAGCGCATACAAAAGGTTTGCTGCGCGCGACGACCGACAGTACCCAGGCCATTGCCGACACGGACATTTCGCTCGTGTGCGTAGGAACGCCTTCCAAAAACAACGGCGCGCCGGACATAACTCACGTCCTGGAAGTCACCGGCCAAATTGCGGCAGCGCTCGAACGCAAACCCAAGCGGCACGCAACTGTATTTCGTAGCACGATGTTGCCCGGCAGCACACGCCAGCTTGCGAAGGGCGAAGCGTATTATTACCCGGAGTTTTTGCGCGAAGGAACTGCCGTGGACGATTTCCGTGAGCCATCCCTTGCGGTCGTCGGCACGAAGGACGGCCAGCCGTTCGCCCCGGAAATGAAGCCGCTGTTCGGACGCAACGTTGCCGTCGTGAATTGGGAAACAGCCGAAATGGTGAAGTACGCCTGCAACGCCTTTCATGCCGCAAAGGTCACTTTCGCAAATGAGGTCGGCCGCATTGCCAAGCACAACCAGATCGATGCCCAAGCCGTGATGGACTTGCTCTGCCGCGACACGCGCCTGAATCTTTCGGCATATTATCTCCGGCCGGGAAATCCCTTTGGTGGTTCGTGCCTGCCAAAAGATGTTCGCGCGCTCGGCCAATTAGCGCGTCAGCAAGGCCTCAGCGTGCCGCTGATCGAGAATCTGATCGTGAGCAATCAACATCACCTACAACATTTGCTCAATCGCGTCGCGGACAGCACACAGCAAGAGGTGGTGATCCTCGGGCTTTCTTTCAAACCGAATACAGATGACTTACGCGAGAGTGCGATGGTTGAAGTTGCACAAAATGTTTTAGGTCATGGCTATCGTTTGCGAATCTACGATCCTCAACTCAACGTGGCCCGCCTGCTCGGAAGCAACCGCCGCGTAATCGATTTAAAAATGCCGCATCTCGCCTCGCTCCTGAAAGAGGACCTCAAGGACGCCCTCGGCAGTGAAGGACTGGTGATCGCGGCGCAGAAATGCGCGAGCATTGCCGAACTGGCAGCTCACGTGACTGGAAAGCATCACGTACTCGATGTAAACGGGTGGCCGGAATTGCGGACGCTGCCGAGCCGTTACGAGGGCCTTTGCTGGTGAACAAGCCGGCGATTCTCATCATAGTTGAAAACTTGCCGGTGCCGCTGGATCGCCGAGTGTGGCAGGAATCTTGTGCCTTGCGCGACGCCGGCTATGAAGTGGTGGTGATTTGCCCAAAGATGCGCGGATATACGACCGGCGAGGAAACGTTGGAAGGCATCCACATTTATCGTCACTGGCTGAGCGCCGAGGCCGGAGGATTACTCGGTTTTCTCGGCGAATACATGTCCGCGCTCTGGGGCGAAATGCGGCTCGCGTGGAAAGCGTGGCGGCGCCATCGATTCAAGATCATCCACCTATGCAATCCTCCGGATCTGTTGTTCCTGGTCGCACTGCCGTACAAATGGTTTTTTGGCACGCGCGTGATCTACGACGTTCATGATGTGTGGCCGGAGATGTACGAAGCCAAGTTCGGCAAACGCCGCGTTCTCTATTGGATCGTACGCGCGGCCGAACGGCTCACTTACGCCTGTGCAGACGTTGTGCTCGCGACGAACGAATCGGTTCGGGAGATTGCGATGAGCCGCGGCAAGAAGCCGGGCGAGCGGGTTTTTGTGGTACGCACCGCGCCGAAATTGGATGCTGCTGCCTATCGGCCGAATGCCGCGCTGAAGAAAAATCGGCCTTACTTGGTCGGCTACGTGGGAGTTATGGGAAACGCGGACGTAGTGCAATTTCTCATTGATGCGGCGGATTATTTGGTCAACAAGCGGGGCCGGAAAGACGTGCAGTTTCTCCTGATGGGGACCGGGCCGGAATACCCGCGACTGTTGGAGAGGAGGGACCGCCTCGCCCTCAAGGCTTACGTGGACATGCCCGGCCGAGTCAGCAACGAAGCGCTCTTTGAGGGCTTAAGCACCATGGACTTGGGGGTTTCGTGCGATCCGATCAACACCTACAACGATCACTGCACGATGAACAAGGTCCTTGAATACATGGCTGTAGGAAAGCCACAGGTCATGTTTGATTTGAAGGAGGGCCGCGCATCCGCTGGTAGCGCCGCCGCCTACGTACCCGAGAACTCGCCCGAGAAACTGGCCGAAGCCATCGCTGCGCTTCTCGAGGATTC
>QIAJ01000196.1:2384-4265 GCA_003225495.1 Acidobacteriota bacterium
CCAGAGTGAACTGAACTGGGAGCGATCTGTGGAACAGTTGCTGCGCTCTTATGAACTGGCGTCAAGTCCAAAAAGTGCGGCCATTATTGAACAAAAACGACCTGTACCTTTCCCAAGAGAAAGCTGAACCATGGCCCAGTTAATGCCGACCAATGCTGTACGCGCGCCGGAGTTGTCTTTTCGGAACGAACTGACGTACTGCTGGGACAAAATGCCGCACCAAGGCCTTTTTCTTGCCCTTTTTGGCTGCTGGTTGGCGCTGTTTCTTTTTCTTGGCAATCCCACACTCGGATACGTCGCCTCCCCATCGATTTTCGGTTGGTTGGAATGGGTTTATAAGAAATCACCGGATGATAGCCATGGCCGGCTGATCCCTTTAATCGTGCTGGTTTTCTGCTGGTTGAAGCGCGAGCAATTGTTGGCCGTGCCGAAGCAGCCATCGTGGACAGGAGTCCTTTTGCTACTGCTGGCTCTGACTCTGCACGTGCTTGGATACACCGTGCAGCAGCCGCAGATATGCCTTGTGGCCTTCTTCGCCGGTTTGTACGCCGTGATGGGAGTCGCTTGGGGCTTCCAGTGGCTGAAGGCCAGTTTTTTCCCATTTTTCCTCTTCGGCTTTTGTGTGCCGACCGCGAATGTGCTTGTGCCCCTGGCCTTCCCTCTTCGCATGAAAGCGACACAAATCACGGTTGCTTTATGCAAGGGGCTTTTGGGTATTGACGTCCTGCAGAATGGGACGCGTATTCTGGATGCGACTGGTCGGTATCAATACGAAGTCGCGGCGGCTTGCAGCGGCATTCGGAGTCTTACCGCGATCACGGCGATCGCACTTATTTATGCCTTTGTGGCTTTCAAGAAACCATGGCAGAGAGCGCTGATGATCGCTTCGGCGGTGCCCTTTGCGGTGGTGGCAAATGTCGCGCGCTTATCCAGCATCATTGTGGCATCCGAAGCATTTGGGCCTAAGGCGGGCCAATGGGTCCACAATAGCGACTGGGTCAGCCTGGCGCCATATATCCCGGCGATCGGGGGTATGTTTCTCCTTGGGCATCTGATTTCACGGCCATGGCGCCAACGCGACCCGGCCGAATTGAACGAGCGCAGACTCGCAGCAACATCCGCCACCACCGGTACGCAATTATGAACCAACGCGCGTTGTCTATCCTCGTTGTTTCGCTCGCACTGATTGGCGGCACGGCTTTATTTATTCAATATCGGAAGACGCATCAACGGCTTGGGCAGCCAGCTGTGAAGGTGGTTTCGGCACCTATTTACGATCCTGACGGCAAAGTCGCGGGGACCAACAGCGTCGCGCTTCCGGAAATGGTCCGCGGGCTTACGTCGCAAGCCGAACCGGTGTCGCGTCTGGTATTGGAATGGCTGCCGTCGGATACGACTTATGGCCAGCGTCGTTATAAGGCGGCCGACGGACAGGAAATCGCCGTCTCCGCAATCTTGATGGGTGCGGACCGGACGAGCATCCACAAGCCGAAGTACTGCCTGAATGGCAGTGGCTGGAGAATTGAAAAGGAGCAATCCGACACGGTGGCGATCTTGCGCCCGCACGCATATCAGCTACCTGTCACATGTTTGAGGCTGGTGCGCGATGCCCAATTGCCATCAGGGCAGACAGTTCAGGTGCATGGGTGCTACGTGTATTGGTTTGTAGCGGACCGGGAGCTGACAGCCGATCACAATGAGCGGATGTGGTGGATGGCGCGGGACCTGATGCGAACCGGCGTGCTCCAGCGTTGGGCCTATCTGGCATGTCTGGCCGTGTGTCCACCGGGCAAGGATGAGGAGACTTATCGGCGCGTGAAGGATTTTATCGCTGATGCTGTGCCTCAGTTTCAATTAACCCATGGCCCAGAAAAGCACCTG
>QIAJ01000198.1 GCA_003225495.1 Acidobacteriota bacterium
ATAGTTAAGCAAGGCCGCGCTCTGTTCGATAGCCGTGGCTACCATGTGGATCAGCAGGCGCGCGTCATCAAACTGTCCGTCGTAGTAAACCGCGCCGCCGCGCAATCCGTCTGTCTTCAAGGTCGGCAGATGCCGGAGAGTTTCTTCTCTTGAAAGAATGCGCGAAGTCCCGAAACCATACTTTCCGGCGAGCAGTTGATACAGCTTTAGTCCGAGTCCGTAGAACGGCGCTTCCCACCAGTCGTAATTCGGAACCACGAACGCCAGGTCGTGCACCAGGTGAGGCGCATTCTGCAATAGCAGTCCACGCTCCTTCAGGGCCTCCATGACGAGTCCGATGTTCCCCTGCTCGAGGTAGCGCACGCCGCCGTGGGCCAGCTTGGTGCTGCGACTCGACGTACCTTTGCCGAAATCGCTCTGTTCGAGCAGCAGCACGTCATAGCCTCGCGACGCGGCGTCGATTGCGACCCCGACCCCGGTGGCGCCTCCTCCAACGACAATCATGTCCCAGGCTTTGGAGTGCTGGTCGACACGTTGCCACATTTCGCTGCGCTTCATGGAGTTTTTTGCGATGACGCGTTCACATAGTTGTCAACGAATGCCGGCAAGTTTGATGATTCCTGCACCGATGCATCCTGCCGTCAACGGTCCAACGATCGGCACCAGCGCATATCCCCAGTCTGATTTTCCTTTCCCGCTGATCGGCAGGATGGCGTGGGCAAGGCGCGGTCCGAAGTCGCGCGCTGGATTCAATGCATAGCCAGTCGGGCCCCCCAGTCCGAGCCCGATCGCCCACACCAGCGCTCCCCAGAACCATGGGCCCAATCCGATCGCAAGCCCCGTGGATGATACGGCTTTGCTGGAAAAAGTAGAGCCAACAACGATCAGGCACGTGGTAGCGATGATTTCGGTCAGCAGATTCGCAGGCAAATTGCGGATGGCGGGTGCGGTACAGAAAACGCCCAACTTCGTGCTCGGATCGGGCGTCACTTTCCAGTGCGGCAGGTAAGTGAGGTAGACGAGACTGGCTCATGCCACGGCTCCGAGAATTTGAGCCGCCCAGAAGAATGCGACGTGCGACCAGTCTCCCGACAGAAACGCAACTGCCAGGGTGACCGCCGGATTGATATGAGCTCCGGGGCTGCCGAAAGCTGTCGCCGTAAAGATGCCCGCCACCACTGCCATGGCCCACCCAGTAGTGATGACGATCCATCCGGAACTTTCGCCTTTCGATTGCTTTAGCAAAACATTAGCGACCGAGCCATCACCCAGCAAAATCAACACCAGCGTCCCCATGAATTCGCCTAGATATGGCCCATGCATTTGTGTGGACCTCCGCAGTCCTTCAAGATTCCTGTCGAGGTATTACGCCGATTCCACCCAGTCGAACGATCGCGTTACCGCCTTCTTCCAGAAATGGTAAAGCCGTTCGCAGGTTCCCTCGTCCATTTCTGGCTCCCACCGGTGATCGACTGCCCAGTTCCTGACAAGCTCGTCCGTATCCTGGAAAAATCCAACCGCCAATCCTGCAGCATAAGCAGCGCCGAGAGCAGTCGTCTCCTTCACCATCGGACGTACCACCGGCTTCGCCAGAATGTCGGACTGAAATTGCATCAGCAAGTCATTCATCACCATGCCGCCATCGGTGCGCAGGACATCGAGTGTAATGCTGGAGTCCTTCGCCATCGCATCCACGACCTCGCGCACCTGGAACGCGGTGGCTTCGAGAACAGCGCGAGCGATGTGCCCTTTGTTAACGTAACGGGTTAAGCCGGTGATAACGCCGCGTGCGTCATCCTTCCAATAAGGTGCGTACAAACCTGAAAACGCGGGAACGAAGTAAACTCCGCCGTTGTCACTGACGGTTCGCGCAAGCGCCTCAACGTCGGAACTCTTTTCGACGAGTCCCAGATTGTCTCGAAGCCACTGCACCAGCGCACCCGTAATCGCGATGCTTCCTTCGAGTGCAAAACATGCCGGTCTCGTGCCGAACTTGTAGGCCGCCGTGGTCAGCAGGCCGTACTTCGACTGCACTGCTTTCTCTCCGGTATTCATCAGCATGAAACAACCGGTACCGTAGGTATTCTTGGCTTCTCCCGGTTTGAAGCAGGCCTGGCCAACCAGAGCGGCTTGCTGATCCCCGAGGTCGCCTGCGATGGCAACTCCGGCAACGGCCGCTAGTTTCGCGGAACCGTACACCTCGCTGCTCGAAACGATTTTTGGCAACATCTGAATTGGGATACCGAAGTCGTTCAGGATCTCGCCATCCCACTGCAAGTTGTCGAGGCTCATCAGTTGTGTGCGGCTTGCGTTCGTCACGTCCGTGATGTGAACGCCGCCGTCCGGCCCGCCCGTTAGGTGCCAGATCAGAAACGTATCGATGTTGCCGAACAGGAGATCGCCGGCTTCGGCTTGCGCGCGAGCGCCTGCGACTTCATTCAGGATCCACCGAATCTTCAGACCGCTGAAGTAAGTAGTGAGCGGCAGGCCGGTCTTCGGCCGATAGCGGTCCTGACCGCCGCGCGCCGCAAACTCCGCCAGCGCCGGAGCCACGCGCGTGTCCTGCCACACAATCGCGTTGTAAATCGGTTTCCCACTCTTCCTATGCCAGACGACTGTCGTTTCGCGCTGGTTCGTAATCCCGATCGCCGTCAAGTCCTCCGGTCGTAGCCCCCGCGCTTCCATTGCTTCCTGAATCACATCCGCCGTCCGGCGCCAGATCTCCTCCGGGTCGTGCTCGACCCATCCCGGCCTGGGATAGATCTGTTCATGCTCCCGTTGCGCTGTGCTCACAATGCGTCCGGAGCGATCGAACACGATAAAACGCGAGCTGGTTGTTCCCTGATCAATGGCGCCGATGTAACTTGCCATCCTTGCGTTCTCCTACCGCGGATTCGCGCGCGCTAACCTCACGAGCGAACTTTGGATATTATCCTTTTGCGCGGGTTTAGGGGCTTGGGAATTTAGGAAGTGCACTCCTTGGGACCCGCTCCGCAAAGCCGTAGCCTGGGGGGCACGCTTTTAAGGTTGCAAAGCATGGCAATCATGGCAGATACGGCGGGACCTTCCCGTAATAGCCCGTGGAAACTCCTGTAACCTCTCGCATAGCACACAGGTGCCAGTAGCTTGAACCATATTTGAGGCATCTTATTACCAGGTAGATGTAGAGCTTGCGACTCCCGGCAGGCCAGGATGTGGGGGTTCAGATGAAGAGTCTGGGCAAAGTCGTGCGGGCTGTGCAAGCCTTCGGTCGCGAATTATCCCGCCCCTTAAACACAGGCGAACCAAAGCGCATTCCAGCTATCGGTGTTGCCTTGGGCGGAGGCTTTGCTCGCGGGATCGCGCACATCGGCGTTCTAAAGGTCCTCGAGGAAGAGGGCGTCCCGATCCGTGTGATTGCAGGGACCAGTGTCGGCTCGCTGATCGGCGCTGCTTACTGTAGCGGGCTCTCGATAGCAGAACTGGAAGAAGTTGCCCACCGGGTTCGCTATACCACCTTTGCCCGCTGGACACTCTCCCGCTGCGGCTTCGCTACCACCGATCGTATGATTGCATTTCTCACGCGGACTTTGAAGGTACGCACGTTCGAAGAGTTGCGAATCCCTCTCGGCGTGACCGCCACCGACTTCAATACCGGGGAGGCGGCGGTGTTTAACACCGGTTCAATCATCGATCCCGTCCGAGCCAGCTGTGCCTATCCGGGAATGTTTCTGCCCGTATTGATTAACGGACATTGGATGGTGGATGGCATGCTCTCCCATCCGGTGCCATCGCGCCCGCTGCGCGACATGGGCGCAGATCGCGTGCTGGCCGTCCATTTGAAAGGACAGTGGTCAAAGTCCACCGCGCCCCGCCATCTCTTCGACGTGATCGGACAATCGTTCGCGATCGCT
>QIAJ01000199.1 GCA_003225495.1 Acidobacteriota bacterium
TGGGCGGTCTGCTTGCGGAGTGTGCTAACTTCCAGCCACGCGCTGGTCGAGAGTACCAGCAGTTCTAACGCTCCACCGTCCAACTGGCCATCTCCATTGGTCCCGGCATCGGCATAGATCAATGCGGCAACTTTGTCTTTCAGGACCAGCGGCAGGAAGCGCCCCTCTCCCTTGGCGGGAGCGCCAAAATCCTGGACGAATCGGCCATCGAGATCGGCTGTCGGGGCGCTCACGAACGTCCGGTCGCCGATAACACGAACCACCGCGGTCGCTTTCGGGTCCAGCGCGAAATCCTTGACAGCATCGTTAGCCTTAAAGCCTCGACCCTGCCAACCGGTGGCATTGCCGCCGCGAACCACAAACAACGCCACCCTCGCGGCATAGCTGGAGCACCCGTCCAGAAGTGCCTTCAAGATTTCTTTTTGGGACGTTCCCAGTTGGATCTCGCTGACGGCCCTCGCCAAGTCAGCCGAGTTCGCGGCCGCTGGCGATTCGGTCGCCGGTTGCGCGGCAATCTCTTCCATCACCCGGCGGACAATCTCAGTGCGCAGTTGTCCTGCGTGATTCTCCAGAACCTGGGTGACCACCCGTTCTACTATGGGTTCCATCCAACCGCGTTCCGTCATTCCAACTCCGGATAAAATTTACGAGGGCTCTACGTTACTGGCTTCTAAACTCTGATTATAAGCCACTTGCAGGCATTTGTCGGGGCACCATAGTACGTGTTCTCCCGGTATCAAAGTCTGCACGGACCGCCTGCGTCAACGCCGCTGGGTACGACCTCAAACATCGCGCCCACATAAAAATCGCTTACCCGGTACAATAGCACTCTGGCGTTGCGCCATGCAGCCGCTAAAATCTGCATCGAGTTACGAATGAGTGCCATCCAACCCAATATAAGCGAGCAGCCCCTCAGTGAAGAATTACAGCTGGTACGGGCGGCAAAGCAGGGCGACGACAAAGCGTTCGAAGAATTAGTTCGGCGCTATGATCGCAATGTTTTTCGAATCGCACAGCACATTACGCAGAATCGCGAGGACGCGGAAGACGTAGTTCAGGACGCATTCCTCAAGGCGTATGGCAACCTGGCGCAGTTCCAGGAACAGTCCAAGTTTTATACCTGGCTGGTGCGCATTGCGGTTAACGAAGCGCTGATGAAGTTGCGTCGGAGAAAACCGGAACGCACGGTTTCTCTCGATGAAGAAATAAAGACCGAGGATGACTCGGTTCCGCGCGAGGTTGCGGATTGGAGTCCCAATCCGGAGCAGATGTACAACCAGGCGGAATTACGGGACATTCTGACTCGCACGATCCAAGGGCTGCCGCCGGGGTTTCGAACGGTGTTTGTGCTCCGGGATGTGGAGGGGCTATCAACCGAAGAAACGGCACAGGCTTTGGAATTGAGTATTCCGGCGGTAAAATCTCGGCTGCTGCGGGCACGCCTCCAGTTGCGCGAGAGACTCAGCCGGTACTTCCAGAAGCGGGCCAGCGGAGACGGCAACCTGTGAAGTGCACCGAATTCCTTAAGGAACTGACTAATTACCTCGACGGCGCTCTCGACGACCGCACTAAGTCTGATCTCGAAGATCACCTGGCTTGGTGCCACAACTGCTATGTCGTCTGTGACACCACCCGCAAGACGATTGAAATCTATCGTGATTCCGAGCTCTATCCCCTTCCCGAAGACCTTCGCGGCCGACTCCGTTCCGCCATCATGACCAAATGCACGCAAAGCAAGAAATCGGGCCCGCAAAACGCTTAACATTCTGCGCTTGGCCTTAGGGCCCGCCGGACGAACTGTCCTGAATCTTCTCAGTCGGGCTTCAAACGAACCTTTCCCGCCCTTTTGGAATCTAAGGTATTGAAGGTATAGACCACGACAAAAGATCGTGCGCTGTGCCGTTGGGGAGGTAGGAAATGTTCTCCAGATTGATGGACGCAATGTTTGGCTGCTGGCACGCGCGCTATAGCTTTCCGATGACGGTCCGACCCGGTTCCCGGCGCAACGCGACAAGCGCGCGAGTCGGAACCTATGTGGTGTGTCTCGATTGCGGCAAAGAGTTGACTTACGATTGGCATCAGATGCGCGTCGTAAGCGCTCCACCGCGCGAGTCGTCCGCCTCTCTCGTCACGAAACCAGCGGCCTGAAACCGAGTTCGTACCCACAGAACGGGCGCGAACTCCTCGCGGCTTTTTCTGGGTTTCTCTTTTAGGACTGTCCCTTCTGCGCGCAAGGAATCTCGCCGTTCTTTTCGGATAATACATAAGCGCCGAATCCGCAGTTCACAATCAAGAATTAGTAAAAAATCTCAAAAAAGGGTCGGCCCGGAGGTTTTTTTGCCGCTCACCAAGCTCCGCGCATTTCTTGATCAAAACAATGTGAAATATATGCTCATTTCACACCCCATTGCTCACACCACCGAGGGGATTGCCGCCAAAATTCATATTCCGAAGCGAGAACTCGCCAAAACAGTCATGGTTCTCCTGGACGGACGCCTGACGATGGCCGTCGTTCCCGCCTCCGCAATGGTCGGCCTCACAAAGTTGAAACGCTACGTCGGAGCCGACGTAACAGAACTTGCCAAGGAATCAGATTTCCGCGACCGTTTTCCCGATTGTGAGCCCGGCGCCATGCCGCCATTTGGCAATCTTTATGGTATGAACGTGTTCGCCGATCAAACCCTGGCGTTTGGCCGGGAGATTTCTTTCAATGCCTGCTCGCACCGCGAACTCCTGCGGATGAACTATGCCGATTTCCGGGATCTCGTGAAACCCGCTCTCATGCCGCTGGCGGTTCCCAAAGCAAACACCGTCTCAGTTTGACAACATTCCTGACCGCAATTTTTAGGGGACGCGGGGGAAACAAGTGCTGCCCGCGAAAAACCTTTTCATTTTTCATCCAAACTTCACAAATCACTGTGTTAGATTCAACTTTCTCAAGTCAATTCGACTTCCTGGAGGAAAATGAATTGGGCAAAGACATGGTCCCGAAGCGGATCTTTTTCACCAAAGGTGTGGGAAAGCACCGCGAGCGGCTGACGTCTTTTGAGCTCGCCCTTCGCGATGCCGGCATCGCGGCGCAAAATCTGGTGCGTGTCTCGTCGATTTTTCCACCCAACTGCAAATTGATCCCACGCTCCCAGGGGCTGAAGTATCTGCATCCCGGAGAGGTCGTCTTCTCTGTGGTTGCCGAAAATTCCACGCATGAACCGCATCGCCTGCTCGCCTCTTCGATCGGCGTTGCAATCCCTGCTGACCGCAACACCTACGGCTACCTGAGTGAACATCACTCCTTCGGCGAAACCGAAGATTCCGCCGGAGACTACGCCGAGGAACTCGCCGCTGAAATGTTGGCGACAACTTTGAACGTCGAATTCGATTCCGATCGCTCGTGGGATGAGAAAAAAGAGATCTACCGCATCTCCAACAAGATCGTCCGCACCGCTAACGTGACGCAATCGGCGGTGGGCGACAAGCGCGGTCTGTGGACAACCGTCATCGCGTCGGCAGTCTTGATCTTCGACTGACCTTCGCGGCCTTGAAGACAAAGAGGCGCGGCTTGACGCGTCTCTTTTCGCGCAGATGAACCCCTCGCGCTCACCGCTGCGCTCATCCCTCAGAAGGTCGCCTCAACCGTGAGCAGTGTTATGTCACCACCACACTGTTAAGACGGTCACACATTTTCTAAGACATCTTCCATTGTTCCGCGGCTACACAATCACATAACTTCCATTCGCTGACCTATGATTTTCGGTTTTCTGCGGCTTTACGTTTCGTGACAAATCTTTGACTTCTACGTTAACAAGCTGATGGCCATTGCTTTGCCTTTCCATCCTCGGCAAGTTCGCGGCCCGAAAGCGCAGTTCCTGACAAAAACAGCGCGAACGTGAGTGTCAATTTTAGGAGGATGTTATGAGAGAGACAGTAGGTCAAAGCTGGCAGGCAGCCGGCTTTCTAGTCGTCTTGCTTGTGCTCGTACTGGCGGGTACAGCACTAGCGCAAACCGACCTTGGTCAGATCAGCGGTAAGGTCCTGGATCCCAAAGATGCCATTGTGACCGATGCGAAAGTATCCGTCACCAACACCGCCACGGCCGGAAAGCAAACAACCACAACCAACAGCGAAGGACTGTTCACGGTCGGGAACCTTCGGGTTGGTGAATACGAAGTGGCTGTCGAAAAAGAAGGGTTCAAGAAATCCGTTCAACACGTAAAAGTGGAAGTTGCGCAACGCCTCAATCTGCCGGTCACATTACAACTGGGCGGAACAAGCGAGACCGTCGAAGTGACGGCCACTAACACAGACGTCATCAATACGATTTCGGCTGAGGTTTCACACGAAATCACATCCAGCGAAATCACGAACCTCCCCCTACTCACACGAAATCCCTACGCCCTGATGGAACTTGCTCCCGGTTCGGTGAACGCCAACGTCGCAACTGGCGACTACGCCAATGGACTCGGCATTTCCAACTCCGGCTCTCGCGGACGCTCCATTAACTTCCTGCTCGATGGCTCGGAAAATAACGACAACTTCGCAACCGGCCCCAGCACGCTCGTGCCGGTCGACGCCATTCAGGAATTCAAGTTGCAAACCAACAACATGACGGCGGAATTCGGCCGCAATGCTCTCCAGGCAAACGTAGCTACCAAATCCGGCACCAACAATTTTCACGGATCGCTCTCTGAGTTTTATCGCGGGTCGGCTCTTTCGACGCAACCGGTGGAAGAAAAGGCACAAACCCCACCGCTGCCTAAAGGACGATTTGTGCGCAATGTGTTCGGAGCTGCTGTAGGCGGCCCGATCGTCAAGGACAAAACTTTCTTTTATGGCGCGTTCGAAGGAACCCGGGTTCGCGGGAATTCGAAAGATTTCTTCTTCGTACCCACCGACCAATTCAACGCTAATGCTTCGGACAACATGAACGCCTACCTGAGCGCGTCCGGGCCCATTGATGCGGTGGCGCTGCCATCGGATGTGATCACAGCCCAGCAGCTCAATGACCTGGACGGGATCGTTCTTCACAACTCCATCACGGGGGATCCAATCCCCGGCGACACAGTGCTGTTCCAACGAGTTTTTACCAATGTGCCCATCGATGGTGGTGGCGGTCCGCCGCAGAATACCTGGTCCGCATTTGTCCGAGGAGATCATCAGATCTCAGATCGCACAAGCCTCGCAATGCGGTATGCGTGGTATCGGCAGGAACTGTTCCCGGGATTCACCTCGGACAGCCCCTATTCGGATTTCCGCACAGGCCAGTCCTTCCGAAGCCAGAATGCCACGATTACCCTTACGCATTCGTTCACTTCCCGGCTGTTTAACGAGAGCCGTTTCACCTTTAGCCGTACTACCCCCAACGCCCCATTAGGCAAAGCTTCACCCAATGTAGCTTGCTTCTTGTATGCCAACACGACCGCATTCGTAGATCCGATCGTATTTGGCGGATATCTGCCACGCAGCTGCGCGGGCAACTCGCTACCCGCCGGCGGTCCGCAAAACACACTTGCCGGATATACCGGCTTCACCTATTCACGTGGCCGGAACACCTGGAAGTTCGGCGGCCATCTCCGGTTCCTGCGTGACAATCACACCTTTGGAGCATTCGAGAACGGCTTCGGCTTGGGCGGAACTATGCAATCCATGCTCGACGGCCTGACTGATGCCGATTTCCGTGTTGCATTCAATCCACATGGCGTCCTTCCGCACGAAACTTACGATCCGGCAGTAAACGGACCAATCGAATCGCCCAGCTTTACGCGCCACTATCGCTATAACGAGTTTTCCTGGTACGCAGAGGACTCGGTGAAGTTGATGTCACGGTTGACTCTCACTGCGGGTCTGCGTTGGGAATACTTCGGCGTCCTGCACAGTCCCGATGGCGAGAAGAACCTGGACGGCAACTTTTATCTCGGTAATAGCGGCAATATCTTCCAGCGCATAACCGATGGAGCCTTTCGGCAAACCGATCAGTTCTTCAATCAGGACTTCAACAACTTCGCCCCGCGAGTAGCGATAGCGTGGGACGTAACGGGCAACTCGCGAACCGTATTTCGTGCCGGCTACGGCGTTTTCTATGACGCCAACTTCGGTAACGCTCTGTTCAACGTGATCCAAAACCCGCCCGCCTACGCCGTCGTTCAAGCGCCGGGCGGACATATCTTCCCGAACCAATACGATACCCTCTCGGACGTCCTGGGCGGCGGCGCATTCACTTACAACAGCTCTGCTCGAGCTCTCGATAAGGACATCGTTACTGCCTACAACCAGCAATGGAACGCCACCCTGGAACATGATCTTCTTGGCAAGGGCGTTCTGGTTTCTCTTGCCTATGTGGGAGCCAAGGGAGACAAACTCTACTCGTTGAACAACCTCAACCAGAAGGGCTCCTGCATTATGTTGGACAGCTGCGATGGCAATCCCTTCGCTCGCCTGAACACCGGCATCACGGGGATGAACCGCCGCGGCAATGAAGGCTTTTCGCGCTACCACTCCATGCAATTTGAAGTGAGGACGCGCCAAATAGCGAATACGGGCTTGGCACTCAATGCCAATTACACCTGGGCCCACTCCATCGATAATGCAACATCGTTCTTCAATGATTCTGCGTTCGATTTCAACGGCAACTTCGGCTTCGGCAATCCTTACAACCCTGCGGCGGACAAAGCCAGCTCTGATAACGACATCCGCCACCGGTTTGCACTGAATTACGCCTGGGAGATTCCGTGGCTGCGCTCGCTGAAAGGCGCAACAGGCGAGGCCTTCGGAGGATGGTCCTTGAGCGGAGTGCTCACTGCGCAGACTGGCGGTGCGTTTAGCGTTTATGAGAATCCGGGCGGGTTCACGGATCAATGCAGCGCCAGCGTCGCAAACGTTTGCTTCCCTGTACAGCAGGGCCGATTGCCGCACATGGATGGCAAGACCCCGGCGGGTGCAGCGAACCGCACGGTCCTTTATGGCAATTTGTATTCGCTAGATAACCCCAATTCCACACTGATCGACCTGGCCGCATTCTGCGGTGGTGATCCAGTGTGTTCACAGCAACTGTATTTCAACCAGCCTGCCGGATTGTTCGTGCCACGTAACGCCTTCCGCACGCCGGGCTACTGGAACTTCGACGCGGCCATCCTGAAAAGCTTCAAGCTCCCCTGGGAGAGCACAAGCCTTCAGTTCCGAGCCGAGTTCTTCAACCTGTTCAACCATTCCAATCTTTATGCTGACCCCAATAGCAACTTGCTCGCTTCGGGCGAAGTCAATGCACGCCGCGGTGTTCCGCCCAGCCACGAGCTGTACGGCACGCCGTTCGATCGCCGAAACATCCAGCTCGGTCTACGCTTGACGTTCTGAGCGTTCGGCGCACAACAAAAAGGGGGCCGCGAGGCTCCCCTTTTTTTATGCAACCTCTCTGCACTCTCCCCGCGTCCCTGATACGAACAGGAGAGGGGTCATCTCACATGATTCGCAAATTGTCCTCAGGGAAATTTCGCCTCTATTCCCGCAAGAAAGATCCCAAGACCGGAAAGCGTCGCAATCTCGGAACTTTCGGCAGTCGTCCAGCTGCCGAGAAGCACGAGAAAGCGGTGCAGTACTTTAAGAGGGCTGGCTGAGCATTTCTGGGAGTAAGGGAAATCGAAGAGAATTTCCACAGGAGAGGATGCTCCCTCGAGCGGAGACGTGGCAGGCCGCGTCTCTACTCTTGTGCAGGGAACTCGAAGGCTCTACCTCTGCCAGGGTTATTTGGCTTTCTTCCCGCTGACCGTCGCGGTCTGTACGTTTTTGTCTACGGATTTGTTTCCCAGGCGCTCCAGAACGGCGGTGACGATGATCGGCAGTCCGACGGTCGCGTCGACGAACACTTCGCCAAACTTTCCGCCTTCCGCCGGAGGCACAAACTTGCCCCACGACACCGCTTCACTATATGGACTTCCCGACAGCCCTCCCCAATGCACCGGCTCCGGGCAAATCCTCAAACCGTAGTGATAGCGTTTCAGTGGGAGGTCTTCCCCGCCCCGTCGATGGCGCAGCTCGATGAAGGGGCCAAACTGCTGTGACCAATTACGCGGTACCCCGCCGCCGATTGTGAAAATCCCCAGCCGCTTTTGCGCCAGCAGAGTTGCCGCGAAGTATTCGAGATCCTCAAATGGATCGAAGCGAAACCGCGGCTTGCCTTGTTTGTCGCGCTCACGATTCGTCAGCGCATAGTCCAGGCCAAGTTCGGAATCCGAAAATGCCGGGACGAATACTGGCACATTCTGCTCATACGCAGACTTCAAAATTCCGCGCTGTCCCTTTGCGGTCTTCGCAAGATGCGCACCAATCGCACGGTTCAGCTTGTACGAACACATCAATTCCTTTGCATCCCACCCGCCAAACACGGCGTGCATCACGCGCTCAACGTCGTCCAGGTTTTGTTCCGGCTCGAGCGTGTCATAGACGCGGTTGTATCCCGCCTCATAGAGTTCTTCATCGCTGAATTCGGGATTGTGTCGGAAGTGTGCGCGGCCGGTAGCTTCGACTAGTCCGTGCGCCATCAAGGCGCCCGTCGAGACGATCGCGTTCACGATGCCGCGATCGATTAGTTCCGAAATAATCAGGCCCTGCTTGGCGACGGTCATCGCGCCCGCCAGGGTCATCACAACGAAGCAATCTTTATCGCGCGCCATAGCTTCGAGAACATCGGCTGCTTCGCCGAGTTGGCGTCCGGTGAAGGCCGTCTTCGCCATAGCGCGCACCAGATCATCGACCGACTGAATCTTCCTCGGATCGAGCGGCTCCAATGGAATCAGCCGGTCCTGCACCGGATCATGCAGCTTGCGGTCGATTCCCGCGCCTTCCGGCCCGCTATTCCCCGTCTTTGCCGACTTATGTCCATCACCATGATTACGCTGTTTCAAAGTCCATCCTCCATACTCGAACCCACATTCATCCGAGAAAATACTGTACAGGATCGAAGCTGAGGCATGCCACGTCTGCCGGTTTGCCTCGGCACGTTACACTGCCCTCATGCCGGGCAAGCGCAAGTTCGAAGAGCAACTCGCGGCGATGGACGCGCTTCGGCAGCTGCCGCGGAATGACTGCATCGAGCCGCTGCGCAAAGCGCTGGGACAACGAAACAACTATCTCGTCGCAAAAGGTGCAGACCTGGTCCGCGAATTGGCCCTGACAGAGTTGATTCCGGAGCTGCTCGCGGCGTTCGATCGGTTCTTTGACGATCCTGCGAAGTCCGATCCGCAATGCTGGGCGAAGAATGCGCTGAGCCGTGCGCTGGCTGCACTCGAACATCAGGACGCAGCCACCTTCCTGCGCGGCATGCGTCATATCCAGCTTGAGCCGGTTTGGGGCGGCCAGTCCGACACCGCGCCCACACTGCGCGCAACCTGTGCGCTTGCCTTGGTGCAATGCCGCAACTTACCCAATGACGAGGTTCTCGCGCACCTAGTTGACCTTGTAGGCGACAAGGAGAAGGTGGTTCGGCTGGAGGTAAATCGGGCCATCGAGCAGGTCGGAACAACCTCTGCGGCGCTCCTGCTTCGCCTGAAAGCCATGCTGGAAGACGAAGCACCCGAGGTCTTGGGCGCAGCGTACAGCGGAATCCTGCACCTGGAAGGCACGAGCTCCATTGCCTGGATCAGCCGCTTTCTTGATCGCGAGGACGATA
>QIAJ01000200.1 GCA_003225495.1 Acidobacteriota bacterium
ACGGAGGGAACTATGGCGAAGGCGGACGGATGAGCTCCCTTGGTCAAGCTGATTCACAAGTTGTGCCGCCGCCACCATCAGTCCAGTTCGGAGCAGGAGGCAACTCTGGTGCTGCAGGACGGGGACGGGATAGCTCGCTGGCCGGCGCTCGTACAGATGTAGAAGCTGCATTGCCTCCCGCGTCAGTCCAGGGCGACGGTAACTCTAAACCAGGCGGCAAGCTAGCTAGTGATAGCGTCGCTAACAATATAACCGCCTCGACCGTGCCCGAGACGGGCGGCGACCGAAAGCATCCGATCTTTCAGGACGTGCAACTCCGTGTGATTAGTTTGACGTGGGCGCCTGCCCGTTCGTCCTACTTCTCCAGCTTCGAGGTTTTCATTGCAGAAAAGTGGCTGAATAAGAAAGAGTCGGAGTTCATCAAGCTGGTTTACGAGTTTCTTCCGTATCAGCAACGGTTGTCGGAGTACGGTTCCAAGGACTTGCAAGTCCGTAGGCTCCGGGTCACAAGAGATTCAACATGCGACGAAAGCCTCATGGAAATGGCGTGGCCTGAAGGCGAAAACGGCGCACCCGGCTCCCACCACTCAGGCGATGGACAGGTGTCGACCGCCGCCGACCGCAATAACGCTTTGCCCTGCTATCGCACAACCGCAGACGACTACCGACGAGCAGTCTCACGTAGTCGGTAACCCAGCCCGAGGAACCATCGAATTGAAGGGATCGCCGTCACCTATCGTTCATGAGAGTGGAAGATTGGGACATCCGGCGACCACCACTCTCGTCCCCGACGCGGAACAGCTCGGTCGCTCCAAACGCGCCTGTAGAGTTCGATCGCCTTCGCCCAATTCCTGACCGACAGCATTGGAGAGATGCAAGTCTTGTGAACCGTTGCACTCTGCGGCTGGCCGCCCATACGAAGTTTCCTCTGTGTCTGACTGCGACACTCAGGCTGGACATTTATCCATTTAGTGAGACTCAGTTGAGGGCGCACATAACTGGAATTCCGTTCGGAAAAGAGTCCTAACATCGCGGTCGGCCCTATGAATTAAGAAGTCCGTCCATAGTGCCAGTGTCGCTAGCCTAGGGCAACTGCAACTCGAGCGAATACACCTCGCGGCTACCCACGTCGCGCATGATTAGCGGGGAGTTATCGGGAGTGATTCCGTTCCACGGCTGCTGTGAGTTCATTAGGACTCGCGGAATATCCGTGAGCGCAGCCACCCGCTCCCTCTTTCCTCCTGACACTCCAACGCGAACGATCTCGGGTCCATCGTTTCCGGAGTCTTGGAAATAGATGTAGTTGCTGTCGCGCGTCCAGTTCGGGTATTGCATGGATTTTCCTGTTGCCAACACCGCCCATTTGCGCGCGCCCACGTCCAGCAGCATTAACTTTTGCTTGTCGGCAGAGAAGGTCGAGATGTGTCGTCCATCCGGAGACCACCGTGGCGCAAACATACCTTCGCTTCCCGCAAATTTCGAGATCTTCCCGGTATGAAGGTCACACTCTGCCACCGAGAAATCGTCCGCTCGTCCGCTAGAGACGCCCGGCGGGTAGTGGGCGTAGAGCAGCGACTTGCCGTCCGGCGACCACCCCGGATCGTCTTCCCAGGACTGCTCATCGGGCAGGAGTTTTTCCACGATGCCGCTCTCGGCCACAGCAAGGAAGATTTTCTGCGGCCTCCCCGGTACCACATCCACAAAAGCGATCCGCTTCCCGTCCGGAGACCAGCGTGGCATGGCCGCAGCCATAGGTGGGTAGGTCAACTGAAGTTTATCGCTCCCGTCGATCCTACTCCTCCAAAGGAGATTGTCCGGATAGCTAATGTACGCAACCCACTGTCCGTCACGCGAAAAATCAATCTCTCCCGCGGAGATTCCATTTAGGAATGGAACGAACTGGCCCGAGCTCAAGTCCAATCGTTGTAGCTCCGCCCGCTGTCGTTCCCCGATCACAAAGAGACGGTTGCCGTTCAAAGCGGGAGCGGGGCTGTGATAGGACAGTGGGCCAGTGGTAATGGGCAACGGCTCGGTACTACTCTTCCGCAGGACGCTGCTTTTCTCTCGAAGCGCCCAAATGTCGGAGCGGCCATTACGATACGCCGTAAAGAAGTAATAGCGGCCGTCCGCGCTCCATCTGCCGCAGCACTCGCCAGGGGCTTGATGAAATCCTGCCGGCAACAATGGACGCAAACCAGTGCCTTCAATCCCGATCTCGCGAAGAGTAAAAGGAAAAAATCCTTCGGTACGGGTGGCGAACCGCAGGTGGGTGCCGTTTGGGGAGAATCGCACGAAACTGGCTTGACCAGGGACGGTTGCCAGTTTATGCGATTCACTACCGTCCCATTTTGCCAGATAGATCTCGCCACCGCGCGTGTAGACCAACTGTTCGCCGTCCGGCGACCAAGCCGCGCTCCGGGCACCAAAAGTATCGCCGACACGCCGCGCGGGCCCAGCCGGCGTCGGCACGATCCAGAGCGGACCTTGGTTTTTCGTTGCCACCCCGCCCTCCCAGTTAAAGGAGTCCACCAGGAGTTCCGAACGAACGGGAGAAACATCATGCAACCAGGCATTCACGAAAGGAGTAGGAATTGCGGTGACCTCGCCTCCGCTCGCGGAAACCTGGCTCAAAACTGCTCGCTCATTGACAGTTTCCACGAAATACACCCGGGGCCCATCCGTCGCAACCGAATCCTTGGGTCGGTTGTCACTGGTGAGTTGAGCTGTTGACAGCACGCTCGGCGGAGCCAGCGGTGCCCGCAGCCAGATATATGCAGCTACCAGGATAGGTGCAGCCACAATCACCATGACTGCGGCCAAATATCCACGCCGAATCCCGGTTCGTACATTCGGCGGGAAGTGGGAAACCAGCGTGCTTTCGGCCCTGGGAGCACCTCCCACGTCCTCGACTAATCCTATGAAACGATACCCCCGGCGCGGCAATGTCTCCACAAATCGTGGACTCTCGGTTGAATCGCCCAGTGCCTCGCGAATCTTGCTGATGGCTGTATTCAGATTGTGCTCAACGTCCACGAAGGTGTCGGGCCAAAGCTGCTTCTGCAATTCCTCCCGGGTGACCACTTCGCCGCAACGCTCAAGCAGGATGGCGAGAACCTGAAACGGCTGACCAGTAAGTTTCAACTTCATCCCGTACTTGCGCAACTCTCCCGCTCGAAGGTCCACTTCGAACGTTCCGAACCGCACTAAGCGAGGAGCACGGACGGCCTCATTCACAGGGTTACCTCAATGCCGCACAGTCTAGCACTGAATTGTCAGGTAGGAAGTTTGGTGCCCAGCAGACGACTGGCTCTAGATAGAAATCTACAACTTTCTTCGATTCATAGAGATACCCATGGACTTTCTTTCGACCTCTTTTCGGCATTAAATCGAGTTGCCATCCATTGACGTAATCACACCCAATGCCTCAATGTCGGCTCCGCCGCGTGCCCCGCGGTTGCATCGCTCGACCTAACACTTCCCTGATTTGACCTGGGCAATACCCGCCTTCGATCCGCCATACGCGGCGCCGAAAGGGAACTCGCGCAAAGCATTTAAGGAGCACAATGAAAACGATTCGTAGTAGCCCTCGATTCACCCGCGCGTTGGTGGTGGGTGTAGCGGTCCTTGCCCTCTCACTTGCGGCAGCGGCTTCGGATTTCTCCAAGCGACGCGGAAAGCTCCACGTAATAAAAGATTGCACAGGTAAAACGGGCGATCCCGGTTCCTTCTGCGTAGTCACATCTGCGGACCTCCCGGAGATTACGATCGGATCCAAAGTCTTCTACTTCCAGTCTCCGATTCCTTCCACCGGCCTACAGGACAGCAACGTGGTTCTCGATGCCGGCAACGGCAGCAGGGCAGTCGGCCGCTGCACACTCGACTTGACCACCTTTCTCGCCCTGTGCACGTTTTCGGAGGGGACTGGGACCTTCGTAGGGTTCCATGCCCGCATTAATGGCTCGCCGGGTACGGACCGATCAAATTACCACTGGGACGGGGCGTATCACTTCGCACGACAAAGCAATGGTAATAAGTAATTGCTACTTGGGAAGCTCCCATAACAAGGGTACCTCCACGCAGGCGGGCGGCCGCCGGTCACTCGTTTTGCTTCCATTTCAATAGCGACAGACGTTGCTTGTCAACCAAAGGAGAACTTATGAAAACGATTCGTACTTCCATCGGACGATCGCGCCTGATGAAACCCAAAAACTTGATCCTAAAAACATTGCTCGTCGGAGCGATGGTCACAATGCTTTCATCCTCTCTGTTGGCCGCTGGGCCGTTACCACAGGATCAAAGCCAGAAAATCGCCGACACCTTTTCGATTCTGTTGCAGGGCCCTTACAAGTCCGTCGTGCACGGCCCCGACCTGGGACTTACCACGGTCGACCTCAGCGATGGTTCCTACAGCAAAACCAAGATCTACCACCTCCACGGCAAGACGCAGAAACCAATCGGAACCTTTTACGTGCAGTTCGACGGCATGTCGGTTGCTTACGATCTCCCGGGAGGCGCGATAGCCATGGTTTTCACGGCCATCGACCTTAAACCTATTCCTGACGGGCAGGGGGGCACGTACCTTATAGGAACCGGCGACCTCGACATCACGGAAGCGACAGGGGTTTATCAATCTTTCGTTGGTGGTCATAACAAGATGGTGGACATACTGCATCAGTTGGCTGACGGCACCTTTGTGGAACACTGCATCTGCATCATCAGCCGCAAAGTGTAGCGTTCTTTGCGAACGATGGGCGCTGCGTCCGCTCGTATAATCGGTCGCGGACAATAGGTGAGGAGCGGGCTCCTCGAGAAGGGCCGCACATTCGTGGCTAACGCGAATGTGCAGCGCAACCAGCCTGACGGATCACTATAAACAAATCGTGACTGCTTCTAGATGATCTCCGACGAGTTTGCTTCAACAGTGAATTGCACCTCCGCTCCATCGATCATTCTTGTCCTTGGGGCATCGGAGTCTGGAATCCATTGCCCGTTGTAGCAAAGCGTGTCGCCGGCCAGCGGCGCGCCTGCGCGATAGAGATGATGTGCAGGATCAGGAATACTGGCACGGCGAATGTGGGAATGTAGCTCATGGGAAGGACGGTCATGGCTCCAGTGGGGATCCCGTGCGGATCGATGACCCCGGCGAGCGTGGCCAGGGCGAGGGCATTGACGAGGTCGGTGATTCCCAGGACCTGCCAGAAGATGAAGCCTCTGCGATGCGCGGGGTTGGCCAGCCAGAGAGCCGCGAACGGTGCCGTCGCGCCTATGAAGATGTCGCCCCATCCGGCCGACAAGGCGAAGAACGCGGGCAGAATCTTATAGGTACTGAGGACGAGAAACACAAAGCCGACGATGCGTATGCTTTGCACCAGGGTGAGGGTGCGCGGGCTCAGTGACAGGACAAACTGCCGGAAGCCCGGCGAGGATGCAAACCAAACCAGGAACAGCGCGATGGGCATGACCACGGCGAGGCCGAGCGCGATCGGCGGTGTGTTAGGAGCGTTCCTGTAGAGGTGCAGTGCGGAAGAGAACAGTGAAAAGACTAACCAGGCTGCCAGCAGCCCGGCGCTCAATTTGGCGTATTTGGACATGGCGAATCTCCTTATTTATGCCGTGACCTCTGCGATCACTTCGTTGGTTAGGTTCAAAAGTTTGTCCCACTGCTTGTTCCCGAGCTGCGCACGCAGCTCCTGCTGCACCTTTTCCCAGTGGGGAACCGCGCACTTGAATTCGACCCTGCCGGCCTCACTCAGGGAGAGCCGCCGTTCCCGGCGATCCTCACCGGATCGACTGGCGATCCAGCCTCGGCGCTCCATGATTGCGAGAGTGCGGGTGAGGGTAGTGCTGTCAATGGCCAGAATCTCCCCGAGCATTCCCTGGGAAACTTCTTCGGCGAGAGACAACGCTTGCAGCAAAGTGAACTGCGTCGCTCTCAGGCCGAGTGGACGCAGAGCCGTGTCGTAGTGCTGGGTCAACACTCGCGAGGCCCGACGGAAACTCGCGCACGCACAGGGAAGAGCGAACGTCGCGGGTTTATTCATACGCAATAGATGTATATACATCTATCTAGATTCAGGAAAATTGTTCTCGAGACGCCGTTTCGGAACATATTGAGCCGAGGACGTTTACGGGCTAGCTAACTCGCCTTGCCCTCATCCCGCTAAACCGCATCCAAGCTCGGTTGTCCCAATATCACTTAAGGAGGAAACCATGGTTAAAGCGACCCTGTTGTGTTTCATCCTCGCTGCCAGCGTGTCAGCACTGGCGGGCGACTCAAAGGAAAAAGTCAGAGACGTGACCGGATGCCTGGCACAAGGCGACGATGCCAAGGAGTTCGTGCTCAAGGCGACTGACGGCAGCACCTGGGAAGTGAAGAGCGATAAAGTGGCTCTCGCGGATCATGTTGGCCATACCGTCACTGCGACCGGCGTTGTCTCCCACGCGAAGATGCACAACATGAAGGAAGACGCCAAAGAGACTGCAAAGGACAGCGGCATGAAGAAAGACGCCACTGAGCACGGTCATTTGACCATTACAGATGTCAAGATGGTCAGCGAGTCGTGTAAGTAGAATGTGTTGGAAGATGGCCCGCCTCTAAGACTGCCGGGTGCCCGCCCTTGTGTTCAACCCGCAAGGATTCGGTACCCGGTCATTACCTTCTCGTTCGCGGAATCCCGGGGATACCCCTCCGCCGAGCGGAAAAACTGACAAAGACACGTAGCGCCGAGGAAGAGCTACTCCCTTATAATTTGTGGGATGAGATTCTTCGGCAGCCCGAAGCCCGCCGAGTTAGTCACCACCGGACGCTTTGAACTGGAGCGTGACGGACAGCTCGCCTACCTCGAATACACCCTGGCAGGAGATGTCCTCGCGCTGATTCACACCGAGGTTCCGGAAGCATTTCGCGGAACTGGAATGTCATCGTCGCTGGCGCAGACCGCATTCGACTGGGCGCGAGAAAATCACAAGAAAGTTGATGTGGTTTGTCCGACTGTTGCTGGATATGTAAAGCATCATCCCGAATACGCGGATCTTCTTCTCCGTTAGTCCAATAGTCCAAACAGAAACGCCCGGCTTTCGCCAGGCGTTTTTTCGGAACTGGAAAAAAGAGTAGAGAGTTTGGTTAGCGCTTCACTTCGTCTTTAGCGACGATTCCATCTTTGATGTAGACCACTCGATGGGCATACTCGGCAATGTCATGCTCGTGCGTGACCAGCACGATCGTGTTGCCTTCCGCGTGCAGACGATCGAGGACCGCCATGATTTCCGTTCCGGTCTGCGAGTCGAGGTTGCCGGTCGGTTCGTCAGCCAGAATAATAGACGGGTTATTCACGAGCGCGCGCGCAATCGCGACACGCTGGCGCTGTCCGCCGGATAGCTCGTTGGGTTTGTGGCTCATGCGAGATTCCATGCCAACAGCCGTAAGCGCCCCTTTGGCCCGTTCCGCGCGTTCTTCCGCCGGAACGCCCGCATAGATCAGCGGCAATTCCACGTTGTGCAGCGCAGTTGCGCGAGCCAGCAGATTGAATGTCTGGAAGACGAATCCGATCTCCTTATTGCGGATACGCGCCAGTTCATCATCATCGAGTTCGCTGACGAGTTGTCCATTCAACCAGTACTGTCCCTTCGATGGAGAATCAAGGCAGCCGATCAGGTTCATCAGTGTTGATTTGCCCGATCCCGAAGGGCCCATGATCGCCACATACTCATTGCGCTGGATACGCAGATTGATTCCGCGTAATGCGTGGACCTGTTGTTCCGAGCCCATGTCGTAGGTCTTCCAGAGGTCTTCGGTCGAGATCATCGCGGAGTTGGACGCTGCCCAGGTCGCAGGTCGATCAATCGGGAGTACTTCCGCAGTTGCCATCTTGTTCTCCATTTCCGGCTCGGACACGCTTAGCTCCGTTCTTGCCGTAGTACTTTGGACGTCCCAAACCGGCAGAGGTTAGAACGCCTCCCTTGGGCAAAAGCCCATCTGATGCTAGCTGCTGTCTTCTTCCTTCTTCGGGGCCGTATTGTCTATCTTTACGCTCGTCCCGGGTTTCAACGTACGCAAAACCTTGTAGCTGCCAGTGATGACTTCGTCACCTTCCTGAATGCCTTTGATAACTTCGATATCGGTGGTTCCGCTGATGCCAGTCTCGACCGCGAAGAATTCTGCTTTCTTGTTGCGAACCACGAACACGCCTGGAACTTCTTCCTTCTGTTTGGATGGATCGACAGGAGTTCCAGCAGCCTTGACCGAACGTTTATCTGAAGATTTAATTTCCAAGTCGGCACGGGTACGGACGGTCAGAGCTTGAATCGGAACGCTGAGCACGCTGCTGCGACGGGCCGAAGGTCGGGCGGCGGATCGGTCAACGTTACAACCACTTTGAAATCCTTGGCTTCCTGGCTGGTCGAACTCTGCTGCGAAGTGGCTACGCCGGTCGAGCGCACGATCGCGTTGTTGCCGATTTCAGTAACCGTCCCGTGGAAGGTTTTGCGCGGAATTGCGTCAATCGTCACTTCCGCGGACTGGCCTAGCTTCACGTTCACAATGTCGGTCTCATCTACTTTCACTTCGGAGGTGATTACGGACATGTCGGCGATCGTCATCAGTGTGCTGCCCGGAGAATTCTGAATTCCGATCACAACTGTTTCGCCTTCGCGTACGGGCAAATTGGTAATTACGCCATCAAAGGGCGCTTCGTATGTCGTCTTTCGTAGTACGTCGGAGACGCGGGTAAGGTTCGCGCTATTTTGTGTGATGCGTTTGTCGGAGGAATCTTTCTGCGCCCTGCCTTGGGCCACGCGAGCCTGCGCCTGAGCCACGCCGGCATCGGCGGACTCCCAGGCCGCTTTCTTGGCGTCGTATTCCTGCTTGGCGATAAGCTGATCGCGATAGAGTCCCTGGGCGCGATCGTAATCAAGTTTGGCGCGGGCTTCGTCGGACTTGGCGCGGTTCAGATCGGCCATTGCGGTCTTCATTCCGGCGTCGGCGGCGATTGAGTCGGTTTCGGAGGCCTGCAACGACGCACGCGTCGCGTTTACGTCCGCTGCTGACTGCACGTTCTCCAATTGCGCGAGCAATTGTCCTCTTTTGACTCGATCGCCTTCACGGACGTGCAACTTCACTATCTTGCCAAAGGCATTCGCGCCGATGTTTACATAAGTCTTGGGCTTGATCTCGCCCGACGCGCTAACGACCGAAGCCAAAGTCTGCTTCTGGGCTTTGCCGGTCTGTACCGTGACCAGATTCTTATGGCTCTGGTAAACCGTGATGCTCACGATGATGGCCAGCACCAGCGCGACACCGATCCCAATCAATACCTTTTTCCAGGTCTTCATGAACCATCCTGCGGGACAGGTTGCCTCAAGCCAGAGACGGCTCTGCCTGCCGTTCCGGCATGTCCCTGGTTACAGAACGGCGAAGGCCGCACTGTTTGCTACACAAACAGTTACGCTCCTGAGAGGGAGAAAGTTCCCAACGCAGGTGATTGGCTGTTGCGGCTTCAGTTCAGTTCCAGAGGGGAAACCTACCGATCGAACATTATAGCGTGAAGATTGTTCTGTTGACGGACTGTGAGCTTGGGTCCTGAACCTTCCAAGAACTGGATTCTTAAGGGGGTTATGAGGCCGGTTCGACCCGTTAATTCTTTTTTCGCAGGCCACTTTCGCTTGCCTTCATGTATCCAATGAACATAGAATCAAGCGATAGCTGTCTCGCGAGGTAGTCCTCTCTATGCTTTCCGCAGGATTTCGTAAGCGTTTCCTGGGCGTTCTGATGGCCGGGACGCTGTTGGGTTTGGGTGGCATTTCCGCAGCACAAGAAAAAGAAAAAAGTGATGCGGATGCTCAGGCTTCGCCGGATGGTCAGACCGATCCTTTGAAACGGCCGGTCAGTCAGAAGCAGAAGAAGCAGAATGCGAAGGCATTAAAGGCCGAATTAACCGATCACGACAAGAAGTGGCTCAATCAGGACGTTCTCTGGATTATTACCGATGAAGAGCGCAAGGCATTCATGCTGCTCTCCAACGAGGAAGAGCGCGAGAATTTCATCGAGTCGTTCTGGCAGCGCCGCGATCCAACGCCCGATACCGCGGAAAATGAATTTAAAGAAGAGCACTACCGGCGTATCGCCTACGCCAATGAACATTTCCCGGCGGGAATCCCCGGATGGAAAACCGATCGCGGTCGTATCTATATCGTCTTTGGTCCGCCAGATGAAATTGAATCGCATCCTTCCGGCGGGACCTACGAACGTCCCATGGAAGACGGTGGCGGTTCGACTTCCACTTTCCCGTTTGAGCAGTGGCGCTACCGATATATTGAAGACATCGGGCAGGAAGTAATCATCGAGTTCGTCGATAGCTGCATGTGCGGCGA
>QIAJ01000201.1:0-7199 GCA_003225495.1 Acidobacteriota bacterium
CGCAGACTTTGCAGCCTGCGGGCTGTCCGGTGGACTGGTTGGGATTGACTGAGGCGGTCACTCTCGTGGCCCCCCGCTCATTCCGGTACCCGGCACAGCGTGTGACGGGTGGATCAGCCCATACTCACGGATTGTTTGCGAGAGATGCTCCCGATTTCCTCGACCAAAGGGTCTTCAGGAACAACCCATAGAATTAGAGCAACCGCTCTAAGTCTCAGCCACCTCACCTGGTCTGGTACAACTATGTGCATCTGAACTTTGCATTCGACCACCTCCTTTCCGGTGTAATCGCAGAGTACAAAAAAACGCGCGCCGCCGTCAACTGCACAAGGGTGGGGTTCCGGGAAACGCAACAGCAGTGAAAGTCTCGAGAACGTGGATGTCAGGCCTCACGTGGACCTGAACTACAACCCCACTGTACATGCCCACTGGACATCTACCTTCCCTCTGGCTGCCTACCTAGACTGAGAAGACCCTGCAATGCAGGCTGACTTCCCCTAAGTCACAGGTCTTTCAAGTAGTTGCCGGTTTCAGTTCTCAGTCACGTCGTTCCTCAAGGGTTACTGGACTGAGATCTGGGAACTGGTCTCACCCCTTCCACTGATACGCGTCCTTCTGTGGCAGTCCGATGTGGGCCAGCACGCGATTTGCGAACTCTTGGGCCATCGCTTCCAGGGTTGCAGGCCGGTAATAGAAGGCAGGGATGAGCGGGAAGATGGTTGCGCCGGCGTCTGCTGCGAGCGACATGTTGCGGATGTGGACTCTGTTCAGCGGTGTCTCGCGCACGCAAAGTACGAGCGGCCGCCGCTCTTTGAGAGCCACGTCCGCAGCGCGCTCGATCAGGTAAGAAGCAATGCCATTGGCGATCCGGCCCAAAGTCCCGACGCTGCATGGGATCACGACCATCGCGTCGGAGGGATATGACCCGCTTGCCACATTCGCACCGATGTCGGCGTTCGCCTGCTGCTGAATTTTCCGGGTAGGTGTGCCGATGATTTGACGTAGCAGGTCGGAACGGCCTTCGATTCCGAGTTCCTCGGCCATGACACGCAAGGCGCTGTCGGAGGCAATGAAATTTACGGTTTTCACCCGATCATCGCGCTCGATGGTCAGCAGAAAATGCTTGAGAAATAACGATCCGCTGGCGCCGGTCGTGGCGACCGTAAGGTTTTCCGGCGGCGGGATATACAAGAAAGTCTCCTTAAGCGGAAGCGGCTAATTGCATCGAAACATTGAGGATAGGGACCGCTAGAGGGCAAGTCAAGGCGAGTCGCCGGACGGAGAAAAGCGAGACCTGGCCGAGTTAAATTCAATGGCAACGCAAGGCATATTACGATCGCGGCGCAGCGCGGCTCAGCTTCATGCCCTGGTGGGCGTGGAGCGCGAGATCCGCTCCTACGATCACGCTGGCGGCCGCAAATATCTCCGCGACTTTCGCGATGCCTACCGATCCTACGAAGAAACCCTCACGCCCGATCAGGTTCGGGACGAAATCGTCAGTTCGGATATCGTGCTGGTTGCCGACTATCATGCGCTGCCGAGTTCGCAACGATATCTGGCGTCGCTTATTCGCGATCCCGAAGTTTATCGGCGGCCTGTTGTGCTGGGAGTAGAGACTATTTTTTCTCGCGACCAGCACATTCTGGACGAATGGCGGCGCGGCGAGATTGAAGAAGGCGAACTTCGCCAGCGTATCCGGTTTGACTTTGACTGGGGGTACGACTGGACGCCGTTTTACGAGTTGCTCTCCGCGGCCCGCGACCACGCCGTCGGGCTCTATGGACTCGACTGCATGCCGCGTGAGGACCTGCGCAAGATTGGCGCGCGCGACCGCCATGCGGCCGGGAAGCTCTCCGAGATTCGGGAGCGGCATCCGGATGCGTTGATCCTCGTGCTTTTTGGTGAATCGCATCTTGCTCCGCGACATTTGCCGGCCCAAGTTCGCGAGCGACTGCCGGAGGAGCACATGCTCACGGCACTGCAAAATGTGGATGCTCTTTACTGGCGCGCCGCCGGAGAGCAGGCAGACCATGTCGAGGCTGTCCGCGTGGCAGACGACGTCGTGTGCGTCTTCAACGCCACCCCCTTGGAAAAATACGAGAACTACCGCCTGTACCTCAACCGCTGGGGACGCGATGAGACGGGCGCGGTTGACCTGGGGCCAACGGTTTACAACCTGATTGACGGTCTGGTGCGCTTTCTTGGAATTAACCTGTATTCCAATCACAACACGACTCAGCCGCGATTGCTGGTGGACCTGATGCCGGAAGTCTATTCCCGCAACTCGGATGCGCTATTGCGCCGATTGCTTTCGCGTAAGGGATTCTCCGCGAGCCAGCGGCGAATGATGCTGCAACGCGTTCACGAACGGGGGAGCGCGTACCTGGCGCCATTGAATACTTTTTATATCCGGCAGTTTCACATGATGTCGGCGGCTGAAGATGCAGCGCGCTTTCTGCATCACGCGTGCCGCGGGTTGCCGGATCGCGTGAACGGAAAAATTCCTGAACCGAGGACGCCGCACGACGCGTTCTTCGCGGCCACGATTGAGCATGCCCTGGCCTGCTTTGGATCGCGCATTCTGTATCCGGCGCGTCCGGCCTTCCGCGATGCCGATTTGCTGGCGCGGTACGAACTGACTCGCGAAGATCTCGAAGAGCAGACTTCACTCCCCTACGCGGAGGCAATCGAAATTCTGGATTTCCTGAACTGGCATCGCGCGTCTACCCGCAAGCCGCGAGAACGGGCCGCCGCCTCGGACTGGAGCACAGTTCTAGCTTTTACCGGCCGCAAGCGAGAGTATTTGACACAGCAACTGGGATACCTCGTCGGCAACGATCTTTACGATAGCTACATCGAAGGTCGCGTCGGTCCGGCGGTCCTGCGCCGGTTGTTTCTCACCCATCTCGAAGAACCGAACGCCGCTCGCGAAGCGTACGCCAGCCTGAACAGCCGCCTGCGATAAGCTCTCAGCTCCAGCTTTGAGTTCTAAGGAAATCCGCCTTCGAACTGAGAGCTACGAGCTTGGAGCTGAGAGCTGAGAGCTGTTTTTGCGATATCCTCACCTATCGCATGCCGGAAGAATCACAACTCCAGCGTCAGACGCCCGACTCGCTCATGCTGTTCGGCTTCTGGTATCGCGCATTGCCGTCTGACAAAGTCGGACGCGGCAAGATGGTCAAGGCAATGCTGCTGGAAACTCCGCTTGCGCTTGGACGCGATCGCGCCGGACGAGCATTTGCTCTCCGCGATGCTTGTCCACATCGCGGCATGCCGCTTTCGTGCGGGCAACTCGACGGTGCACAAGTGGAGTGCTCGTATCATGGCTGGCGCTTCGATGTACACACCGGACAGTGTGCTGTGATTCCATCGCTGGTGGCGGATCAGAAATTGAAGGTCGATCGCATCTATGCAGGAAGCTATCCCTGCGAAGAGCGCGATGATTTCATCTGGGTATTTATTACCGATCCCGGTCCCGCGAGCGCGGGTTTCACCAAGGCCGCTCCCGCGCCCGCACCGGCTCCAGGGATCGAGAAATTCAGTGAACATTACAAGCTCGCCTATTTGACTGCGGAACTGCCCTGCTCGGTCGATCACGGGATCATTGGCTTGATGGATCCGGCGCACGGGCCGTTCGTTCATCAGGCATGGTGGTGGCGGAGCCGGCACTCGATCCATGAAAAGCAGAAGAATTTCGAGCCCATCCCGTACGGCTTTCGCATGAGCGCGCACACGCCCAGCTCGAACAGCGCGCCTTATAAGATTTTGCGTTTCTATGCGGACGGCGATTCGATCACCACCACCATCGATTTCGTTCTCCCGAATATGAGGACTGAAATTATTCGCGTCGGCAAGTACTGGTTTTCGAGTCTGACGACTGTAACTCCGATCACCCGGAGCCATTGCCGCATTGATGTCGTTGCTGCGTGGAATATTTTCCGATGGGTGCCATTTGGACCGTCGCTCCTGAAGTTCGTCTTCGCAAAATTCGTGGAGCAGGACCGTCGCACGATGGAGTTGCAAGCTGAAGGTCTGAAGCACAACCCCCACTTGATGTTGATCGATGATGCCGACCGTCCCGCGAAATGGTATTTTGGGCTGAAGAATGCTTACCTGGAGATGAAGAGAAATGGCGGGGAGTTTCAGCATCCGATGAGCGAGCCGGTGACGCTGCGTTGGAGAAGCTGAGTAGGGGTTCGCGGAAACAATTGGTTGCCAATAGGCGACAGTCAATGAACTCACTGGACAACATCCCCGCAGCATTCAACAGATTCACAGCTGTTGCAAGGCGGTTCTGCAACATAGTCGATTCTTCAGCCGATCTGGACAGAGCCAGCCTACTGGTGCACATTTACGGCGTCCTGCCGGAACTAATCCAAGAAGCAATCAACTTGCCTGCCGTGGGAAGTGGCGACGATGAAGTGCCGGGAAGAGATCAAACTCGACTGGGCCAGCCAGAGTGGAGCAGTCTTTATCAAGCCCTTAAGAAAAGACTTGCGAACTGGGATGTTTATATGGATGTATTCGACCCAACAAAAGACACAGAAGCGATTCATGGGTCGCTAGCCGACGATATTGCGGACATCTACCGCGACCTTAAAGAAGGGCTCGACGATCCCGCTCCAACATTGGCTACGCAGCATAACATCATCTGGGAATGGCGCCTGGGCTACTATTCTCACTGGGGACAACATGCGATGGGCGCATTGCGGACGATTCACTGGCTAATGGCAAACGAACCCTAGTTCGCCTCATTTCAATAAGCACCAACTCTTACTAAGGATCTGACATAAAACCGCGAACTGCCCCTACACTCACCAGATGACCGTGAGCCCGCTATATAACCGGAACTTGTCGTCTGGCGTCACGATCGCTAGCTCTTCGGATAAAGCTTGAGCGATGATCTGGCGATCGAAAGGGTCGCTGTGATGGAGGGGCAATTCGAATAATCGAAAGGCATGATCGCCAGTGTACGGGAGGATGCGCGTATCCAGATCTTGAAACGCCTGACGGAGGATCGCGGCTGTGACGTTTAGCTTGCCCAGCGATGATTTAATCGCAATCTCGGTGATGGAGACCGCGCTCAACTCAAGGACATTGCCGGGGTTCCGCAAAGCGGCAGACGCGCGTTTGCTGAGTTGCGCGGGGGCTTCGACAGCATAAATCAGGGTTGCGGTATCAAGAAGCAGGCGCACTGTTAACGGCTCACCAGGAAATCTTCGACCTCGTGCTTAGTCATCGGCTTCCACCAGTTGGGATCGAGCACGTGAATTTTTCCTTTGAGCGTTCCGAGCATGCGTTTCTTGCCTGTCGGCTTCTTCGTTCTCACGATGTCGACCACCGGCACACCCCGGCGGCAGATCGTTACGGGCCGTCCGTCTTCAACCGCTTTGATCAGTTCGGGCAGTTTGTTTTTGGCGTCAGCCACGCTCACTTTCATCCTTTTAATTATAGCTATCTGGTATGGCTATGTAAATGGTGTTGATGTTGAGCAGACTCTTGTCCGCTGCCTTTGAATCGGACTTTCCGGCGTTCCTAGCAAAGTCAAAGGCGGCGGACAGGAGTGTCCGCCCTACACTTCCACTAGCCAGTCCAGCGCTTCTTCCCGGGTTTTGAAAGTGGCAATGTCTCGTTGGGAGAACGTGTGAAAGCCTTCGAGGAGGGCGTGGGGAATCTCGGTGGTGCCCACCCATGCCGTCTTCTTGATGAAAGGCCGGTCGAGAGTGAGTACTTCCTTCATCTTGGTGGCGACCGTTCGGTCGATCTCAGCGCCGGTAAAATCGGCGAAGGTGAGGAGCGATTCGCGGGCGTGTTGTGCGACGGTAATCCGCACGTGCTCTAGCAGAAGTTGCATCTGTGGCACGGTTGCGTGACTAAAGTCACACAGCAGGATGCGCTTGCCTTTGTGCTCGATGAAATGGATTCGGTCGTCCATAGTGCAGCGCTTTTTCCGTGACTCCGCGTTCTTTGTGGTCAAGAAAGGGTTGAACCACAGGGGACACTGAGGTCACAGGGGAATCTACTCCAGTAGCAATTCCACGACTTTGTACACGTCGGCTAGAGCCGAGTCTAGCGCTTCTGGATTCTTTCCGCCGGCTTCGGCCAGGTCGGGACGTCCACCACCTTTGCCGCCGACTTTTTCGGCTATAGTGCCGACGACTTTGCCTGCTTGAATGCGGCTGGTCAGATCTTTTGTGACGCCGGCAATCAGCGACACGTTGCCGTTGCTGGCCGAGCCGACTACGACTACTCCCGAGCCGAGCTTGTTGCGAAGCTGATCGATCAGAGTACGCATCTGCGGGCGGTCGAGGTTATCCACGCGATGGGCCAGCACTTTCACGCCGTGAACTTCCTTGACGTTGTCACTCGCCGACGCAACCGAAGAGGATGCTGATTTCATCCGCGCTTGATCGAGTTCGCGGGCAAGGCGTTTAATCTCGGCATCACGCCTGTCTAGTTCCGCACGTAGCGCGTCAGCAGGCGAGTCGGCTTCCTTGCTGGTCAGCGACGCGACCACGCTTTCGAGTTCATGGTCGTTGCGGAAGTGCTTGAGAGATCCTTCACCGGTGACGGCCTCAATCCGCCGCACTCCGGAAGACACGCTGCCTTCCTTCAGTATCTTGATCAGCCCGATCTCCCCGGTCGCGAGAGTGTGCGTGCCACCGCAAAGTTCGGTTGAGAAGTCGCCGATCTTGACCACCCGGACTTTGTCGCCATACTTTTCGCCGAACAGCGCCATAGCGTGGTACTTGTTGATGGCCTCGTCGATAGGGACGTCGGTGATGGTCTCGACTTTCTGGTTGCGCAGGACTTCCTTGTTAATCATGTCTTCGATGTCCTGCAACTCTTCGTCTTCGACTCCGGTGAAGTGCGAGAAGTCGAAACGCAGATGATTGGGCGCGACCAGCGATCCGGCCTGTTTCACGTGCTTGCCGAGGACTTCTCTCAAGCCAGCATGCAGAAGATGCGTGGCGGTGTGATTGCGCATTGTGGACTGGCGGATGTCGGTGTTGACGACAGCATCGACTTTTTGTCCAACGCGGATCGGTTGCTTGGCGATTACCTGATGCGCGCGCACGCCCTGGATCGGCGAGTAGCATCCCGTCACTTCCGCAACGAGGGCATTGTGATCCTCGGAATAGAACCATCCGCGGTCGCCGACTTGGCCCCCGGATTCGGCGTAGAAGGGCGTCCAATCA
>QIAJ01000201.1:7226-8185 GCA_003225495.1 Acidobacteriota bacterium
CACGCCCTGGATCGGCGAGTAGCATCCCGTCACTTCCGCAACGAGGGCATTGTGATCCTCGGAATAGAACCATCCGCGGTCGCCGACTTGGCCCCCGGATTCGGCGTAGAAGGGCGTGTGGTCGAGGATGATCTCGCCTTGCTCGCCGGGACTAAGTTGCTGCACGCCCTGGCCGTCTTTGATGATGGCAAGGACTTCGCAGTTCTCAGAGCGCGTCTGGCGGTAGCCTTCAAAGGTTGATTTCGGAAGCTGCTGGTAGGCAGGGTTGGCGGTCTGCTTGACGGCGCCTTTCCAGGAGGCGCGGGCGCGCTCGCGCTGCTGAGCCATCGCCGAGTCAAAACCAGCTTGATCAAAGAGGACCCCCCTATCACGCGCCAGGTCTTGCAAAAAGTCTGGGGGCAGCCCGAAGGTGTCATAGAGTTTAAAAGCAAGGGCCCCATCGACTACAGGTGGCTGACTAAACCGCTCAAACTCTCGACGGGCAAAATCACTGCGTTCCTGCCCGAATACTTCTGAGACAAATCGCCAGAGCACAGACTCGTCCCTGCTTGTGACTCCGTCCTTAATAGCCTGCATCAGATTCTTCTCGATCGCTGGCTTCTCGCGCACGAGGCAATCGATGACTGCGTATCGCAGGTCGTGGACTTGGCTCTGAATCGCGGTTAGCAGTTCCTGGAAAGCATTGAGCGCCGCCGCCTGTTCTGCAGATGCAGCCACATGCTCCCACTCTACGAGCCCGAGGGTTATCGTGCTTGCGAAGCGCGTCTCCTCACCAACCACAGCCTTCGACACTCGGTCAGAGCTATCTTTGAGCTCCGGATACGCATCCTGCATCAAATCGCGGACGGCAAAAACCATCTCATGCAGGAAGGGCTCCGTCTGTCCCAGTAAGCGGCCGTGAGTGATCGCGCGGCGGATTATCTTGCGCAGTACATAGCCGCGGCCGTCGTTTGAAGGAA
>QIAJ01000202.1 GCA_003225495.1 Acidobacteriota bacterium
TTGACTCCAAGTCTAGGCCCCAGGATACTTTGACGATACTCGGCAACTACAAAGGCGAAGAGCGTAAAGAAGTTGAAAAACTGTTGCGGAAGGGGTCTGCGACTAAAATCGAGGTAGAACTACTTTCCACCACTCCAGGTTCGGACGAAGTTTTCTCCGCGTTGCGGGCCGTCTTTGCGGTCCCGGCGAATCGCTGATGGAGGTCGTTCCCGAATATTGGCACAAATATTTTGCTGAACTGGAAGGCCATCCAGATAATAGCTCCAACACCACCGAAAAGCTGTATTACATCCGTCCAGGCAACGGAGTATCGGCTCCGCATCCTAGTTTCGATCCCGAACCGGAGTACTCAGAGGCCGCACGACAGCTGAAATACCAAGGCACTGTGGTCTTGAGTCTCGTCGTTGATCCAGCAGGCACGACGAGAGATTTGCAGATAACGAACCCTGTTGGCTTAGGCCTGGACGAAAAAGCTATCCATGCCGTGAAAATGTGGAAATTCGAGCCTGGGATGAAAGATGGCGTAGCTGTTCCAATTTCGCTCCATGTAGAGTTCGGTTTCCGACTCTACTAGAGGCTCTCCCTTCGGCCTTAGGCAGACTTCAGCTTGGCACGGCGGAAACTTGTCCCGCGGTAGGGTTAGTGATGCACTTGCCACTTGCGCGCATGCCGATGGCGCAGTTGCGGCCGGCTTGCTTTGCATCATAGAGGGCGCGGTCGGCCAGAGCGAGAACTTCTGCGTAGGAGAGGGCATCGGGATTTCCTGCAAGCCAGGGAAAGGCGGCCCAGCCGACAGAGCAGGTCAGGTTTACTTGATTCTCCCGGGCTCCGGCGACAAACGGACGGTTGGCGATCGCAGCCAATAGCCGGTTGGCGAGTATCTCTCCCTCGTTGCGATCGGTGTAGCGCGAGATCACCAGAAACTCTTCCCCGCCCCACCGCACCAGTATGTCAGAGAGCCGGATGGCGGAACTGATGCGGCGTGACATTTCTACTAACACCTTGTCGCCCACTTCGTGGCCATAGCGGTCGTTGATGTCCTTGAAGTGATCCGCGTCGATCAAATAAAAGATCAGGTCGCGCCGTGACTCATCCCGTCCGTCGGCAAAGCAGCGCTGGACATGGCTAACGTCGGCTTCAATAGTGGAATCGAAGTATCGGCGGTTGCGGCAGCCGGTGAGGGGGTCAGTGAGTGAAGCTTCGTGGAGAATGTGATTGGTCTTGGCGAGTTCTTCGGCAAGGCCGTGCTGCTTCAGGAAGATCAGGCAGCCCATGAGGGTGATCATGCCTAGCGCGACCAGTACGCGGAACTTCGTGACTGCTGGCGGGGCGCTTCCGCCCAGGAGGCTCCAGGCGGTAAGTGGAGGAATCGAAAGCACGGCGATCATCGCCACTCTGGTCATCCAGCGTCCCGCTTTTTCGTCGGGATGGTCTTCAGCACTCGCCTCCGGTAACAAACCGCTCCCCAGAAAAGCTGAGAGTACAAACCACGCGATGGATATATCGATCAGCACGTCGTACCAGCTGCCGGGAAAGTAGAGGTTTGCATCAATGGCGCGGTTTGCCAGGTAAGCAGAACCCGCACTCAGCATCTCCGCTGCCAGCAAATTGCAATAGAACCGCTTCCACTTCCCGAAACTGTCACGCCAGAGAAGCAGGAGAAGGCCGATCGATACCAGGTCCTCGGCCAAAAGGAGTGTGTTGTAACTCGGTCCGTATCGGACTTCATCGGGCACTACGTACTGCCACGGAGTCACGAAGAAGAAGTAGAGGAAGAGCCACCATAAAACCAATAGAGGAAGATCGAGGAATCTTAGTGGTGCATCGGAGATGGAACGGCGATCGGGCCGGAGCAGAAGTCCTGCGAGCATGGGAACGCCGGCGAGAAACAGAAAAATGTCGCCCACGAACACGCTCGGCACTTCCTGGTGCAGGACGACCCCGTAGTACATCCAGAGAGAACTGGTTACCGTAAGCGTTCCCCAGCAGGAGGCCTGGAGGTACCAGAAGATGCTTATTCTTCCACTTGAAGTGCGCGCGTTATGAAGGAACGCGAGCGTGGCAGCAACATGCAGCGCCACGTCAATGGCTTCGGACGATAGCGTGAGTGCGGAACCTTTAGGGACGAGGAATGCCACCGCAGCCTGAAGGAGCGACAAGACGGCCACGATAGTGCCCCAGAACTTCAAATTCCTTTGCACCGGTTCACTTCCTATCCTCTACTCCTCAGCTTAGGTTCCTTTGGCGGACAGACCTCAGTGCCCACGATAGCGAAAAGGGCAGGAGCTCCCAAAGTTACTCAAGTTTGTCGGGCGCCACACGTCAAACTGCAAAGCCGGAATAGCCCCGTCCGGATTGCGGCAAGACAGCAAAAAAACGACCATACCGATGTGACGAAGCTCACAGAAGTTGGTCTTCCTTGTTTCATAGACTCGACTTACAAGCCGAAATCTTGTGTCAGAGACAAAGCGCGGCGATCCATGGGCGACTTGAGTCCACACTTTTCGAAAGTCGAACTGGCGTGCCACCATTGCGGACAGCTGAAGGTGGAGAAGCGACTGCTGGAGGCTCTGGAAGAACTGCGAAGGCTGGCGGGCAAGCCAATCGTGGTCCATGACGGATATCGTTGCCCGCTGCACAACCAGGAAGTGGGTGGCGTAACCGACAGCGAGCATACGCGGGGAGTGGCGGCGGATGTAGATATTCCGGGGCTCACTTTGCAGCAGATGTACGAGTTGGCGCTCCAGGTGCCGGCATTTGTCGAGGGCGGGATCGGAGTCTACGACGGCGGATTTTTGCATGTGGATGTGCGGGTTCATGCGTCGCGATGGGCGCGGGTGCGAGGGCAGTATGTTGGTATCGGGAATCTCGTGCAGGAGCCGACGTTGATGGCGCGGGTGCAGACGAATTCGCAAGCGGGACAGGCTGCGGGGTCCAAGCTACGTCCCTTGTAGCGACTCGCGGCTGACTACGAACCTGTTCGTGTTTGTTCGCCGATATCTGGGCGGATATTGCCCTTCTGGACAATCCTGCGTTTCTCTCAATACACTTCTCTGCCAGGCAGCAGTCTACGTTGAGCCTCCACTCCGATGAAACTTGTGACTTTTGAACACGGCGCGCAGAGTCGCATCGGCGCGCTTCAGGAAAAAAATCAGATCGTTGATCTGCACGTGGCGTGCGCGCTCTATCTGCGCGACGTGGAAGACGAATCAATCTTTTATCGGATGGCAGACGCGCTTGTCCCACCGGACATGCGGGCATTGTTCCACGGAGGCGACACCAGCCTGGAGGCTGCGCGCAAGGCGCTCGACTATGTGGCGCAGCTCGGATCTGACGCCACAGGTCCACGCGGCGAAACTCTTGTGTACGCGCTGGGCGATGCGAAGCTCAAAGCGCCAATCATTCCCAAGAAGTTCTTTCATACGGCGGGCAATTTTCGGGAGCATCACGAGGAGGCTACCAAAGCGGGATTTTCGCATCCGGTGATGCCTTGGATTGTTTTTTTTCAGAACACGGATGCGATCATCGGACCGGATGAAGCGGTAATTTATCCCGAGCACTAATTAAGAAGACGGGAAAGCATTTCACGCCGGAAGAGGCTTCGGATTATATCGGCGGGTACCTGATTTTCAATGACATCACGGCGCGTGATATTCAGCGGCGGGAGATGAAGTCGGGGGTGTTCAGCTTTTGCAAAGGCATTGATACTTTCTGTCCACTGGGGCCGTGGATTGTGACCGCCGACGAGGTTCCCGATCCGCATAACCTGGCGATGGAACTGCGAGTAAATGGCGAGTCGCGGCAGCGGTCGCATTCGAGCAAAATGTCGGTGAAGATTCCAGAGATCCTGTCGCACTACTCGCCGATGGGATACAGCGCTGGAGATGTCGTGTCGACGGGAACAGTTTCGGGAGTGGCGGCGTTTTCGGGCGATCCGAAAGCTTGGTATCTGAAGCCGGGGGATGTGATGGAGTGTGAGATCGAGAACATAGGTGTGCTCAGGAATCCGGTGGTTTCTTGGGCAAAGGCCTATGGGAAGCCAGTGTTTAGTGATTAGGGATTGGGGTTCACGCCTTGCATTCTTATTGTCATCCTGAGCGGAGTAGGGAATCGTAGTGTCTGGGGCGCAGCACTGAACTGCGAATCCCTCGTCGCTTCGCTCCTCGGGATGACAGGGTTGACCTGAGTTTGAACGGGTGGAGATGATGGAAAATTCCAAAATTTGGGTGAGCGATTTGAATGCGCGGGTGCGGTCTGCGTTTCCGAAGACGACCGTGCGTTTTTACGACACCACGTTGCGGGATGGTGAGCAGACGGTGGGCGTCGTTCTCTCGCCGCAGCAGAAGGTTGAAATCGCGCTCAAACTGGATGAACTTGGAATAGCCCGCATTGAAGCGGGCTTTCCCCGCGTTTCTCCGGAGGACGCGGAGGCGATCGAGTTGATGCAGAAGGCGGGGATCAAGGCCGAGTTATGGGGATTCTCGCGGGCTATGAAAGCGGATGTCGACGAACTGGTCCGGCTGAATTTGCGTTTCTCGGTGATTGAAGCACCGACCAGTAACGTCAAGTTGAAGGCCTACGGCATTACCCGCGAAGAAGTCCTGCGGCGAATTCGGGACTCGGTTGCAGCCGCGCGCGTGGCGGACATCACGGTTGCGTTCTTCGCGGTGGATGGGACACGCACTGATCTGGAATTTTTGAAGACAGTTTATCTGACGTCGCTGGAGGCGGGCGCGGAAGAAATCGTGGTGGTGGATACCATCGGCGCCTGCGGACCGGAAGCAGCGGAATATCTGGTGCGACAGGTCTGCCAGTGGGTGGGAAAAGATGTGCCGGTGCACTTTCACGGACACAACGATTTCGGGATGGCTACGGCATGCGCAGTGGCGGCGGTGCGCGGGGGAGCGACTTGGATCCAGGGAACGATCAATGGCATGGGAGAACGGGCGGGCAATGCGGACATCTCCGAAATTGCCCTGGCATTGCGTTGTCTCTACGACGTTCCGGTCGAACTGAATCTCGAGAAGGTGCGCGAGGTTTCTGAAGTTGTCCAGCGCGCAGGCGGTTACACGCTCGAAGCGTGGAAGCCATTGGTCGGACAAAATCTTTTTATGCGCGAGAGCGGAGCGGTCGCGAGCCAGTTTCATTTGCCGGAAGCAATCGAGCCTTACTCGTCGGAGATCGTTCGGGCGGAACGTCGGATCGTGCTCGGGAAAAAGAGCGGGCTGGACAGTATCGATCTGAAATGCCAGGAACTGGGGATTGCGATTACGCCTGAGCAACGGGGACCGATCCTGGCGGCGGTCAAGAAAGCGGCGGTCAGTAAGCGTGGGTTAGTAACGAATGACGAGTTTCGCGAAATTGTTGGGGGCAAGCCCTTGGCGTTATGAAACTCTATCCCTGAAAACCCTTGCCCACAGCGGCGTCTCGGCAGGCAAGAATGTCCACCCACAGGGCAACTTACCCCGGTAACGTTGGGAGCGTTACTCATAATGTGCAGAGGGTTGCATCCGAGTCTGCATTTGGCGGCTACCCACATAGCTTAAACCTAGCCGTTACAAGGGCTTACCCTTTGCCCCACAGATGGATCAGCGTGTGCACTCAATAGGACAGCCCGGAAAGAGGGCGCTTGGGGGCACCTTGACAGTCATCTATACCGCGCAGAGCGAAGTGGCTCAAGAAAAGACGCGGGGCGCATTGCTTCCGTTGCTGGTGATTTTGTTCCTGATTTCTTATGGGATTCTGACCTTGCTGGTGGTTGAGCAGGGGCGCACCATAGACGCCCAGCGCAACCTGCTGCGTGAAATGCTGAAGGACAGCACGCAGCTGGCTTCCCTGAAGAACAAACTGGCGCGCGAAGATTCCGCGCAACCCCGCGACAAAGCGACAACCCAAACTGATCAGAAAGAGGCGGTGTCCGGAAGCTCGCCTGGCGTCGCGCCCAAGATGCCCAGCAAGGAAACGAAGCATCCCGGCAAGACGGCTCGCACTTTGAAGTCGATTCCGGAAAAGCCGGCGGCCGACTTGCAGGATGTACGCCGATCCACGCGAGTCATATAGGAACTAGTTTCACGAGTCACGGCCTGTGGTAGGGCCGCGGTTGAAAGACGGCATTTTATGAAGGCTCTGACCCTAGCCTTGATCTTGTCTCTTCCTGTCCCCAGGTTGGCCCCACCAGCAAAGCTTGCCCTCACTCCTGCCAAGCAGCAGGAATCGCGCAAGGGGGGACGCTGGCACATGGCAGCCAGTGGTCATGCAGTGTTTTGCTATGGACCGGTGATGACCATGCCCCAGGCGCAGGGCGGTCTCTTGCGAGTTGCAACCTTCTGCCGTGGCGATATGACGATGGTTCCCCTCAAAGATTAACCGGAAGACCGCCCCGAATTCCTTGACAGTCCAGCCTTTTGCGGACAAAATGCTCCGCAGCATTTTGTCCCCTTTGCTTCCCCCGATTCCCTGCGGTCTCAGGAAGCAATCGATTTCAATCCCCTTCCAGGAGGAAGTCTGTGAGCAATTGCAAGAAATCTCTCCCATGCAAAGCCGCACTTGTCGCGTGCTGCCTTGCGATGTCGGCGCTGGCAACCGCGCAGGACAATTCCAAAACAATCGTGAGATATCCGGTGGGCCATGCAGTCTCGAAGGCTCTCAGAGAACTTCCCATCGATGTGCTCGGCCTGGCTGATGTAGAAGCTCCTGAACCCAAGCCGATTCCTCTTGGCGCGCGTGGAGCCATGAGCCCCGCAAAAGCAGACCCCGTAGTTCAAAAAGAGATTCGCCCCAATGTTTCCGCGACGAAAGGTATTGATTTCGACGGCATCGGCGCGAGCGGTTTTGCGCCCTCCGATGTCAACCTCGCTATCGGACCGAACCACATTGTGCAGACCGTGAACGTGCGGCTGGCGGTTTACAACAAGAGCGGCGCGTTGCTTTCGGGTCCGACGACTCTGAAGACGTTCTTTAGTCCAGCGGGGGGTGCTTGCGCGGCTGGAGCTAGCGATCCGATTGTGAACTATGACCGGCTCGCCGACCGCTGGGTGATTAGCGACGTCGGCATTGGCACGACATTCTCCGAGTGCGTGGCCGTATCGAAAACCAGTGATCCGACGGGCACTTACACGCTATACAACTTCAGCTTTGGCGCCAACCTGAATGACTACCCGAAATTGGGAGTCTGGCCGACGGCTACCAACAGCGCCTACCTCGCAAGCTACAACATTTTTACCGGTGGGCAGTTTTTTGGCGGTTCTCAATTATGCGGTTTCGATCGCGCCAAAATGCTGGCCGGCACTGCGAACGCAGCCCAGCTCTGCAAAATGACTCCGAATACCGAAGGCGGCTACCTGCCATCCGATCTGGATGGACCGACGCGGCCGGTGGATGGCACGCCGGGAGCGTTTCTGACGTGGCAAAACAATAATCCAGGCCAGCTGTTCCTGCGTACGCTGACTCTCAACTTCACTGCCGGCACCGTCGTCATGTCGTCGCCGACTACCATCAACGTGGCAAACTCCACGCTGGCGTGCGGCAACGGTGGCACCTGCGTTCCTGAAAAAGGCACTACGCAAACGCTGGACACGCTTGGCGACCGACTTATGTATCGCATGGCATATCGCAGGTTCGCAGATCACGATCGGGTGGTGATCAACCACTCTGTTGACAATGGTGGTCCGGTCGCAGTGCGCTGGTATGAAATCCTTGATCCGTTCGGCGCTCTGACTGTCAACCAGCAAGGCACATTTGCTCCTGATGCTACATTTCGATGGATGGCGAGTGCGGCGATGGATAAGTCCAACGACATTGCCCTCGGTTTCAGCGCTTCCAGCAGCACGATCAGCCCTGCAATTCGGTTCACCGGCAGAGTACCGAGTGATCCTGCGGGCACGTTGGAAACGGAGGCCAGCATCATCGAGGGTCCGGGATCGCAGACCGGGCTGAGCCGGTGGGGAGATTACACTGCCTTGCAAGTTGACCCCAGCGATGACTGCACATTCTGGTACACCAATCAGTACGAGAAAGCCAACGGCTCGTTTAACTGGAGTTCGCACATCGGATCGTTTGCGTTCAGCAATTGCGGCGGGGGTGGCGGACAACCAGCTGTAACGCTGTCGGCGACCACTTTGAATTTCAAAAAAGTGCCGATCGGACAGACCAGCGCGCCCCAGGCCGTAACGCTCACCAACTCCGGCACGGCGACGCTTAATATCTCGAGCATCGTTGCTAGTGGAGATTTCCACCTTTCGAACAATACGTGTGGGGCAACCGTGACAGTAGGTGGGAATTGTGCCGTCAGCGTAACTTTCCAGCCCACCAAGAAAGGTGCACGCAGTGGTAGCCTGACGTTCACCGATAATGCACCGAACAATCCGCAAACAGTAGCTCTCAAGGGAACTGGGCAATCGATCACGGTGGCGCCGACGTCGCTGAACTTCGGAACAGTGGCGGTGGGTAACACTAATTCGCAACAGAATGTCACCGTGACGAATGTCAGTTCCGCTACAGTGACGTTCACCGGCATCATTTTTGCGGGCACGGCGGCCGGCGACTACCTGATCTCGGCGAACACTTGCGGTGCGACAATTGCCGCCGGTGCGAACTGCTCGGTTGGAGTGAAGTTCAAGCCGACAAAAACCGGTAAACGCGTTGCCAAGCTGAACGTCAAGAACAACGGCGGTGGCAGTCCGGCGAGTACCAGCCTGACTGGTACGGGGAACTAGCGCCAGAGTCCGATCAATCTGGAAGACAAGGGGCGGATTAAACCTCCGCCCCATTTTTCGTTGAACGTTGGCTACTATACTAAGTTGTTGACTTCGGGCTGAAAGCGCTTGACAGACGCCCGAAGTCCGGACAAAATGCTGAACAAGCGTCTTGTTGACCCTCTGTTCCCCCGTCATCTCTGCGGTAATCAGGGACTAAAGAACGAAAACTCGATTTAACTCTCTCAGGAGGATGTCATTGAGCAAATCCCAGAAGTTTGTCGTGGTCTCTCTGTGTCTAACGTTGTTGGCCGGTATGGGCTTTGCACAAAAGCTCGTCACGCTGCAGGTAAAAGAAGGAGACTCAGCCTATATCAAGGGCGCAAAGCCGATGTTTGCCGTGATCCCACGCGTAAATGAGACGCCCGCAGCCAACCAGCCCGATGTTCAGGTTCCGATTTTTACCAAAACATTCCGTTTCAATGGAACGACGTTTACGTATCATATGGTGGGCACCGATCCTGCGGCGGGTTCCGCGACCTCTAACATCCCGCTGGTGATCATTCCTTTGAAATTCCATTTTAGCGACGGGACAAACCTCTCCGCGAGCCAGACTGTGTGCGGAGATAGCAAGAATACCAAGTTCCGTGTAAAGAACTCGCCGATCATCAAGAAGGCGACCTTCACTCCGGGCGGCACCAACGTCGGCACTACCCAGTATGTTGATGCTTTCCAACGCGCGAATTTCTGGAATTTCGTCAGCACAACCGCGCCGAACTACCACGTCTTGTTGAGCCCCGTCTCGACCAAGCCATTGCAAACTATTAACGTGACTGTGGCGAACGGCAGCACCCAGGCTGGACCATGCGCCCGTATCGGAACAGTTGACATTAACTTCTTCGATACCGTCGCGATGAGCCTGCTCACTACTTTGAACATACCGGCTAACACCTTGCCCCTGTTTCTGTCCTACAATACCTTTGAAACTTCAGGCGGCGGATGCTGCATCCTCGGCTACCACAGCACGAACAACCTAGGCACCCAGGCCTATGCGGTCGCTGCCTACAGTGATCCTGGAATCTTCAGCGTTCCCATCCAGGACATTCACGCGCTGAGTCATGAAGTCGGCGAGTGGATGGACGATCCACTCATTCCCAGCCAGAACATCGTTCCCGCGTGGGGACACGTCGGACAAGTCAGTGGATGCCAGAACAATCTGGAAAACGGCGATCCGGTCACCGGGAAGGCTTTCACGATAAGCGTAGGCGGAACGGCTCCGTTCACTTACCATCCGGAGGACCTGGTGTTCCTGCCATGGTTTGCGCGTATTACACCATCAACATCCGTCAACGGGTGGTTTACATTCTTGAACGGATTTAGCGCTCCGCAGGCTGTTTGTCACTAGTCTGAAACATGCTTAACGTAAAAGGGGCTGCATAAGCAGCCCCTTTTTCTTGTCTACGTACTTGTCATCAGGCCTTCTTGGCCGCGGCTGCCTTCTGGGCCTTGGCACGAATGAAGGAATAGTTCAATTGCGGCAATGAATTGAATTGCGCGGCTTTCCTGCAATATTCCTTCGCCTTCGCATCGTCGCCTTTGGCCTGGAAGGCCTGACTTAGGCGATACAGGTTACGTGGATCCTGATCGTTGGCCTGGTCGAGTTCCGTGATTGCCGCGTCGTAGTCTTTTTCCGCGAGCGCGATTCTGCCCGCCAGTTCGTGAGCGAGTTTCAGTTGCCCGGGATTCCTGGAAGCTTCAGCACCCGCACGATATTCCTGGGTATGACTTTTCGCAACCGCGTAATCGTTCTTTGCGATCGAGAGCGCGGCCAGGTTGAAATGGTGCAGCAGCTTGGCGTTATCTTTGATCTCCTGCGAGAGGCTTGAGGACTCGATCAACTGGAGAGAGCGATCGAACTGCTGCTGGGCAAGGTCATAGCGCTGCATCTCGGCGATGATGTTGCCCTTGGCTTGCAGATCGGCCGCCATTGCTGCCGGGTCATTCTTCTTCTCGGCCACTGAATATTCCTGATCCATGTGCTGTACGCCCTTGTCGAGTTTGCCATTATCGACGGCTACTACGGCCAGTCCGAAGTAAGCGGTGCGCAGTTCGCCGTCATTGCGGGCGGCGCTAATCATTTTTTGCAGCTCGGCGGCCGCGTCTTGATGTTTGCCTTGATACATGAGGTCAGCGGAGATGCCGAAGTGTGACGGTACGAAATGGGAATCCATGCTGAGAGCCTTGCGATATTGCGCGATGGAATCGTCGAACCGGCCCATTTTCAGCAGGAGCTCGCCATAGGAATCGTAGGGATTCGGGTCGTTGGGAATCAGTTCAATGTATTTCTTAAAGGCCTGCTCCGCGTCCTGATAGTTCCCCTGCTGACGATAGGAATAGCCGAGAATGTTATAGGCGGGCGAGTAGTCGGGAGCAAGCTCTGTGGCTTTCTTGTAGTGAGCGATCGCCTGCTCGTATTCCTGCTGACCGAAATAATAATTGCCGAGACTGAGGCGCGCGCGCTCGTCGTTCGGATAAGCGGCAACGAGTTTATCAAGATACTCTTTCTGCTTGACGACGTCGCCATTGGCGCCGGCTTCATTGGCAAGAATGAATAGCTTTTCGCCTTCCGACACGTGGCCGGAGAGGGCTACCGCTTTGTTGAGATGCTCGAAGAAGTCCTTGGCGGTGGGCGCGGTATTGGCGCGAGCGATCTCGGCCGAGGCAAAGTCGGAATCGAGGACAATGGCTTTGTCAAAGTGCGCAATCGCGTCCTGCGCGCGCAGCTTTTCAGCCAGGTCGCGGCCCGCGAGGAACTCCTTCTTCGCTTCTTCAGATTTGGTGGTGATAGGGATCTTGCCACCATCGGAAGTTGCGGCGGCAGCCTGAGCGTCCTTGTTCGATTTGCTACAGGCCATCGACATCAATGTGCTGACCGCCAGAATTGCCATGAAAATCGGTCGCATCAGTTTTCCTTGAAACATTAGGTTCTCCTTCGAGCAGGCGATCCGCCGCAATCCGTCAAAAGACCTGGGGTGCGGCTATGAGTATGTTTTGGAGCCAAATGATGAGTGCCCGTATCTTCTAGACGTGGTCCATCCTATTTGGATAGCAGCGGAGCCGCCTGCAATGGTCCAAATGGAGAGATTAGGGTGTCAGGTGGAGTCTGGTGTTAACTGGCAGGCGCACAAGGGCCTATGCGATACTCAGGCCGGGAACGTTTTGTTACCCCCACTCATCGGTGAGCCCTTAAACGGGCCCGTAGCTCAAACGGATAGAGCATTGGATTTCTAATCCAAGGGTTGCAGGTTCGATTCCTGCCGGGCCTACCACATTGCGGTCTAAGCTTCCGGTTCCCAGTTCTCAGGTCCCGTTCTTCGTTGTCAGTACCGGTTCTTCGTTCTTAGTGAATGCTTATTTTGTTGGGAGGGGCTTTTTTGGCTTCATCGTCTCCCACTCTTTGTCCGTGAGTTGACGTCCTAGAGCGGTGAATTCTCCCGCGCCTTGCAGCCATTCGCCTCCGTCCATGGTGACGACTTCGCCGTTGATGTAGCCGGACCCATCGCTGACTAGGAAGGCGGCGAGGTTGGCGAACTCTTCTACAGTACCGAAACGTCCTAGGGGAATTTTCTGCTTGGCCAGTTGCTCGAGTTCCGGACGCGGCAATAGCCGCGAGAACGCGCCTTCCGTCGGGACAGGACCGGGAGCGATCGCATTCATCCGAATTCCGCGATTTCCCCATTCGACGGCGAGGCTGCGTGTCAGCGCCTGCACTCCGGCTTTGGAAACGGCGGAAGGGACGACGTACGCCGAACCGGATTCTGTATAGGTTGTGGTTACGTTGAGCACGACTGCGGGACGCCTGGCTTGAAGCCAGCGGCGTCCGCACGCGAGCGTGGTGTGAAGAGTGCCCATGAGGACAATTCCAATCACCGACTGAAAGGCGCCCAGCGAGAGTTCTTCGGTCCGCGCGAGAAAATTTCCGGCGGCATTGTTCATGAGCACGTCGAGCGAACCTTCCGTCCAAATGGCGGCGATCATCTCTTCGACCGCGGCCGGGTCGCGCACGTCGCAGCGGCGGAAATGAATCCTTCCCTTGGTCCGCTCGCCTAACTCGCGTGCAGTCGCGATCAGCACATCTTCGCGGCGTCCGCAGATGTACACTTCGGCGCCAAGTTCGAGGAAACGCTGAGCTGTGGCTTTGCCTAGTCCGGTGCCGCCGCCGGTGATGAGAATTCGTTTGCCGCGGAGAAGGTCGTTCTGGAACATGGAGGAAATTGTAAACGTAGTTCTCAATTTCCGATTCGCGAGAGACACGTACCCCGGTCTCTACTCCAGTTTGTCGATAGCCCAGAGCGCGTGGTTAGCTACTTGCTGATCCGGATCTTCGGCGAGTTGCTTCAGCGTGGGAAGGAACTTTGGATTTCTACTGTTGCCCATTGCGACTACGGCATTACGGCGCAAGCCGGAGAGCTTCGTGCGCCGTATCGGCGATGCGCGGAAGACGCGGTTGAATTCTTCCTGCTTCATTTCGGCAATCCAGTCGAGAGCGGGGTTTATTAGCCCATTGCGCGGCTGAAATTCGGGGGCGGCGGTCGCCGGCGCTTTGCGATTCCAGGGACACACGTCCTGGCAAATATCGCAGCCGAAAACGTGGCGGCCCATTGCGGAGCGCAAACCTTCGGGTAGTTCACCGCGCTTCTCAATCGTCAAATAAGAAATACAAAGACGCGCATCAAGTTCGCCGGGCGCGACAAAAGCGTGGGTGGGACAGGCATCGATGCAGCGCGTGCAACTTCCGCAGCAGTCCGGAGCGGGAAGATCCGCTTCCAGTTCGAGCGAGGTCAGGATCACTCCGAGAAAAAGCCACGAGCCCAACTTCTGGTTGATGATGCAGGTATTCTTGGCAATCCATCCCACGCCCGCGTATTTTGCGTAGACGCGCTCGATGAGCGGGCCGGTGTCGACGTAGGAACGGAAAGAATGATTCGGGGCCGTTGATTGGTGATCCGCTAAATTTTTTTGGATCGCCACCTCGACCCGACGCAGACGCTTCAGGGCGCTGTCATGATAGTCCTCGTGACTCCAAGCGTAGCGGGAGATCCATCCACGACTTGGATCGTCCGCCTGCATAGAGTATGGATGCGCGGTGTTGTAGTTGACGGCGCACACGATCACACTGCGAGCCCAGGGAGCGACGCGGGCCAGCGACGAGCGTTTCAATTCGCCGGCATCGTCGCGCGATTCCAGGTATCGCATGTCGCCGTGACGTCCGGCGGCGATCCATGCAGGAAACGATTCCGTTTCGCGGAACTCGCGCACAGGTGCGATGCCGCACAGGTCAAAACCCTCTTCACGAGCAAATTGCTTCACACGGGATGAGAAATCTATGCGCATGAAGGAGCGAGACTTGCCGCGCGTTGCGCGCTTCGTCAGGGCCTGATACATCAGATGCTCTTAATTGCGCAACGTCGAAGAGATGAGAAAAGTGCTGGTGCCGGGAGGGGGAGTCGAACCCCCAAGACCCGAAGGTCGGCGGATTTTGAGTCCGCTGCGTCTGCCAGTTCCGCCATCCCGGCACTTGCTTGTGACTGCCTACAAGCCAAAAAGGGGCAGTCTTGCTTTCACCCGGCGCTTGCATGCTGGCATCAGAAGCGCAGGTTCGGTGCAGTGCCAGTATCGCATACGGGTTGCGCGGTCGCCAGTCCGTCGGACGATGATTGAGGCGCAGGAATGACGCCAGAGGGCACGCATGTGATCAGGGGGGAGTTCGCACTGAACCGGGAGATAGGAAAGAACGCTGCTTGGGTTATGTCGGGAATTCCCAGCCTTCATCCTTCATCTTGCGATTCGTCCAGTGTTGGAGTTCTTGAAAGAGAGTCGGTTCAATCACTACAAAGCGCAGGCCCGCTCGTCCTCCGACATCTGCCCAAACCAGGCGGCCTTTGGCTTGCAGAACGGTTTCACTCTCGGGCAATAGAAAGGTTACGTCCAGCAGGCCGGTGAAATTCACGGGATCGGGAATACTGTCCAACCCCATGCCTCCAGTGCTGAGATTGACAGCCTGGGCCTGACACTGTTTGCCATTCACGTTCTGAAGAGTTACCGACAGGTTCACTTTCGCGCGAAAAAATTTCTGTTGTTCGTTGCTGATCGTGCCGAGTGTCGCAATCCGGTCGCCCGAGGGAACTTCAATTCCGTACTCGCGCAACTTACGGCTCAAGGTGCGGCGCGAAATACCAAGCTGGTCCGCGGCTTGAGCGCGATGGCCTCCGGTGCGCTGGAGCGCGCTGATGATCATCTGTTCTTCCATGTTCTCGAGGTTGCCGAGGGGTATGGTGCTGCTCTGCGCTGCGACCGACTTCTCGCCTGATAGTTCAGCTATAACTTCTCCGGCGGCGATCTTCTTCGCCATTCCGGCCATTGCTAATTGTGCAACGAGATTGCGCAATTCACGTATGTTGCCTGGCCAGTCGTGAGATTGCAGAGCCGTTAAAGCGTCCGCCACGAATGTCTTGTCCGACGCTTTCAAGGAGAGAAAATGCCGTGCCAAGGCTACGATGTCCTCCGGCCGCTCGCGCAAGGGAGGCACGCGCAATTGGAACTGGCTCAGGCGATGAAACAGATCTTTTCGGAACCGTCCTTCTTTCACTGCCAGTTCCAGATCCTGATTAGTGGCGGCAACTACTCGAACGTCCACGGTAATCTTGCGATGGCCGCCGAGACGATAGTACGGCGCACCGTCGAGAACACGCAGCAGCTTCACTTGTACCTGAGTCTGGAGTTCGCCGATTTCATCCAGGAAGATCGTGCCACGGTCGGCAAGTTCGAAAAGACCGGGTTTGGAAGCGTCAGCGCCGCTGAACGCCCCTTTTTCGTATCCGAATAACTCACTCTCGACGAGATGCTCAGGCAGGGCGGCACAGTTGATGTCCACGAACGGCTTGTTACGCCGATGAGATGATTCGTGGATCGTCCGCGCCACCAGTTCTTTGCCAGTTCCAGTTTCGCCGACGACCAGCACGGTCTCGGTGTGTCCGGCGACGCGATCCACCATGGCCATGAACTTGTGCATCAGCGGACTTGCCATGATGAACTGGGTACCGTCGATTTCGCGGTGCACTATGTTGGCATCTCCGCCTTCTGTTGTCCGCGACGGATCGTCCTGAAGCGCGCGCTCCAGGAGCTTCTTATCAGTAATATCGATCGCCAGCGCCAGCATGCCACTGGGAACAGAGTCCGAATCCCGCAGCAGGGTTATGGACAGATGTACGCACACGTCGTCACCGGATTTGGCCCGAGAGCGCAGTTCGCCTTCGAATCGTCCCCTTTCGAGTACCGTGGGAATCACTTGCCTGGCGAGAAATACCTGTTCTTCGGGGCGATAGAGGCCAGAGATATTCTTGCCTGCCAGATCTTCAGGCGAATATCCATACAGCCTTACGCCCTTGTTGCAGGCGGTGATGTTTCCTTGCAGGTCGGTGGTGATGACGGCATCCTGCAGTTGATCGAGAATGGCCGGCTGAAGGGTACACTCCAATGTTCTGGGGTGCGAGGCGGGACGTCTGACGGCTTTCTGATCTTGCTCGGCAGGCGGAATCATGAGTGGGGCGAGACCTCTGCAACTCTTATCATCGGTATTGGCTACGGCCGCCTTGGCCGTTAGTGCGGAGCAGTCCTGTACCGATGCTGACACAGTTTCGGACGACTCCTTTAGAGTCTTCGCGTCGAGCGGAGTACCGAAGTAACCTTCCCGGCGGTACGAGATAGCACTCTTGTGAAGGTGCTATCCAAGAGAGTTGTGTATTGCTTTTAACTCACTAATACCATGGTGCTTATTACATTTCTCTGTCTTTCATAGTCCTCCTTGAGACCGGTGCTGTAGGTTACTTAAGTAAGTATGTACCCTCGGCTTACTGCAATAACATTTCGTGACAGGAGTGTCGAGAATTCGGCTTGTCTGCCGAAAAGCGGGCGTAAACCGCGCGGCTGAGGAGCTTTGCGTTTGAGCTCTGGCAGTGGAATCGACACGTTTGAGGACTGTAACCTCAGCATGTTCATCCCGCGCGGTCACGCGAGTAACCGAGAACCTTGGGCGGCGGCGTAGTTGCGACAAAGAGTGAAGTTGGGTCGAAACGATGTCGAAACGGGCAATATTGTTCATCGGAATGACGGCGGCAGCCGGGGTGTCGGTATTCGCCTATGCCTTGTCGCACTGGCAGAGTACCGGATGGGAGCGTTTCAGTTGCTACTTGTTGATTGGCGTATTGTCCTCCGGACTCAAGATTCAACTGCCGGGCATCGACGGGACCATGTCCGTGAACTTCCTTTTCATTCTTCTCGGCATACTCGAACTGAGCTTGCCTGAAACGCTGATCGTCGGCTGCACAGCGACGTTGGTGCAATGCCTGTGGCAAGCGCGTCAGAAGGTCCTTCCTGCGAAGGTTATTTTCAATGTCTTCATGATGGCGAACGCGGTCGCGCTTTCGTACTTCACGTATCGACGTGTCGCAGGCATCCTCGGGGAAAATACGCCTTTGTTGCTGGTGGTTACGGCGCTGCTCTTTTTCCTAGCGAATACCATACCCGTGTCCGTGATCATCTCGATGACGGAGGGCAAGTCTCCGCGCAAAGTCTGGGCGGATTGCCATTTCTGGTCATTCCCTTATTACATCGTGGGCGCCGCGATCGTCTTCATGGTTGGCTTCGCGAACCGCCACGTGGGCTGGCAGACTTCGCTTCTGGTACTACCTCCTATTTATTGGGTCTACCGTTCGTATCAGCTCTATCTGGGAAAATTGGAAGCCGAGAAGAAGCGGGTCGAAATCGAAAAGCAGCATGTGGAGGACGTAGCTTCGCTGCATGTCCGCACGATTGAAGCGCTGGCGCTCGCCATCGAAGCCAAGGATCAAACGACTCACAAGCACTTGCAGCGGGTGCGTGTATTCGCGGTCGCGGTCGCGCAGCAACTGGGTTTGTCTGAGAATGAAATCGAAGCGCTACGGGCGGCGGCCTTATTGCATGACATTGGCAAGTTAGCTGTTCCGGAACACATCATAAACAAGCCCGGGAGGTTGACACCGGAAGAATTCGAAAAAATGAAGATCCATCCGATTGTGGGCGCTGAAATTCTGGAGCGCGTTGAATTCCCCTACCCGGTTGCCCCGATCGTGCGCTCGCATCATGAAAAGTGGGATGGAACGGGCTATCCCGATGGTCTCAAGCACGAAGAGATTCCCATTGGTGCCCGTATACTTGCGGCTGTCGATTGCCTGGATGCGCTGGCGTCTCACCGGCAGTATCGGAATGCCTTGTCGCTCGAACATGCCATGGAGAGCCTCGTTGCAGCGTCGGGGACGGCGTTCGACCCGCGAGTCGTCGAAATACTGAAACGCCGCTACCTAGATCTGGAACGTATGGTCCAAGCGGGGCAGGATTCATCCGCTGCTACGGGAGTAGTCCAAGTTCTCCTCGAGAGTGATCTGTCGCCGGCGGGGAAATTCGAGGACTCGGAGGGCGGTTGCGGTTCTGGCGGAGACGCTGACTTTCTTTCCTCGATTGCTGCGGCGCGTCAGGAAGCGCAGACAATGTTTGAGCTGAGCCAGGATCTCGGCAACTCGTTGAGCCTGGGCGAGACGCTCTCCGTTCTGTCAATGCGGTTACGCCGCCTGATCCCATACGACTCGATGGCGGTGTTTCTCTCGAAGAACGGCCGACTGATTCCGGAACTCGTGAGCGGCGACAACTTCCGTCTGCTTTCGTCATTGAATATTCGCGTGGGAGAAGGGCTCTGTGGCTGGGTGGCGGAGAATCGCAAGCCGATTATGAACGGGAATCCGCAAGTCGAATCCGGCTATGTAAACGATCCTGAAAAATACACGACGCTGCGGTCGGCGCTGGCGGTGCCGCTGGAAGGCTTGAATGGTGTGGTGGGCGTGCTGGTAATGTATCGGGCGGATCGCGATGCGTTCACAGCCGACCATCTGCGCATTCTGCTGGCGATCAGTTCGAAGATCGCGCTCTCCGTGGAAAACGCGTTGAAATATCAGCAGGCTGAGAGTTCGGCGACCACCGACTATCTTACTGGCTTGCCGAATGCTCGCTCGCTCTTCGTCCATCTTGCGCGCGAACTGGCACGGTGCCGGAGAACCGGTACCGCACTTGCGGTGATGGTCTGCGACATGGACAACTTTAAGCAGATTAACGATCTTTACGGTCACCTTGAAGGCGACAACCTGCTGAAGGATTTTTCCGGGCACTTGAAGGAGATGTGCCGCGGTTACGACTATGTGGCGCGCATGGGTGGAGACGAATTTGTAGTGGTCGCGCCCGGGTTGAAACTGGAAGCGGCTGAAGAAAAAGCCAACCGGCTAAATCAGCTGGCCGTTGAAGCAGGGAGGAAAGTTGCCGGACGGAGTCTCATCTCATTGAGCGTCGGAACCGCATTTTGCCCTGAGGATGGATTCGACGTCGAGCGCCTGCTCGCCGAAGCGGACCGCCGGATGTACTCCATGAAACAGGTCCATCACGCGGACTTCGAGCGCGGCGCGGGGCCGTCTGACGCTCGATCACGCGGTGCGACGGTGAACTAGGAACGGCCATGCTCCTGTGGAGAGTCGCACGCCATCTACTCGCGATCGTTGGCATGGCGCTGCTCGGCGGTTTGCTTTCAGCGACGCTGGTGCGGCTGGCTCCCGGCTTTGACACAGACGAACATGAGCTTGATCCCAGCCTCAGCGCGGAGAGCGTCCACGCTCTTCGAGAGTCGCGGGCGGGTGAACAGAATGTACTGCGCTACTACACGGATTATCTGAAAGGCGCAGTGCGTGGCAATCTTGGCGTGTCGCACACCTTGGGACAACCAGTACAACGCCTCTTGCGCGACCGTTGGCCGGTGACGCTGCGGGTTGCAGGCATCGGACTTCTGCTCGGATGGTTGCTGGCGACGGCTCTGGCATTTGGTGTTTCTCTGTCGCGGCTGTCCGCTTACGAAATTCTTGGTACGACTGTCAGCGGCGCATTTCTTTGCATTCCAGCAGCAGTGCTGGCGCTTCTCTCCGTGATTTTGAACGCACCCGGATATCTCGCAATTGCCCTGATCGTCTTTCCTAAAATTTATCGTTACTCGCGTAATCTTCTGGCCAAGGCCTATGCGATGGCGCATATTACGGCGGCCCGAGCCCGAGGATTGGGTGAAATGCGCATTCTAATGTGGCACGTGCTTCCGACCGCGGGGCCACAAATGATTGCATTGGCTGGCATCACGGTGAGCATCGCGCTTGGAGCCAGCATCCCGGTGGAATCTCTGTGTGGATTGCCCGGCATCGGACAACTCGCATGGCAGGCGGCACTGGCGCGCGATCTGCCACTGCTGGTCAATGTCACAGTTCTCGTTACGCTGGTTACCTTGCTGTCCAATTCCGGGGCGGATGTAATCATCCACATGGTGAGGTCTCGCGAGGCATGAGCGCCGCGCGCAAGCTGGCGTGTGTCGCATTGGTGGCTGTGTGCGTAGTATCGCTCGCTGCCCAGTGGCTCGCGCCCTCTGGATATGCCAAGCAGTTTCGAGAATCGCCCAATTCTTCGCCCACACGAAAACACTTGTTAGGTACAGACGAGATTGGTCGTGACCGCTTTGCCCGCGTTCTCTATGGCACGCGCATTTCGTTGCTGCTCGCGCCGGCGGCTGCATTGATTTCGACATTGTTGGCGGCACTGGTCGGCGGGTTGGCGGGATACCTCGGGGGCATCTGGCTCCGTCTCGCGACCAGCCTGACTGATTTGTTTCTTTCTCTGCCCTGGTTGTTCCTGTTAATCACGGTGCGCGCCCTGTTGCCGCTGAATGTTTCGCCGCTTGCTTCGGTGCTCATCACTTTTCTGATTCTCGGCTTGCTGGGATGGGCGGCCTCGGCACGCGTGCTGTGCACGAGCGCGCAGTCATTGCGGACTTCCGATTTCATCGTGCAGGCGCGCGCATCCGGCCTGCATGCATCCCGGCTCTTTTTTGTGCATGTCCTTCCTAACCTCAAGCCGGTGCTGTACGCGCAATTCTGGATTTCGATTCCGGTATTCATTCTGAGCGAGGCAAACCTGGGAATTCTGGGCCTCGGCGTGGCGGAACCTCTGCCTTCTTGGGGAAGTCTCCTGCGGGAACTCGAAGGACTAATGTCGCTCCGCGAAGAGCCGTGGCGGCTCGTGCCGCTGGTGCTCCTGATTATTGTCATGACATCGTTCCAAATGGTTCTGTCTAAAGAGGAGGTGGCTGCATGATCTGCCGCCGCATAGTCTTACGATTTCTTTTTTCTTTTTCGCTGCTCACCGGAGTGGTTTTTGCGCAGAGCAGAAGCGAATTGCGTTTCTGCCTGCGGGCTGAGCCGAAGACCTTCGATCCGCTCAAGGTGGACGATGACGCATCGCTGACGATCCGCTATCTAACGGGCGGAGTACTGGTGCGAGCGAACCGGCAAACCCAGGCACTGGAGCCGGAGCTGGCCGAGTCATGGAAGGTGTCGAAAGACGGAAAGCAGATCACATTCAAGCTGCGCCGGGGCTTGCATTTTTCCGATGGCAGCCCCTTTTCAGCCGAGGACGTGGCCTTTACGGTCACTCGTCTGATGGATCCGGCGTTACATTCTTCAACCGGCGATGCATTCCGAGCTGGTAACAGCACGATATCGACCAAGGTCCTAAGTACGAACCAGATTTCGATTGCCTTTTCTGCATCTATCACCGGACTTGCCGGACTGTTCGATCAGGTTGCGATTATGTCGGCGCACGCGGCGAACAAAGAGACTACCGTGCTTGGACCGTTCGTGGTCGAAGAGTACAAGCCAGGCGCAAGTGTGCTCCTGAAGCGCAATGCAAATTACTGGAAGAAAGATGCGCAGGGGCGGCAGTTGCCTTATCTGGATGCGATCCGGCTCGACATTCAACCCAATCGCGATATCGAAGTACTGCGCTTCCGGCGCGGAGAACTCGACCTGATCAATTCCATCGATGCGGAATATTTCGACCGGCTGGCGGCTTCTTCTCCCGCTGTCGTGCATGATGCAGGTGCTTCGCTTGATTCGGAATTCATGTGGTTCAACCAGGTGGCGAATTCTCCGATTCCGGCTTATAAGCGGAACTGGTTCCGGTCGGCCACTTTTCGGCGAGCCATTTCAGGAGCCATCAACCGTGAGGATTTGAGTCGCGTCGTGTTCAGCGGTCACGCTCAACCGGGAGTGGGACCCGTCTCGCCAGCTAACAAGTTCTGGTTCAACAACCGGCTCCAAGCGGAACTCTACCGCCCCGATGCTGCCTTACACCGTTTTCAAACAGACGGGTTTAAGCTGGAAAACGGCATCCTGCGCGACAGAGAAGGCAACGCGGTCGAGTTCTCGATCGTGACTAACGCCGGAAACAAGTATCGCGAGCGCATGGCGGTCATGATTCAAGAAGACCTCGGAAAGATCGGCGTCAAGGTGAACGTGGTCACACTGGATTTTCCGTCGCTGATCGAGCGGATCGCACAGAAGTTCAATTACGAAGCGGCAATTCTCGGATTCCAAAATGTGGACCTCGATCCGAATGGCCAGATGAATATCTGGTTGAGCTCAGCGGAGAATCACGCGTGGAATCCCCTGCAGAAAGGTCCGGAAACTTCGTGGGAAGCGGAGATCGATCATCTGATGCATACGCAAGCATCGAACGCCGACCCAAAGAAGCGTAAAGAAGCTTTTGATCGCGTGCAGGAAATCGTAGCTGAGCAGGCCCCACTTCTTTATCTCGTCAACAAGAATGCATTGTCGGCGGTTTCTTCCACCGTGGAGGGTGCATCTCCGGTGATTCTTAGTCCGCAGACTTATTGGAATGCGGAACGGCTTACTTTGCATTCAACCGCGCAGGCGAGCCGATGATTGAGACTGCC
>QIAJ01000001.1:0-4197 GCA_003225495.1 Acidobacteriota bacterium
CCTCGGCCAGATCCTAGGATCGGCTCGCGATTTGCCGCATTGATAATGTGCGGAGTTGATCGAAAATGTATGGGCCAGTCAACAATTTTAATAGAAATCATCTATTGAACGATACGCCATTCCCACTTGTTTAACGGGTTCCAATCGGATTTTTGGATTTGAGAGGAAATGATGAGCGTTATGCCCCCGCCGCCGACTTTTCCGACCGACGGCCGCAGCCGCGGCGGAGGCGGGCGGCGCCGGGCGGCGCGCACGCCGAAGGGCCGCCAAGTCGACCCGCGGGCGCGCGACGAAGTCCGGGCGCTTCTTGGCGAGCGCGAGCGCCGGCGCGATCTGTTGATCGAGCACTTGCATCTCATTCAGGATTGCTACGGTCATCTCTCGGCGGCCCATCTCGCCGCTTTGGCGCAGGAGATGCGGCTTCCTTTGGCCGAGGTCTATGAGGTCGCGACTTTCTACGCGCATTTCGATGTGGTGAAGGAAGGCGAGGCGCCGCCGCCTGCGGTGACGGTACGCGTGTGCGATTCGCTATCTTGCGCGCTCAAAGGCGCGGAGCGGCTGTTTGCCGAATTGCCTAATCGTCTGGGATCAGGCGTGCGCGTTGTGCGCGCGCCCTGCATGGGTGCCTGCGATCGCGCGCCGGTTTGCGCGGTCGGTCATGTCCAGGTCATGCAGGCGGATGCCGGCAAGGTCGCGGCGGCCGCCAAGGCCGCGCCGCATCCGCATGCCTATTCGACGCCGACGCCGTTCGACGCCTATTGCCGCGATGGCGGTTATGTGCTGCTCAAGTCATGTCTCGATGGCGCACGCAGCCGCGACGAGATCATCAAGATCGTCAGCGATGCCGGATTGCGCGGGCTCGGTGGCGCCGGCTTTCCCACCGGGCGCAAATGGTCGCTGGTGCGCGCCGAACCGGCGCCGCGGCTGTTCGCGGTCAATGCCGACGAAGGCGAGCCCGGCACATTCAAGGACCGCTTCTATCTGGAACGCGATCCGCATCGGTTCATCGAAGGCATGCTGATCGCGGCCTGGGTGGTCGAGGCCGCCGACATTTATGTCTACATCCGCGACGAATATCCCGAAGTCCGGCTCCTTGTCGCCGAGGAGATCGCCAAAGCGGAGCGCGCGGGTCTTGCCAAGCACAGTCGGATCCATCTGCGCCGTGGCGCCGGCGCTTATATCTGCGGCGAAGAATCCGCCATGATCGAATCCATCGAGGGCAAGCGCGGCCTGCCGCGGCATCGGCCGCCCTATGTCGCACAGGTCGGCCTGTTCGGCCGCCCGACGCTCGAACAGAATGTCGAGACGCTGTTCTGGGTGCGCGACATCGTCGAGCGCGGCGTCGATTGGTTCACCTCGCAGGGCCGGCATGAGCGCAAGGGCTTTCGCAGCTTTTCGGTGTCCGGAAGGGTCAAGAATCCGGGCGTCAAGCTGGCCCCCGCCGGCATCACGGTGCGCGAACTGATTGACGAATTCTGCGGCGGCATGGCCGAGGGCCACCGCTTCAAAGCCTATCTGCCTGGCGGCGCCTCGGGCGGCATTTTGCCGGCGTCGATGGCCGATATCCCGCTCGATTTTGGCACCCTGGAAAAGTACGGCTGTTTCGTTGGGTCGCACGCGGTTGTGATCCTGTCCGACCGGGACGATATGAAGGCGGTGGCGCTTAACCTGATGAAGTTCTTCGAGGACGAGAGCTGCGGCCAATGCACGCCCTGCCGGGTCGGCACCGAAAAGGCGGCGCAGCTTATGGCCGAAGGCCCGTGGAATGCGGCGCTCCTCGACGAACTCTCGGTGCTGATGCGCGATGCGTCGATTTGCGGATTAGGCCAGGCGGCGCCGAACCCGTTGTTGTGCGTGATAAAGTATTTTCCGGATGAACTGACCAAACCGCCGCCGGTTACGGTCACGACCCAAAAGGCACCGCCGGCGGCGCGGCCAAGAACGAGGGCCGCGTGCATGTGACTCATAGCGGGCCGATGCAACGCGTCGCCGATCGCGGCGGCAAGCCGACTGCCGAGACCTTCACGATCGACGACCGCGAGATCGATATCCGCCCCGGCGAGACGATTTTCCGCGCCGCGCGCCGCCTCGACATCAAGCTGCCGCATCTGTGCTACTTGCCGAAGCCCGGCTACCGGGCCGACGGTAATTGCCGGGTTTGCATGGTCGAGATCGAAGGCGAGCGGGTCTTGGCGGCAAGCTGCATCCGCATGCCCTCCGCGGGCATGAAGGTGCGCACACAGACCGATCGCGCCAAGACCGCGCGCAAGATGGTGGCCGAGCTTCTGCTCACCGATCAGCCGCCGCGCGAAGTGGCCCACGATCCGGATTCCGAACTGTGGAAGATCGCGACCCGGCTCGACATCGCACAGGGCCGCTTTCCACGCCATGAAACGCCCGGGCCCGATCGGTCGCATCCGGCGATGGCGGTCAATCTCGACGCCTGCATCCATTGCAATCTGTGTGTGCGCGCCTGCCGCGAGGTGCAGGTCAATGACGTGATCGGAATGGCCGGCCGCGGCCATGGCGAGAAAATCGTGTTCGACTTCGATGATCCGATGGGTGCCTCGACCTGCGTCGCCTGCGGCGAATGCGTGCAAGCTTGCCCGACCGGCGCGCTGATGCCGGCGACTTTGGTCAACGAGCGCAATGTGTTTACCGGGAAGCCGGATCGCGCGGTCGACAGCGTCTGTCCCTATTGCGGCGTGGGCTGCCAGCTCACCTATCAGATCATAGACGACAAGCTGCTTTACGTCACCGGCAGGGATGGGCCGGCCAACGAAAATCGGCTGTGTGTGAAGGGCCGCTTCGGCTTCGACTACGTCCATAGATCGATCCCGCGAATCCGTGGACGCATTTTCGCGAGGCGAGCTGGGAGGAGGCGCTTGAGCGCGCCGCCGGCGGCTTGAAAAAAATCCGAGACCGCGACGGACCGAACGCGCTCGCCGGTTTTGGCTCGGCCAAAGGATCGAACGAAGAGGCTTACTTATTCCAGAAACTGGTGCGCACCGGCTTTGGCACCAACAATGTCGATCATTGCACGCGGCTCTGTCACGCCTCCTCGGTGGCGGCGCTGATGGAGGGGATCGGCTCCGGCGCGGTATCGGCGACCTTCAACGAATGCAAGAATTCCGAAGTCATTTTCGTGATCGGCGCCAATCCGACCGAAAACCATCCGGTCGCCGCGACTTATTTCAAACAGGCCGCCAAGCGCGGCTCGACCTTGATCGTTGCCGATCCGCGCGGCCAGGCGCTCAAGCGCCATGCCCATCACATGCTGCAGTTCAAGCCCGGCACCGACGTGGCGCTGTTGAACGGCATGCTCAACACCATCGTCGCCGAGAAGCTATACGACTACACGCCGGAGGAGATGGCGCCGATCTGCGGCATCGAGGCCGACATCATCCGCACCGTCGCGCGCAAATTCGCCCGCGCCAAGGCCGCGATCATCTTCTGGGGCATGGGCATTTCCCAGCACACCCACGGCACCGACAATGCGCGCTGCCTGATCGCGCTGTCGCTGATCACCGGCCAGATCGGCCGGCCGGGGACCGGGCTGCATCCGTTGCGCGGGCAGAACAATGTGCAAGGCGCTTCCGACGCCGGGCTTATTCCGATGTTTTTCCCGGACTATAAATCGGTCGAAGACGCGCGAGTCCGCGCGCGCTTCGAAGATGCCTGGGGCACCAAGCTCGATCCGAAGAAGGGCCTTACCGTCGTCGAGATCATGGACGCGGTCCACGCCGACGTGATCAAGGGCATGTACATCATGGGTGAGAATCCCGCGATGTCGGATCCCGATCTCAATCATGCGCGCGAGGCGCTCGCCCATCTCGAGCATCTGGTGGTGCAGGACCTGTTCCTCACCGAGACCGCGTTTTACGCCGACGTCGTGCTGCCGGCTTCGGCCTGGCCGGAAAAAGACGGCACTGTCACCAACACCAATCGTCAGGTGCAGATGGGGCGCCTGGCGCTGCCGCTGCCCGGCGACACCCGCCACGACTGGTGGCTCATTCAGGAGCTCGGCCGCCGAATGGGACTGCCGTGGAACTATCGCGGGCCGGACGAGATCTACACCGAAATGGCGGCGCTGATGCCTTCGCTCGACAATATTTCGTGGGAGCGCGTTGAACGCGAGAGCGCAGTCACCTATCCGGCCGATGCGCCGGACCAGCCGGGCCGCGACGTGGTGTTCGA
>QIAJ01000001.1:4289-4738 GCA_003225495.1 Acidobacteriota bacterium
CGGCCGCCAACTCGAACATTGGCACACCGGGGCCATGACCCGCCGCGCGACGATGCTCGATGCCCTGGAGCCGAGCGCGGTTGCCTCGGTATCGCGCGGCACCATCGCCAAGCTCGGCATCAAGCCGGGCGATCCGATCCGGGTCTCGACCCGCCGCGGTATTGTCGAACTAGCGGCGCGCCAGGACGACGCCATTCCCGATGGCGTGGTGTTCATTCCGTTCGCCTTTGTCGAAGCGGCCGCCAACCTCCTCACCAATCCGGCGCTCGATCCGTTCGGCAAGATTCCGGAATTCAAATATTGCGCCGCGCGCGTCGAGGCGATCGATCCGGCGACCAAGGTGGCGGCCGAGTAGGGTAGCGCATCCGGGATTGAACCGGAGAAGCCGTCATCCTGAGGTGCGGGCGAAGCGAGCCTCGAAGGATGAACGGCCGCGCCCTTCGAGGGCC
>QIAJ01000203.1 GCA_003225495.1 Acidobacteriota bacterium
TGGGGAAGGGAATTACTTCGCGCAGGCTGTCCGCGTCGGCCAGGATCATGACGATGCGGTCGAGTCCGAGCGCGATTCCGCCGTGCGGGGGGGTGCCATATTCCAGGGCTTCGAGGAAGAAGCTGAAGCGGGAGCGGGCCTCCTCTTCGGTCATGCCGAGGGCACTGAAGATTCTGCGCTGAACGTCCTGACGGTGAATTCGGATGGATCCTGAGCCTAACTCCGTGCCGTTCAGCACTACGTCATAGGCGAGGGCGCGCACCATGGCGGGATCGGACTCGAGTTTGTCCATGTCTTCTTCGTGCGGCGAGGTGAAGGGATGGTGCGCGGCCATCCAGCGCTTCTCGCCTTCGTCGTATTCGAACATCGGGAAGTTCGTTACCCAGAGGAAACGGTAGTCTTGTGCGGGGTCTCCGGTCTTTTCGAAAATGCCGTGGCGGTCGGCATATTTTTGCGCCAACGCCGTGCGCAGAATTCCTGCCGATGCGTAGATTGCCAGTTCGGCGGGCGTGACTTTGCGTTTACCCGCGGGATGGTCGTCGCTGCCGGATTGCGCCGATCCGACCACGAGCACCAGAAGATCGTTCGGAGCCGCGCCTGACTTCTGGCGAATTTTTGCTCCCGCTTCGGGAAACTTTGTTTCGATACGCTTGAAGTCTTCGAAGACGCGCGCTCCGCCTTTGGAGACAAACATTGGTTTGATATCGTCGCGTTCTTTTCTCGATAGCTCGCCTACATTTGGCGTGCGAATCGCAATGACCGGCAGGTCTCTATTAATGGCCAATTGCTCGAGATCGGCGGGCGTGAAGCAGTCGCGCACGTCGGTGAATGCCGGCAGGCGCAGGTCGGGCTTGTCGACGCCGTACTGGCGGATGGAATCGTCGTAGTCCATGCGCGCGAAAGGCGTTTTGATGTCGTGGCCGGCGGCTTTGAAGGCGGCGGTGAGAAAGCTTTCGACGACTTCCCACACGCGCTCGGGCTGCGGATACGACATTTCAAGATCGATCTGAGTGAATTCGGGCTGGCGGTCGGCGCGCAGATCTTCGTCGCGGAAGCAGCGGACAATCTGGAAATACCTGTCGAAGCCCGAGATCATCAGGATCTGTTTGAACAGTTGCGGAGACTGCGGCAGGGCGTAGAACATCCCGGGCTGCACGCGGCTGGGGACTAGATAATCCCGAGCGCCTTCCGGGGTGGAACGCGTCATGAAGGGCGTTTCGATTTCGAAGAATCCCGCTGACGACAGATTTTCGCGGATCGCCAAGGCAACTTTGTGTCGCAGCTCGATGTTGAACTGCATGGCGTCGCGGCGAAGATCGAGGTAGCGGTACTTGAGACGCATCTCTTCGTTGGCGAGAACGGTGTCGCCGGGCAGAAAGGGAAGCTGCTTGGAAACATTCAGGATGCGGAGTTCTTCGGCGACGAGTTCAACCTCTCCGGTGGGGATATTTTTGTTGATAGTGTCGGCGTCGCGTTTTTTCACGGTGCCGATTACGGCGACCACGAACTCATTGCGCAGGGTCTGGGCTTTGTCATGAACCGCGGTATTCAATTCGTGATTGAACACGACTTGGGTAATGCCGCTGCGGTCGCGCAGATCGATGAAAATGATCTGACCGAGATCACGACGGCGGTTCATCCATCCCATCAGGACGGCTTTTTTGCCGGCGTCGGCGAGGCGCAGCGCCCCGCACATGTGAGTTCGTCGTAGATCGCCTAGAAAATCGAGCACTAGTTCGCCTTATCTGGCCGGAATGCGGCAGGAAGATGAATCAAAGATTATAAATGGGAGGACAGTACCCAGTAATGAGTTGCGAGTATCCGGTAATCCGAACTCGGTGTCAGGTGCTGGGTACCACGATCAGATTTACTTTTTCGTTGCTTTGCCGTCCATCATTGTGTTCCACGTCTTGCCATCCGATGACATCTCGAACTTGAAGGTGTAGGAGGTGGGCGACAGGATCTTCTCGGTGAAGCGGCCCTTCGCGGTTTGCGGACCCATCTTCATGTCGTTGGTCCAGGTCCAGGTGTCTCCGTCAACGGTGCCTTTGGCGTGCACGGTTTCACCCTGACTGTTGAATTCGTCATAGGTGTAGACCTTGTCTTGCGGATCGTAGCCCAGGAAGGAGGTAGCGGTGCCGTCGCCCTCGGCAGTCTTATAGGAGGAGTGAATGGTAACGAAGAAGCCACCATCCATCCACTTCGATTCCTGAGTCATAGTCATCTTGCCGCCGGGGCCCATCGGGCCGGGCTTCGACTCACCTTCCGAGGTCCAGTTGCCGGTGAAATATTCGAGCTTCTTTTGTTCGGGGCCAGGTTTGGGAGCCGCTGGGGTCTGTGCTGACGCGGCAGCCATTAGCAGCAGTGTGGCAATGACGACGGATACGCGCTTCATAGAACTACCTCGCATTTGAAATCGCGTGAGAACAGAACTTCCACGCCCGGATGCCGATGGTAGAGGGTTAGGTTCAGCAAGTCAACGAGGCAGCGGCAAGTAATCAATTGCCCGATAGCTACACCAACGATCCAGGAAAACGCGGTAGTGGCTGTTGTTAGTCAAAATCGGTTGCACTCCAGAGATTCGGCGTGTACTGCTGGAATTTCAATTTCCACTTGCCGCTCTCTTTGGCCCAGGTGTCGCTCATATGGCGATAGCGCGGCCGCGAGCCCGGGACGATCATGTTGTAGGTCACGACTGCCGAATCGTCGGTGAGCTTAACAACGTGAGTCTCGTACACACGCAAATCTTTCGGCAGGCCGTCGTGAGTAAAACTCAAAAACTCCTCCCGGCCGTAGAAATCGCCATTTGTGCCGATGCCTTGAAAGTCGGCGGCGACGGAGTCGTTCACAACCGAGTGTTTCTGTTCCGCGATCGCCTGCATGAATTGGTTCTGATTGTTGATGAGTTCCTGTTCGAACGCAGATACGGGCGACGGGGCCAATGGCTTGGACGGCTGGTTTTGGGCAACGGCCAGGGTGGCGCTTATCAGCATCGCAGACAGCAACGCGATCATTCGCATAGTCACCTCCACGGAAAGATGATTCTACTCTGTGACCTCTGTGTCCTGGGTGATCAATGTCAAAGACTTGAACCACGGAGGTCACAGGGTACACGGAGGAAGGCAAGACCTTACGGCTGCAAAATCCGGTGTGCCAACTCTCCCCGCGCGATAGTGTTTTGTTCGCCGGACGCAAGGTGCTTGAGCGCAAAGGCGCCGGCTTTTACTTCGTTCTCTCCGACGATGAGAATGTAGCGCGCGCCCATCTTGTCTGCGGCTTCGAAAGATTTTTTCAGCCGGAAGGATTCGTCGCCGAGATCGACGACGAGATCGTGGCGCCGTAGTTCACGCGCCAGCCGGGCCGCTTCGCGATTCATGCCGGCACCCAAGGGAGCGATATAAACATCCGGCTTGCGTGCGACGGAATCGGCTGATTCCGTCATCGACATCACGAGGCGGTCTTCGCCGATAGCAAATCCGATGCCCGGGGCGGCTGGACCACCGAGCGCTTCGGAGAGGCCATCGTATCGTCCGCCGCCAAGAATTGCGTTCTGTGCGCCGAGAGCCCCGTGCGTGAACTCAAAGGCAGTTCGAGTGTAATAATCCAAGCCCCTTACCAGGCGGTCGTTGAGAGTGAAAGGGACTCCGACGGTTTTGAGGATTTCCTGGACTTCCGCGAAGTGCGCGCGCGATGATTCGCCCAGGAACTGGGAGATGCGCGGGAGTTTCTCGATGATGGGCTGGTCTTCGGGAACTTTGCAGTCGAAGACGCGCAGCGGATTGGTGATGGCGCGGCGCTGGCAGTCGGAGCACATCTGCGCGGTGACGGGTTCGAGCGCCTGACGAAGAGCGTCGTTGAACTTGACTCGATCTTCGGGAGTGCCGATGGAATTGAGTTCGAGGGTCCATCCGGCGATGCCGAGCCTATCGAGGAGGGTCGCGAGCAGTTCTAATATTTCGGCGTCACGGGCGGGAGATTCGCTGCCGGCGGAGGCTGGGCCGATCACTTCGGCGCCGATCTGGTAGAACTGGCGAAAGCGGCCTTTCTGCGGACGTTCCCGGCGGAATTGCGGACCTATATAGAAGAGTTTGTTGAGGCCGCGGTCCCAGAGTTTGTGCTCGATGTAAGCGCGGACTACTCCGGCGGTGTTTTCGGGACGCAGGGTGAGGGACTGTCCCTTGTCGCTTTCGGCGCGGCCGCGATCTTCCCAGGTAAACATTTCTTTCGCGACGATATCCGTTTCTTCGCCCACGCCACGGGCGAACAGTTCGGTGCTCTCGAAAATCGGCGTGCGAATTTCCTGGAAGTTGTAGGCGCGGAACACGTCGCGAACGGCGGCTTCGACGAAATTCCACAACGCCGTATCAGGCGGGAGAAGGTCGCGGGTGCCTCGGGGAGCTTTGATCATGTTGAGCTGTGAGCTGCGAACTGCGGGCTACAAGCTACCAGCCTCAACCTGTCCGAGGCTTTGCGTCGCCGCCTTCGGCTTGCCATTTTCTTTCCATCAGGTACGCCTTTTTGTACCCGAGATAATTTTCGGCGTAGCGCAGGACTGAGTCGTGATCTGCCTTCTCCAATGTGCGTACAAATTTGCCTGGAGAACCCAACCACAACGAGTTCGGTTCGACAACGGTCTTCTCCGGAAGCAGCGTGCCGGCGCCGACGATCGATCCCGCGCCCACTACGACTCCGTTCAGGAGGATGGCGCCCATGCCGATCAGGCAGCGGTCTTCAATTCTGCATCCGTGGAGAACGACGCTGTGTCCGACGGTGACGTAGTCGCCGACGTAGACGCCATATTGCTGGGTCATGCCGTGCAGCACGGCGCAATCCTGAATGTTTGAGTAGTGGCCGACGCGGATTTCGTTGACGTCGCCGCGCAGGACGGCGTTCATCCAGATGCTGGCGTGCTCTCCGAGAACGACGTCGCCGATCAACTGGGCGGACTCGTCGACGTAGGAGGTCGTCGGGAATTCGGGAGTGATGCCTTTATAGGAGCGGATCATGGGGTCGAATAGTCAAAATAACACGACTGCGGAACGATTGCAGACTGCCGCGGTCCGATTGCATAAGTAAAAGCTTGCATGAGCGATCGTTTCCGGATGCGGTCCCCTGAAGATGATCATCGGTATAAAATGCAAAATCATGATTGCGAAAACGAAATTGCTTATTGCATGGATAGCGGTTGCCTTGGCTTGCTTTAGCTTGGGACTTTCTCAAGCTCGTGCTCAGACCTCCTCGGCCGATCTCTCCAAGTTTTTCGCCCAGTATTTCGAAGAACGGCTGCGGGATGATCCCGAGTTTGCTACTACGGTGGGGCGTCACGAGTACGACGACCGCTGGTCTGACCTTTCGAAACAGGGACGCGATCAGAGGCGGGCGCATCTGCAGCAGCGCCTTGATCAAGTACAGAAGTTTGGCGTGCAGGGATTGTCGGAGCAGGATGCGTTGAGCGTTCGCCTGTTGAGCTACGACCTGCGCACGCAGCTGGATGCTCTCGATCTGGAAACATATCTGCTGCGGGTTGGACAGTTGTATGGATCGCACACACGCGTCTATTTGACCATTGACCGGATGCCCGCATTTACGGTCAAGGATTGCGAAAACATCATTGCGCGTCTGCATGCGGTTCCGGCCTATGTGGATCAGAACATCGCGATTCTGAATGAGGCGATCGAGCGTGGTGTGACGCAGCCGAAGATTGTTGCCGACCTGGTCACCGAACAGTTGAAGTCACAGGTGGCGCAGGAGGCGGCGACGACACCTCTGCTGGAATTCCTGAAAAAGATGCCAGGCTCCATCCCGGAGGCGGAGCGGGCACGTTTGCGCACGCAGGCGACAGATGCGTTTGAAAAAGACTTTCGTCCGGCGTGGCGTAAGTATCTCGACTACATGCAGACGACCTATGCGGCGCACGTGCGGCCGAGTATTGGCGTCGAGAGCCTGAAGAATGGGAAAGAAGATTACGCCATCCTGATCCGGCGCCTGACGACGACCAGCATGACGCCACAAGAGATTCACAAGATCGGGCTCGCGGAGGTGGAGCGTATTGAAGGCGAGATGCTGGCGATTGCGCGGCAGACCGGGTTCAAGGGCTCGGTCAGCGAGTTAGAAGTAAAGCTGGCGAACGACCCGGAGCAGCGCTTCCATTCGAAAGAAGAAATGCTGGTGTATTGCCGCAATGCGGCCAAGATCATCGAACCGGAACTGCCCAACCAGTTCAAGCATATTCCATTCATGCTGTATGGAATTCGCGCCATCCCGGAAGACCGCGAGCAAGCGACGGCGTCGAACGCGCAGGCGCCCGCTCCCGATGGCAGTTCGCCCGGATGGTTCAACCTCCGCGCCTACCAGCCCGAAAAACAGGTGAAGTACGACAAGGAGTCGCTGGTTCTACATGAAGCCGTGCCCGGGCATGTGTTTCAAAATTCGCTGGCGCGCGCCCAGGCTGGGCTGCCTGAATTCCGGCGCTTCTACGGCAACAGCGCCTATGGAGAAGGTTGGGCCCTCTACGCCGAGTCGTTGGGATCACAGTTGGGTGTTTATCGCGATCCTAACAACAAATTTGGACAACTCGCGAGCGAGCGCTTTCGGGCGGCGCGGCTGGTGATCGACACGGGCATCCACTCGATGGGTTGGACTCGCGAGCAGGCGCAGGAATATTTTCGCGCGCATGCTCCGACTCAGGCCTTATCGGAAGTAGATCGTTACATCAGCTGGCCGGGGCAGGCGCTCTCTTACAAATTGGGGCAGCTCAAGATCATGGAACTGCGGAAGAAAGCGGAACAGCAAATGGGCGCAAAATTCGATGTCCGGGATTTTCACGACGTGGTGCTGCGCGATGGGTCGCTGCCGCTGGAACTGCTGCAGGGGCAGGTGGAGAAGTACATAGCGGGCGGGCGGTGAGTCGTCCGCCTCGGTTCTGATGTGTGCAGTCCGGCAAAATTTAACTTCAAGTGAAGGGGGAGTCATAGAGGAAAGCAATTCCCGTTGTGATTAAATTCAGGGCGGTATGGATCCTCTTGAGATTTCTCCTGAAACTTTCCGCCGTCTAGCCGACACGATTGCCGACCTTTCCTGCGACTTCCTAACCACACTCGATTCGAAACCGATTTTTCCGAAGACATCAGGGGTTGAAGTCGAGAAACTCTTTTCGACTGAATTGCCGGAGCAAGGTATGGGTGCGGAGGCATTGAGTGCGCTGCGCGATGTCATCGCTCATTCGCGAGCGCAGAACGGACGATTCTTCGGATATGTCCAGGGGCCGGGAGAGCCGGTCGCAGCGCTGGGCGATCTGATGGCGTCGATTCTGAACCAGAACATGACGGCGTGGCGGTCGTCGCCGTCGGGCGTGACGATTGAGCGCACGGTGGTGCGGTGGCTGGCGGAGGTGGTGGGGTGCAGCGGTTTCGTGGGCACTCTCACAGGTGGCGGTTCGGCAGCCAATCTGATGGGGCTGACGATGGCGCGCGAGGCGAAGATTCCCGCGAATGAACGCGGTTTGCGCGGGGCTCCGCCGAGTGTGATTTACGCTTCCGACCAGGTGCACATGGCGGTGCCGAAGGCGGTGGCGATGATCGGAATCGGACGCGAGAATCTGCGGACGATTGCTTGCGACTCCTCTTATCGGATGATGCCGTCGCAACTGGAGAAGGCTTTGCGGCGGGACAAGGCGGAGGGGATTACGCCGATCGCGGTGGTGGCCTCAGCCGGCACGGTCAATACAGGTGCGATCGATCCGCTGCACGAGATCGCGGAGATTGCGCACGCTCATAGCGCGTGGATGCACGTGGACGGCGCGTATGGCGCGCTGGCCGCGATCGCCGTCCCGGAAAAATTTGGTGGGCTGGCGCAAGCAGATTCGATCTCGCTCGATCCACATAAGTGGCTCTACCAGCCGCTCGATTGCGGATGTCTGCTCTATCGCGATCTACCGATGGCGCGTCAGACATTTGCTTACACCGGCGATTATGCCAAGCAGCTTAGCGACGATCCGATTGAAGGGTTCGCGTTCTTTGAGGAGTCCATCGAACTGTCGCGACGGTGTCGCGCGCTGAAGCTTTGGCTATCGCTGCGATATCACGGTCTAGGCGCGTTTCGGATGGCGATTCAGCGGGATCTCGCGCACGCGCAACGGTTGGTGGCGGCGGTGCGCGATTGCGCGGATCTGGAGCTGGTGGCGGCGGGAGAGTTAAGCGCGGTGTGTTTCCGGCACTTGCTGCGGCCGGATGCGCTGGAAGAGGAACGCAACCAGTTCAATATGGCGTTGATGAAACGGATCGTGCGGCGGGGGCGGGTTTACCTTTCGAATGCGATGCTGGACGGCAAGTTCTGTTTGAGGGTCTGCATTGTGAATCATCTGACCAAGGATTCGGATATTGAAGCGGTGCTGCCGGAGGTCTTGGCGGCTGCTGCCGAGGTTGCGATCCCGGCAAGGTCAAAGGCTTAGCCACGGAGGTCACAAAGGACTAAGGAATGCGGCGACTAAGCCGTCAGATGGGCTCTGGGGTGTTCTCGATCCTGTACACTTTTTCTTCCAGTGAAATGTCAGCGTAAATTTGCGGCGGTCGGGTTGGTGGTGCTGGCGATGGCGGTGTGTCTTTACGCCGAGCCCATCGATCAGCTCAAGCCCAGCAACTACGTCAATGATTTTGCGGGCGTTCTGGATGCCGGGACGGCGACGCGTCTGAATGATCTCTGCAAGCAGGTGGACGAGAAGGCGCACGCGCAGATTGCGGTGGTGACGGTGAAGTCCACGGATGGACAGGACGTCGTAAGCTACTCGGTTGCGCTCTATCAGAAGTGGGGGATCGGGGCGAAAGGGAAGGACCGCGGGGTGCTGATCCTGTTGGCGACGCAGGATCGCAAATACCGGACGACTGTCGGATACGGCCTGGAACCGATTCTCCCGGATGGCAAGGTTGGCGGATTCGGGCGCGAGGCGGTGCCTCTGCTGAAAAGCGGAGACTATGCGGGCGCGGTTTCGCTGATGGTAACTCGCGTCGCTAGCGTCATCGCTACTGATGCGGGAGTGACACTGGAAGGAATGCAGCCGGTTTCCGCTCTACGTCAGGACGATGGCGGCTATTCGGTGCCATGGGCTCCACTGGGTCTGATTCTGTTTCTCATTTTTCTGTTTATTGTTTGGGTCTCGCGACGGGCGGGGGACGGCGGTAGTCGCGGCGGTGGATCAGGGTTAATGTCAGGCATTTTGTGGGGACTGCTTGCAAGCAACATGCGGGGCGGGCGCGGAGGCTTTGGAGGTGGTGGGTTCGGCGGTGGGGGGTTCGGCGGCGGCGGTTTCGGGGGCGGTGGCGGTGGATTCGGCGGTTTCGGAGGCGGGAGCACCGGGGGCGGCGGGGCGGGCGGCAGTTGGTAGGCTGAAGAAACGGGAGACTCGATGGTTCCGGATAAAAACATCAACGACTTCGTAAACCGTCTGCGCGCGACGGGAGAAGTGAACCTCGTGTCCATTATTCTCTACGGGTCGGCAGCTGCCGGGGATTATGTGGCTGGCCAGTCTGATGTAAATCTGCTGTGCGTTTTGGGGGAGACTTCGTTTCCATTTTTGCAAGCTTTGGCGCCGGCGGTGGCGTGGTGGCGGGAACAGAAGAATCGCATGCCGCTGGTGCTGGGAATCGAGGAACTTAAGCGCTCGGCCGACGTATTTTCGATCGAGTTGCTGGACATGCGTCAATCCTATCGCGTGCTATGGGGCGAGGATGTGCTGAGCACGCTGGTGGTCCCCGCGAAGTTTCATCGGGTGCAACTCGAGTACGAACTCCGAGAGAAGACGATCCTGCTGCGGCAAGGGCTGCTGTCGGCAAATGGGAATGCGGATGCGACGTGGGAACTCATGCTGCGATCCTTACCGGCTTTTTCGACTTTGTTCCGGCATGCTCTGCTTGAGTTTGGAGAGGCGGGGGCTGGGTCCAAACGCCAAGCCGTGCTGAAGCTGGCAGAGAAAATCGGGTTCGATCCGGCGGCGCTGCTGCAATTGCTCGACATTCGTGAAGGCAAAGCGGCGGCAAAGGTTGCCGATGTCAACGATCTGTGCGGCCGGTATCTGAAAACGGTGGAGCAGGTGACGTCGGCTGTCGACAAGATGCTGGATTCGTCGGCGCCGGGCGGTTAAACGAAGGCAGATCAACTCAGAGTTCAGGAGACGCAAATGAGCAAAGGCATCATCGTGCTGGTAGTTCTGGCGATTGTGGTCGGCATCTTCTTCATGCAATACGTGGGCGTGCGCAACACGCTGGTGACCAAAGACCAGACGGTGAAGGCAGCATGGTCGCAGGTGGATATCGTGTTGCAGCGGCGTGCCGATCTCATTCCTAACCTGGTGGAGACGGTGAAGGGAATCGCACAGCAGGAACAAACCGTTTTCGGCGATATTGCGAAGGCTCGCTCTTCATTGCTTTCGGCGGGAACGCCATCGGAGAAGATTGCCGCTAACCAGCAGCTTGATAGTGCGATTGGGCGCC
>QIAJ01000035.1 GCA_003225495.1 Acidobacteriota bacterium
ACTAGGTGCGGTCATGGATGCGCGCCAAGTCTCGAACCTCCCGCTGAATTCGCGCGACACGTATCAGTTGTTGCAATTGCAGCCGGGAGTGCAGGGCGTTGGCGGGTCTGATCTGTTTTACGGCAGCAACACGGCGGGCGCAGTATCCGTCAATGGCGGCCGCGGTCGCTCCAATAATTTTAATGTTAATGGCGGCGACAGCAACGACCTCTTCGTGAACGCTCCTGCGGTACAACCTACGCCTGACAGCATTGCCGAGTTCCGCGTGCTCTCCAATACCTTCGATGCCGAGTACGGTCGCAATTCCGGTGCCGTGATCAACGTCGTCACGAAATCAGGAACGAACGGTTTGCATGGCAGTTTCTACGAATTCCTTCGCAATCAGTCTTTGAATTCGAAAGGGTTTCTCGACCTGCGGCGGCCGGACGACAAACAGAATCAGTTTGGCGGAACGTTTGGAGGCCCGATTATTAAGGATCGGACGTTTTTCTTTGCTTCCTATGAAGGCCGGCGAGTCGTTCACGGCATTTCTTCGGATCCGGTCACTGTTCCCACCGCTGCGGAAAGAGCTGGAGATTTCTCCAGAACTCCGTTTACGGGGGCAATCGCCGATGATTTGGTTGCCAACATTCTGAATGAGCGCTGCGGCGTCGACATCTCAGGGAGTCTCAACTACTCCGACCTTTTTCCGGGAAATCAAGTGCCTACGGCTTGCTTTGATCCAGTCGCGGTCGACATCATGAACCGGTTCGTCCCATGTCCAAACGCCGATCCCGGCTGCACCAATCTCGATCCGAACGTCGATCCTACGTTCCGCTCTATCCCTAATGATCGCAATCATGGCAATCAGTTTTCTCTCAAATTCGATCACCGTATCAATAACAAACAGAACCTGAGCCTCTACTACTTTTTCAACGACACTGTGGACGCTCAGCCCTTTACCAGGTTCCAAGCGGCAACGCCAAGCCTGCTGGACGGTTTCGGAAACAATAATGCGGAGCGCGTGCAGCAGATCAATCTCTCGCACACATGGACGATCAGCAACAGCACCGTGAATGAGGCCCGCATCACTTATTTTCGAGAGGCACAGGGCACGTTTCTGCACCCCCAACGCACGAACAACGTGATTGATTCTTGTTCCACGTTGGGTGTGGCAAACTGTTTTAACGGAGTCACCGATGCCCCCGACGCTTTTGCGAACGCAGGTCTGGATCTCAATAACCCCAAGTACGGTATAACCCCCAATCTCGGGCCGAATCGCGAGGGCGTGCCATTCATTGGCGTTTCCGGAGGCTTCACGATCGGGAATAACTTTGAAGGTGAACTGCCACAGATTGGGAACTCGTACCAGATCAGCGACAACATCACAAAGGTGATTGGAAACCACACGACCAAGTTCGGCGTGGACTTGCGCGAGCAGCGGTTCCTGCAAACGCTTTACTTCGACGTCAATGGTGATTACAGCTATTTCGGGGGCAGCAGCAACGATCCAATTGCACTCGATGGACTGGGCAATCAGAACCTGTTTCCAAACTATCTTCTTGGTCTTCCCGACTCCTATCTGCAAGGATCCGCACAAACCGAAGACGTGCGGGGAAAATCTGTTTATCTGTTCGCCCAGGATAGTTGGAAGATCCGGCCGAACTTGACCCTTAACTATGGATTGCGGTGGGAATTCAATCAGCCGATCTACGATGCCGGTAAGCGCTACCAAACGTTCCGGCCTGGACAAGCGGACACGGTATTCAACTGTCAACTTTCAGCGACCAGTCTGGGCGCTCTCGGCTATACGAATCCCAACTGCGCCGATCCCAACTCAGATTCAAATGCCGTTTTTCCATTGGGCCTGGTCGTACCAGGGGATAAAGGTGTCCCGCGCGGGCTCACCCAGTCCTACTACAACTCATGGGCGCCGCGAGTCGGTATCGCCTGGGATCCATGGAAGAACGGGAAAACGACGATTCGTGGGGGGTGGGGTCTTTTCTACAACCCGATCGAACAGTTGGTTCTGGAGCAGTTCCAGGGCGAACCGCCATTCGGCGGAAGCTCTCTGATCTCTGGCGGCCTTTTCAACACGCCATTTGTTTTTCAGAGCGGTGGCACGCCCGCCCCAAATCCATTTAATGGGATCATCACGCCGGCTCCTGGAGACAATGTTGATTGGGCGTCCTTCCGTCCTATCCTGCTATTCGGTGAACTCGAACCCAAGATGCGGGCGCAGTACACTGCGCAATACAACTTTGGTATCACGCGAGAACTTGCAAGAGACCTGGTTTTGTCGGTTGGCTACGTGGGTTCGCAGGGGCATCGGCTACTCGCAACCAGGGACATCAATTTTGGCGACCCTCAGACCTGCATCGACCTCCAAAATCTATCCGACATCAATCCGAACGCTGTGACGGATGGTTTCGGTAGTCTACAGGGATGTGGGCCTTTCTTCGCCGATTCGCCGTACGGTATTCCGGCCAATTCCATCCCGGCGGGCTTCACACTTCACCTGCCGGATGGCAGCATAGTGACAGGACCTAATTCGCAGGCGATTGGTCTCGTCGGTCTGCGCCGCTACTCCTCACCAAATTGCAAGCCCGTCGGTGGCTGGACCCCTGATTCGGGCGGGGGCACACCTAGTTTTCTGAATGGCTGCCCCACTGATGGCGTTCCGGTTTTCTCGAGCATCTTTGCGCAGGACACGATTGCAAACTCGAACTACAACTCGATGCAGGTTTCACTCGAAAAGCGCTTGTCTCATGGACTTCAATTCGAGATCGCGTATACGTGGAGCAAGTCGATTGACAATGCCTCGAGTTTTGAAAACATTCTGAAGCCGCTCTGCAACGCCTGTAACCGGTCTCTCTCGCTCTTTGACGCCCGGAACCGGGTAGTCTTAAGCTATCTGTGGCAATTACCGGTTCCGAACTATCAGGGAGAGAAGGGCAAAGTTCTGAACGGCTGGGCAATCTCGGGTATTGACAGCTTTCAGAGCGGATTTCCGGTTCGGATCCAGTCCAGCAACGATTCGGAATTGATGAATAGCTTCGATTTCGAGCTCCCTGGCAAGCCCGACCTGATTGCGCCTTTTCACACTCTGGATCCGAGAAAGCCTCTGCCGGGATCTTCGCCGGCGCAAACAGGGTACGCCTTTGATCCAAACTCCTTTGCGCTTCCCGAACAGACTGCGGATTCGACACCATTGCAACTCCTAGGCAATTCGCCCAGAACCATCTGCTGTGGCCCTGGAATCAATAACTTTGATTTGTCCGTGCAAAAGATCACGCCACTCGGCGAGAGGTTGCACATGGAATTCCGCGCCGAATTCTTCAATTTGTTTAACCATACGCAGTTTCTGAATCCAGACGGAAATATTAGCGACGGAGCCGATTTTGGCCGCGTCAAGCACACTCGCGATCCGCGCCAGATGCAGTTTGCGTTGAAATTTTCGTTCTAGACTAGAATAGTTCGACCCCCGGGCGGCCCCGCTGCCCGGGCCTAATCTAATGGCCCACCCGGCCTGAGCCTTCACTGGAGACACGATGTACCCCGCATTGCAAAAAGAGCTCGACACGTTCGAGCGTCGTACCCCGAAGTCCGCCGAGGCGCATAAGAAAAACCTGAAGCGTCTGCCGCTGGGCGTTGCCAGCAATTATCGCGCTTACGATCCTTATCCGATCTTTGTCCAAGATGCGAAGGGCAGCCATTTCCGCGATCTCGATGGCAACGAATATCTGGATCACAATCTGTGCTTCGGAGCGCTCATGGCGGGACATTGCCATCCGGCCGTGATGAAGGCGGTCGAAAAGAGGCTATCGACCGGCACGATGCTCGGCATGCCGCATAATATGGAGTGGGAATTGGCGGAAGAAGTCTGCAGCCGCTTCCCGGTGGAGATGTGTCGCTTCGGCAACAGCGGGACCGAAGCTACCATGCACAGCATCCGGCTCGCTCGTGCTGCCACAGGACGCGACAAGATCATCAAGTTCGAAGGCGGATATCACGGACTGCACGACGCGGCACTGGTGAGCGTGAAGCCGCATCCGCCAAAGGACGACTTCGGCGACATCAAGAATCCGAAGGCTGTTCCTGGCGGGCTCGGCGTGCCCAAGGCGAGCATCGCCAATGTTTTGATCGCAACTTTTAACGATCTCGAGACGGTTGAGCGCCGCTTCAAAGAGAATCCCAACGAGATCGCCGCCATCATCCTCGAGCCGATCATGATGAATGTCGGCCTCTGCATGCCGCAAAAAGGATTTCTCGAAGGATTGCGCCAGCTCTGCGACAAGTACGGCGCACTGCTGATTTTCGATGAAGTTAAGACGGGCGCCAAACTCTGCTGGGGCGGTGCGTCGGAATACTTTGGCGTGATTCCGGACATGATCTGCCTGGCAAAGTCGATCGGCGGCGGATTGCCGCTGGCCGCATTCGGAACGCATAAGCGCGTCATGGACCTGATTTCCGATCACAAGGTTTTTCACGGCGGCACGTACAACACCAACCCCGTTTCGATGGCCGCGGGGCTTGCAACCTTCCGCGAGGTTCTCACGCGCGAGAACTATGCGCACGTAGACAAGCTGAGCGCCAAGCTCACCGAGGGATACAAAAAGACGGTCGCCAAAACTGGTATTCAGGGATATATCGTCAGCGCCGGCGTGAACGGAGCGCTCATGCTTTATCCGCAGGAGATTCGCAACTATCGTGACTGGCTGCCGATCGATGTTGATTTGTGGCGGCACTACTGGTTCGGGATGGTAAACCGCGGCGTCATGTGTCAACCGTACTGGTGGGACGAGCAGTGGACCATTTCGGTTCAACACACCGAGGCTGACATCGACAAGCATCTGGCCGCATTTGCAGACATCGCCGGTTCGCTTGCCGCAGCGCAACAGGAACGGCTGGGCGCGGTTGCGGCACACTAACAGCTTCTGCAGGCCCGGGTCTCTGATCCGGGCTAGCCGGTTCGTAGACCCGGCGCTACGTCCTAACTCGGAGCGACTTTGTCCACCACCGGCGGCAACCAGCCTCACCTGAAACGTGTCCTCGGACGCTGGGATCTGGTGTTGCTATTTGTCGTCGCGGTCTTCAATCTGAATGTTGTTCCGAGTATTGCTGCCAACGGCGGCGTGACAGTCTGGCTCTGGCTGATCGCGCTGCTTCTTTTTTTTTGGCCGCAAGGAATCGCCGTCGTCGAGTTGGCACATCGATATCCCGGTGAAGGCGGCGTGTACCTGTGGGCAAAAGAGGTATTCGGCGACTTTCACGGGTTTCTTTCCGGCTGGTGCTACTGGACGAACAACATGCTGTACGTTCCGACGGTCATGCTGTACTTCGTCGGCGTGTCTGTGTTTGCGCTGGGTCCCGGGCATGCGGCTCTGGCCGATGACAAGACTTTTGCCATGATCGCCTCGTTCGCTTTGCTGACGTTTCTCACGTTGCTCAATATCATCGGCCTGGGTGTAGGTAAGTGGCTGAACAATGTTGGAGCTATCGGGACATTTATCGCGGCGGCTGTGCTCGTCGGTTTAGGAGTGACGGTTTGGTCGCGATTCGGCACTACCGTGACCGCCTCCGAATTTCACATTCCCGCCGATCCCAAGTTTGTCTTGAACTCGTTCGGTGTAATTTGCTTCGGCCTGGTTGGATTGGAACTTGCGTCGGTGATGGGAGACGAGATTCGTGATCCGCGAAAGACATTGCCGGGCGCGGTCGCGTGGGGAGGCCTTGTTTCCGGCGTTCTGTATGTCGGCGCAACGCTGACGCTTCTGGTCGCGATAGGCAAGAATGACATCAGCGTGCTTCAGGGAATCGTGCAGGGAGTCAGCCAGATGGCGGCGAAAGCCGGCGTTGGCTGGATCATCGCGCCGTTCGCCGTCATGCTCAGCCTTTCGATTGCGGGCATTGGATCTGCGTGGATGGGGGGCTCCGCGCGCATTCCATTCGTCGCCGGTCTCGATTCCTACATGCCAGCTGCGATGGGAAGAGTACATCCTAAATATTCGACGCCCCACGTCGCGCTCATCGTGCAGGGAATGGTGTCGCTGATCCTGATTGCCCTCAACTTCACGCTTTCGGGCGGGGTACAGGAAGCTTTTCAAAAGATGCTATCCGCGGCTGTCGTGCTGCAACAGGTGCCGTTCCTCTACGTTTTCGCGGCGCTCTTGAAGTTTTCGTTGCGCGGGAGAATGCAGGGCGCTCGTTACGGACGCGGAACCTTATTGTTTGCGGGCGTCGCGGGCCTGGTGACCACGACGCTGGCAATCATCGTTGCGTTCTTTCCGGCAAAGCAGATCACTTCGCTGTGGAGATATGAAGTCAGCATGTTTGGAATCACGTTCGGGTTTATCGCGTTGGCGGTGTTTTTCTTTTATGGATACGGCCGTCTCAAGACGCCGGAACCTGTAGCAACTGGCCCAGGCCAGGCATCTGCCCAGGCAGGCGAGAGGGTGCGGCCGTAATCGCATCGCGAAGAATCAGGAAAACGGGGCAAGATTTCAGTCATGCGAGTCAGCTTTTGACACTGAAAGCTACAGCCCAACTAAATTCAGGAGTTCCTTATGCCCGGTGGAATTCAGACAGAAGTCAAAACCTATCAGATGTTCATTAACGGCGAATGGGTCGCCAGCAAAACGAACAAGACATTCCCTGTTTACGATCCATCGACTGAAGAGGTCATCGCCCAGGTTCCCGATGCAAACGCGGACGACGTGAACCGCGCGGTTGCCTCCGCGAAAGCTGCCTTTGAAGAAGGGCCTTGGGCGACCACGACGGCGCAAGAGCGTGGACGCGTGCTGTTCCGCCTCGCGGACAAAGTCCGGCAGAACTTGCCCGCGCTTGCCGAACTGGAATGCCGCAACACGGGAAAGCCTATCGTCGAAGCCGAGTACGACATCACCGATGTGGCGACCTGCTTCGAATACTACGGCGGCCTCGCGACAAAAGTGGTCGGATATGTAAATCCCGTGCCCGACAACGCGATGAGCCTATCGCTTAAAGAGCCGGTCGGAGTTGCGGGGCAAATCATTCCGTGGAACTATCCGCTGCTTATGGGAGCGTGGAAACTTGCGCCGGCAATTGCCGCGGGATGCACGTGCGTGTTGAAGCCCGCCGAGCAAACGCCGCTTACAGCGCTGGAACTGGCGAAGTGGTTCGATGAAGTTGGACTACCCAAGGGGGTCGTGAACGTCGTTACGGGTTTCGGCGAGAGCTGCGGATCGCCGTTGGTCAAGCATCCGGACGTGAATAAGATCGCGTTCACTGGCTCGGCCGCAGTCGGCAAGATTATCGTGAAAGAAGCCGCCGACACTGTGAAGCGCGTAACTCTGGAACTGGGCGGTAAGTCGCCGAATATTTTCTTTGCCGATGCCGATTTCGAAGCAGCCATTGACGGCGCTCTCTTCGGAGTGTTCATCAATCAGGGCGAGGTCTGCTCGGCGGGTAGCCGCATTCTGGTGCAGAAGTCGATTTACAAGAAATTCGTTGACGCCATGGCCGAGAAGGCGAAGAGCATCAAACTCGGCCCGCCTCTCGAGCGAACGACAAAGATGGGCGCTCTCGTCAGTAAGGAGCAATACGATCGCGTGCTCTCCTATCTTGATATCGGGAAGAAGGAAGCGAAAGTTGCATCTGGCGGCGGGAAGTCGGATAAGTTCGCGAAGGGCTATTATGTGCAGCCGACGATTTTCTACGATGTCGACAATAATGCCCGCATCGCCCGCGAAGAAATTTTCGGGCCGGTGGCCACGGTCATCCCGTTTGATGACGAGAAAGACGCTCTTAAGATCGCGAACGACTCTCCCTATGGCCTGGCGGCCGCTGTCTGGACGCGCGACATTTTCAAGGCGATGCGAACCGTGAAATCGCTGCGCGCCGGGATCGTCTGGGTGAATCACATGCAGCCGACTTATGTGGAAGCGCCTTGGGGAGGTTATAAGCAATCAGGGTTCGGCAGGGAACTGGGTCCCTCGGGCATCGAGGAATACCTCGAGACCAAGCAAGTGCATATCAACCTGAACGAAGCTGCTATCGGCTGGTATTGAGAAATGAGAACTGTTTATGTCGACTATCCAACTCCGTACTCCAATTCCGGGACCGCGCTCGCAAGCGCTAATGAAACGCCGCAACGCTGCTGTTGTCCAGGCTGCCTATCACGCCACCCCGGTCTTCGTGGCGAAGGCCGAAGGGGCTGTCGTTGAAGATGTCGACGGCAACCGACTCATCGACTTCGCGGGAGGCATCGGTTGTCTGAACACTGGCCATCGCGCGCCGAGTGTTATTGACGCTCTGCGCCGCCAGCTTGATCGCTTCCTGCATACCAGCTTCAATGTGCTTCCCTATGAGAGTTATGTCGCAGTGTGCGAGAAGCTGAACGCGTTGACGCCAGGGATCTTTGCCAAGAAGACTTTATTGGTTAACACCGGCGCTGAAGCGACTGAAAACGCGATCAAAATCGCGCGCAGTTACACCAAACGGCCCGCGATCATCAGTTTCGAAGACGCGTTCCACGGACGCACTTACATGGCAATGGCCATGACCAGCAAGACGCATCCTTACAAAGCTGGTTTCGAGCCGTTCCCGGGCGATGTGTATCGCATTCCGTACGCCTATTGCTATCGTTGCTCATACTCGCTGACTTATCCGTCTTGCGAGGTGCACTGCGCGAAGCACATTGAGGATACATTCAAACGCGTGGTCGCCGCCGAGTCGGTTGCAGCGGTGATCGTGGAACCGATACTAGGAGAAGGCGGCTTCGTTACTCCGCCGGCAGAGTTTTTTCCAATCCTGTCGGAGATATGCCGCAAGTACGGCATTCTATTGATTGCCGATGAAGTTCAGACTGGCTTTGGCCGCACCGGAACGCTCTTTGCATGTGAACGCCTCGGACTCGAACCTGACATGATTTGTATGGCGAAGTCACTCACCGGTGGCTTGCCGATGGCGGCCGTTACCGGGCGCGCTGAAATCATGGACACTCCGGCTTCAGGTCAGCTTGGGGGAACGTTCAGCGGCAATCCGCTCTCGTGCGAGGCTGCACTCGCGGTGTTTGACATCATTGAAAGAGAAAATCTGTGCGCTCGCGCCAACTTGCTCGGGGAACGGTTCCGAAAGCGCTCAGCGAAATGGCAATCGCAATGGGATCTGATCGGTGAAGTCCGCGGATTGGGCGCGATGCAAGCCATTGAGCTTGTTCGCTCAAAGTCAACACGGCAGCCTGCGGATGAGGAAACTAAACAGATTGCCCAATATTGTTACGAACACGGCCTGGTCTTGATTACGGCCGGATCGTACGGCAACGTGATCCGCCTGCTGATGCCATTGGTCGTCACTGACGCCCAGATGGATGAGGCAATGGACGTACTCGAAGCGGCGCTCGCAAGCGTCGCCGAGAGAAAAGGCCAGCTCGCTGCACAGCTCACATAGGACAGCCGCAATCGGCTATCCAAGTTGAGCGAAGCTGACAGAAATGATCGACGCTCAAGGAATCTTATGACTACAGCTACCGCTACGTCCGCGATGACCGGAAAGGAAATTGTCGATCTCACCAGAAAGCACACGCTTTTCGAGTGGTCGGCGCAATCGAAAGTCGACCCCATTCCAGTTGCGCGCGCCAAGGGAATTTACTTTTGGACGCCGGAAGGGAAGCGCTTCATCGATTTTAATAGCCAGCTGATGTCCGTGAACATCGGACACGGCGATGAACGCGTTATTCAGGCAATTACCGAGCAAGCGCAAACACTCGCCTATGCGAATCCCTTTATGGCGACCGAGCCACGCGCTCGACTGGGAGCGAAGCTGGCCGAGATTACACCTGGCGACATCGATACGTTCTTCTTCACCAATGGGGGCGCTGAGGCCAATGAAAATGCCATCAAGCTGGCGCGCTTCTTTACGGGACGCCACAAAATCATGGCGCGTTACCGGTCCTATCATGGCGCAACGGCGGGTGCCGTGAGCCTCACCGGAGATCCCCGCAGATGGGCCGCGGAGCCTGGCATTCCGGGCGTAGTACGAGTGCTTGATCCTTATCATGGCATCGAGCGAGGTTGGGAGTCTGCCGAGAGCTCGCTGGCGATGATCGAGGAGACCATGCAGCTCGAGGGACCTCAAACGATCGCGGCCTTCATTCTCGAGACAGTGGTTGGCACCAATGGAATCCTCGTGCCGCCCGAGGGATACCTGCAAGGGGTTCGCAAGCTATGCGACAAGTACGGTATCCTCATGATCGCCGATGAAGTTATGGCGGGCTTTGGGCGTACCGGTGAATGGTTCGCGGTCGATCACTGGAAAGTTGTTCCCGATCTGATCTCAATGGCCAAGGGACTTACATCGAGTTATCTGCCACTGGGCGCGGTCGGCATGCGTCATCACATCGCGCAGCACTTTCAAGACAAAGTCTTCTACGGCGGGCTGACTTACAACTCGCATCCCATGGGTTGCGCGGCCGCACTCGCGACCATCCGCGTGTACGAAGAAGACAATCTGATTGAGAACACGCGCAAGATGGGCGCGATCATGAAGGATCTGGGTGCTCAGCTACAGGCGAAGCATCCGTCGGTGGGTGCGGTACGCTCGATCGGATTGTTCGGCATCGTTGAATTGATTCGCAGCCGGAAGACGCGGCAGCCAATGGCGCCATTCAATGGGACATCCGACGAGATGGCTGGGCTCGGAAGGTTTTTCCGCGAGAGCGGCCTCTACACGCTGGTACGCTGGAACACGTTCTACACCAATCCACCGCTATGCATTAACGAGCAGCAGTTGCGCGACGCATTTGCGATCATCGACAAGGGTCTTGATCTCACCGACAAGGCGGTCGTCGACTAGAACTACGAGGTCGCGGAGAAGGCGGCGCACAGCGGGCTTTGCTCAACGGCCGTTTCACGGCGATCCGAGACTTCGATTTCGCTGCTCGCGAGTACGTCCGCAATCCGCAACAAAGCCGTACGTTCGACTTTTGTGAATTCGATGCCGGTGCCGCATCCGTAGAGGCTGTGCGTCACTTTGCCCTGCATCCAGACTCTTTCGCCGTTCAACCAGAGGGCAATGCTCACGTCGGTTCCGGATTGCATAGCAAGTGGCACCTGGACACGGCAGCCGGATTCACTGATCTCATTGGCTGTGACCCACATCGGGGTGGGCATGTCCTGGATTCTCATCTCAACGGCAATCTCGCACTCATAGCGAGAACTCTCGCGGCGGATGCTAACGCGGGGACGCACATAGTCGTCGGGGGCCGAAGCGGGAAGCAAACAGGTGTCGGCAATGGTTGGGACCGATCCGACTCCCGCTAGCCCAATCCGTCGGCCTTCAACACCGGCATCCTCCCAAGTCACTCGGAAGCGGCGGGTAGTGTCTTCACAACGCAATGTCACAATGTCCCCCACCTTGACGGCCGACTTCACACTTTCAATCTGCGCGCCATCGCGGCTGAGATTGGTCACGCGCACACGCTCCAAAAATGCGCGGCTCTTCGTGTCCATGCCGCAAAGACTGGCGGTGAGGGTCATCGGTAAACGGGGCTGGCGACGGCATCCCATAGTGTTCACGAATCCTTTGAGTTGGATTGATACGCGTCTTGCGGCGCGTAGGGGGAATGGTCCTTGTCTGTAGCCCGAAGCCTCGTATTACTTTAGTAATCAGGCGAAACGGTCCTAATTTACAAGTTCCACACTCCTTCAGTGCATGCGCGCTGCCATCTCTCGCGTGCGGCAAAGCAAGGACTTGTGCACAGAATGTGCGGGGGAGTGCAACTGCATGCAGGTCGGCGGAAAAGTGGCGGCCTTCTCAGTATGAGCATTTACGCGTTAAAGACCGTCAAGTCTCGGTCTCAAAGACTAGGGCAGTCAGTTCAGAGTTGGGTCGCGAGGAGACGAACTTGGGGTTAAGGCAGACCTCCACAGAATCCGGATTATCAACACACTCGGCAACAGCGTGTATGGCATGCATTTCAGCAAACTCAATTACGACGATCGACATGTCGCGCGCGAAATCAACCCGTAATCCGCCGGATCTCTGCGCGGTTGATCGCCGCGCTCAAACGATCTCCGCTTACCACTCAAAAATAAACTTAGCCAAAGCTTCCCGCAAAAACCATTTCGGGCATATACTCCGCCACGCGCGGCTTTTGAGCGCCAGGAGACTCCCCCAATGAACAGAGCAGTGGAAGTGTTTCTGACCGTGTTGGCCCTGGCTGGTATGTATTGCGCAATCCCAAAAAGCACTGTGCAGGGCGGTCCCACGGTTCGTGGACAGCAGGAGGTCATGATTGCCGATGGTAGCGATCCGATGCCGTTGTGTCGCGCGAGGCGTTGCAAGTAGGAATCGCTAATTTCCAAAGGCGAATCTAGGGTGGCAAAATTTCCGTTGCAAGGCCGCCGGGGGAGAGGTATGCTTCGGACCTTCGGGGGCAGGTTGGGCGATGAACTGGCTAACAGCTTTAAGCTGGGTCGCGGGTCCGGCGCTGCAGATCATTCTTTTAACGTTCATGATCCGGCGCAAGTTGCACGGTGTCTTTCCACGGTTCTTCTCCTACATTCTGTTTCAAATTCTCAAGTCAGCAGTCTTATTCGTCACCTACCGGTACTTCTACGAGAGCTATTTCGATGTCTATTGGACCGGGAATGCCATCAGTGTGCTGCTGGCGGTCACGGTGATGGATGAAATCCTGCACCGCCTGTTCAAACAATATGCAGGCATTGAGACGCTCGGCACGATGATCTTCCGATGGTCCTGCGGACTATTGCTTTTGCTGGCAATTATGGGAGCAGTCTCCAGCCAACTGGGAAGCGCGGACCGGATAGTGGCGGCTGTCCTTGCCTTTGAACGCAGCGTTCGCCTGATGCAATGCGGACTTTTTGTTCTTCTAATGCTTTTATGCCGGGTTCTCAGAGACTGCTGGCGGCAGCAGGTCTTTGGAGTCGCGCTCGGATTCGGAATCTTTGCGAGCGTTGAGCTGATCCTGATCAGCATCGCAATGTGGTACGGCGAGGGCACCTCCGACGTCGTCAGCCTGGTGAAGAGCGTTACCTACAATGCCGTTACATTGCTCTGGATTGGCTACTTGCGACAAGAGGGCGAGCGTGTACCGGCCATGAGCCTGGCTCCAGTGAATGGCATGAACCTGGCATTGGCGACACCGAATGCGGCCGTCGAACAAGACGAGTCGTTTATCGTCTGGGTAGAGCAAGCGGTGGAGCGGGTGCTGTCTCGCCAAACTTGGCCTTCACCATCGGCAAGAGGATCACAAGTGGTTGGGCGCAAGCCCGGGCCAGAAGAAAGCAACTGAAAGAAGCGGTTTCCCATCCTTTGTACGGACAATGAATTCCACGACAGAAGTGCGCGCTGAAGGGAACTGGCCACCCAAGGCAGGCGAGCCCGTGTCATTCAAGTCGGGAGATGGCTGGAAAACGGGAATTCTTCAGGAAGTGCGGTGGGGCCTAGTCTGGCGCGACTTCATCCTCGACGATGGCCGCGTTATCCCAGAAATTAAGGTTGCTGGCTGCCCGCAGCCGCCGGTGTGGCGGGCCGTCAGCGAGGTTACTCCGGCGGAACGCGACGCAGCTGAGGAGCGGCTCGCCTCGATGGCGGAGGCGGGACTCGATCCACGAGAGCGGGAGCAGTGGTTCTGGGCGGAACTCAACCAGTACCTGGCGTATACCTATCTCAGATTCAAGCGTTCTGCGCACGCGCGTTCGGATGCCGAGCAGCGGCCCGACGAGTTTTCAGAGCGGATCAAGGAAGTAAAGCGCGCTGTTACCGGACGACTGGGCGAATTGCTGGAAATGAAAAGCGGCGCCAAAGAACGCGAATCTGCAGCCTATTCATTGGGAAGGTTGAAGGACCTGGAAACAACCCTGGAGACGGTCGATATGCGGAGTATGCGAAGGTCTCAGAGGTAGCTCTGCCAGGGGAGAATCCCTCCAAACCTGAAATACAAAGCTCCTTCCTGCATCCAACTTATTTCAGGATTTTTTGTTAATCGGGTTTTTGTAATTCCGCCGAAACTCGAACAATTGCATATAGTTCTGCCGAAGTCTAAGGAGAATCGTTTTGAACTTTCGTCGCCTGGGGATTCTTTTCACGGCAGTTTGCGTCAGTTACGTCCATGCACAGAACGTGTGCATAGGAGAGAAGTCGAAGATCCCGCTGTTCAAGAACGTAGTGATTGTGGTGGAGGAGAACCAGAGCTTTGAGGACGTGATCCGGAAGGATTCCAAGATGCCGTACCTGAACGAATTGGCTGCGCAAGGTGGTGTGGCACACCGCTACTATGCGAATACTCATCCCTCGATTAATAACTATTTTTTTCTAACGACGGGAAAGCGAGCCACCGGGCTCCCTTACGCACTGGCGGACCTGTTTAATGGAATCGTGGGGAGCGACAATGTCGCGAACATCCTGATGCGTCACCAAAAAACCTGGAAAGCCTACGCCGAGAACCTTCCGAGGACTGGGTATGTTCTGGAGGGTGGAGATCCGCACGGACTCTATGTCAAGCGGCATAATCCCTTTGCCTATCTGAAAAGTGTGGTTGAGCCGGCATCGGGCCTCAGCCAGCGCGACAATATCGTTCCATTCAAGGAATTCTCCTCGGACTTGAAAGATAACAAGTTGCCAAATTATTCATTCGTGGTACCGAATCTGTTCAACGATGCGCACAATAATCCGAAGACTCGGAAGGCGTCGGTGTGCGGTGATGAGGAGAGCCTGAAGACAGCCGACGACTGGCTGAAGAAGAATATCGCGCCGCTGCTGAAATCGGATTCGTTTCAGAAAGATGGCCTGTTGATGATCGTGTTCGACGAAGCCTGCGACCGGGGTCCAAAGAAAGATTCGAGTATCGGTCCGAAACAGAGCAGCGGCGGGGGAGGACACATTGCGGGTGTGCTGGTCGGCGCGCATCTCCCCGCAGGCGGTTGCGTTTCCGACACGACTTTTCATCACGAAAGTATTCTGCGGTTGAGTCTGAGAGCGCTGGGAGTGGAGGAGTGCCCAGGCGCGGCAGCTACCGCGCCGGTCCTGGGTGAGTTTTTTGTGGCTACGCAGTAGACGGTCACAAATCACCAACCTTGCCCAGCCTAGGAGCTAGGATGGCGCATCGTCGAGGTGGTTTGAATTCCTAGAGACTACTTCGCCAGACGGTTGTACTTTTTCAGGACCTCGTGCAATTTGTCATGGGGCAGGGCAACGACGGTGCGGTCGTTGATGCCGGTCATGGTTTCGGCGGCGACCATGGCATTGACCACGGCCTCTTCCGTCGCCTGAACGGTAGCG
>QIAJ01000002.1 GCA_003225495.1 Acidobacteriota bacterium
AACAATCGGATCCAGATCTTGCCGCCGCGCTTCACGAAACGGGTCATGGCGACGCGGCTCGCTTCGATCTGACGGTCGGTAATCCAACCCGGTTCCAGCACTTTCAGTCCAAACTGGCCATAGGCAAGCTCGGAGCCGCGCCAGGCTTTCCCGGTCATGCGTCCGCGCTGCTGCTTGCGATACTTCACTTTCTTCGGCATCAACATAAAATCAGGTCTCAGTTCTCAGCTGGCAGCTCTCAGGAAAACCCTTCGAACCCACCGCTTTCACTTCTGCAATCCGACTTCTGACTTCTGCAATTCTTAGAACGCGCCGGTCGTCTCTCGCGCCGGAGTCGCTTCGCGCTTCTTGGCCGGGAGAATCTCGCCTTTGTACACCCAGCACTTCACGCCAATCACGCCATAGGTGGTGCGCGCCTCGGTGAAACCGTAATCAATGTCGGCACGCAGCGTGTGCAGCGGCAGACGTCCCTGGAGATACCATTCCGAGCGTGCGATTTCATTTCCGTTTAACCGCCCGCTCACCCGAACCTTGATACCTTTGCAGCCGAACCGGAGCGCCGAGTCCACCGACTTTCGCATCGCGCGCCGGAATCCCACACGCTTTTCCAGTTGAAGCGCGATCGATTCCGACACCAGCTGCGCATCGAGTTCCGGCTTGTGCACTTCCAGAATGTCGATGAACACTTCGCGGCCCGCCATGCGCTTCTGGACTTCGGCCTTGAGCTTATCGATCTCAGCGCCCTTGCGTCCGATGATGATGCCCGGCCGCGCCGTCTTGATCATGACCCGCAACTTGTTGCCCGGACGCTCGATCTCAATCGAACTGACGCCCGCCGACTTGAGCTTTTCTTTCAATTCGGCCTTCAACTTGACGTCTTCGAGCAGCTGCTTGTCATAGTCCCGCTCCGCAAACCAGCGCGACTTCCACGGCTTCGTGTAACCCAGCCGGAATCCGTAAGGATGTACTTTTTGTCCCATTGAAGCTCCTAGCCTCGCCTATTTCTTCGCGGTCGCCTTCTTGCCGGCAGCTTTCTTTTTTGCCGGCCCTTTTGCTTTGGCCTTTGTTGCTGTGCGGCGTACCGGAGCCGCTTTCTTTGCGCCCGGCGTTCCGTCGCCGACCACAGTTGCCATCGAAGCCCCATTCCGGTTGCGTTCCGCGAGCACGATTTCCAGGTGTGCGATGCGCCGCACAAACCGGAATGCGCGTCCCATGGGCGCTGGACGGATGCGCTTCATGCGCGGCCCGTCGTTCGCTACTGCGCTCTTTACATACAAATTGTCGAGATCAACATCCAGCCCCTTTTCGGTGCTCAGGAAGTTGGCATTGTCGATCGCCGACTGCAGCAGCTTGCCGACAGTGGCAGCGACCCGTTTCTTCGTAAACATCAGCGTATTGCGGGCTTGTTCCGCGCGCTGGCCTTTAATCAGATTCAGCACCAGCCGCGCCTTCTGAGGCGAGACCCGCATGAACCGTGCTTCCGCTCGAAATTCCATAGTTCCTTCTCGGCTTCTTGCTGCTAGCTCCCAGCTTCTAGCTCATAGCGAAGAGCTCATGGCTAAACGCTGCGTTACGCCTTTGGCGCCGGCGCGGACGGCGAAATCGCTCCCGGACCGCCCGGAGGACCTGCCGGTTTAGCTGCCACTTCGGTGGCCGCTCTCATCGAATGCCCTTTGAACTGGCGTGTGAAGCTGAACTCGCCCAGCTTGTGTCCCACCATGTTCTCGGTCACGTATACGGGGATGAACTTCCTCCCGTTGTGCACTGCGATGGTGTGTCCCACCATCTCAGGCGTGATGGTCGAGCGCCGCGACCATGTGCGAAGCACTTTTTTCTCGCTACGCGCGTTCATTCCTTCGATTCGCGTGGCCAGGTGCGCATCCACGAACGGCCCTTTTTTTGTCGAACGTGCCATAAATTCAGCTCTCGTCTCTGCTCGCGTAGCGCCAGGTCTCTGACCCGGCCGGACGGGTCGAAGACCCGTCCCTACACCTAGCTTTTCTTTCTGCGGCTCACGATGAATGCATCGGTCCGCTTGTTGTTGCGTGTCTTGAAGCCGCGCGTCGGCTGACCCCACGGCGTCACCGGATGGCGTCCACCGGAAGTCTTGCCTTCGCCGCCGCCGTGCGGATGATCGACCGGGTTCATGGAAACGCCGCGGTTGTGCGGACGCTTTCCGACCCAACGCGTACGGCCCGCTTTGCCCCAGGTCACGTTCTCATGATCTGAATTTCCAACCTGGCCAACCGTCGCCAGGCAGTCCTGCAAAACCTTCCGCGTTTCGCCCGAAGGCAATTTAACCAGCGCGTAGTCGCCTTCCTTTGCGACCAGCTGCGCCGAACCGCCGGCTGAACGCACCATCTGCGCTCCCTTGCCGGGCTTCAGTTCGATGTTGTGGACGGTCGTGCCAGGCGGAATGTTCCGCAACGGCAGCGCGTTCCCAACCAGAATGTCGGCATCGGGACCGCTGATGATTTTTTGTCCGACCTTCAACCCATCCGGCTGGACGATGTAACGCTTTTCGCCATCGGCATAACTGAGCAGCGCGATGCGAGCCGAGCGCCCGGGATCGTATTCAATCGTGACGACCGTCGCCGGAATGCCATGTTTGTCGCGCTTGAAATCGATGGTACGCAGCAAGCGCTTGCTTCCGCCGCCGCGGAACCGCATGGTGGTGTCGCCGGAGTTGCGCCGTCCGCCCGTCCGCAGTTTGCCCTCAACCAGCGGCTTGTGCGGCTTCTTCGACGTAATGTCGTCGGTGGTAACGCTGGTGCGGTAGCGCAGCGTTTGCGTTCTCGGTCTATAAGTCTTGATGGCCATATCTGCTCTCTGAGTAGAGACGAGGCTTGCCTCGTCTCACGCTGCCAACCAGACGCGGCAAGCCGCGTCTCTACTACAGGTTCTGCGCGTACTCCGGCATCTTCTCGCCTGCCCGGAGCCGTACGTAAGCCTTCTTCCAATCCGGACGATAGCCGGCAAACTTTCCGCGCCGCCGTTCTTTTCCCGGATAATTCGCCGTGTGGACCGACAGTACCTTCACCTTGAAAACGGTTTGCACCGCTTCCTTGATTTCGGTCTTGGTGGCGTGGGGCGATACCTGGAATACCAGCGTGTTCTGCGTTTCCTTTATGCCCAGCCCTTTTTCTGTGATCACGGGCCGCCGGATAATCTGATAAGCGGATTTCATCAGGCTACCTTCGCTTTCCGCGTACGCCGCGCCGCCGGCTTCTTCTCGGCCTTCGGCTTCTCTTCGTGGTCGCGCCGCGAAAAAGACTTGCGTAACGAGTCCTGCAACTTCTCAAGCGCGGGCTGCGCAAACACCACCTGGCTGTAGCGCATCAGGTGATAGGGATGGACTTCATTGCCACGCACCAGTTCCAGCCCATCGATGTTGCGCGAGCTCAGTTCGAGATTGCGGTTCTCCTGCGCTGAAGTTTCGACCAGGAGCGTGGTGCCATCCACTTTCAATTTGTCCAGCGACTGGCGGAAGAGCTTCGTCTTCGTCTCTTTGAGTTCGAACGACTTCACCACCATCAGCTTGCCGTCGGCAAACTTAGCCGCGAGAGCTGAACGCAGCGCACCCAGCAACTTCTTGCGCGGGAAAGCGTAGTCGTAAGAGCGCGGCTGGGGTCCGTGAACGGTGCCGCCATGGCGCCAGAGTGGCGACCGGATCGATCCAATACGCGCCCGCCCGGTGCCTTTCTGTTTCCAAAGCTTCTTGCCGGATCCCGACACTTGCCAGCGAGCTTTGGTAGCATGCGTTCCCGCACGCCGGGAGGCGGTGTAGTGCTTGATCGCTTCCCAGAGAAGGTCCTCGTTGACGGCGCCGAAAACTTCCTCGGCCAGATCCATCGTCCCGACCTTCGCCCCGCTCAGGTTGTAAATATCAATCGATGCCATATTCGTCTCACTCAGTCCCAGGTACCGGTTGCTATGCTTTTTTCGCCGCTCGCTTCGCTGCCTTCAACGGATCAACCGTGGTCGAACCCGCGAATCCGCGACGCTCGCGCGGCGCTTTCTTTGCTTTCATGATCACCAGGTAGCCGCCGTTCGGACCGGGCACGCTGCCTTCGACCACCAGCAGGTTTTCGTCTTTATCGACGCCCAACACACGCAGGTTGCGCGTCGTCACCCGCACGTTGCCCATGTGCCCCGACATCCGCATACCCTTGAATACGCGGGACGGAA
>QIAJ01000204.1 GCA_003225495.1 Acidobacteriota bacterium
CGGCACGAGCCATTTTGCGACAGTATTAGAACACACAGAGGTGTAGGGTCCATGCAAGTTCGTGCAATTGTTCTGGACTGTAGCTCTGGCGCATACCGGATTCCTCCTGACTGGCCAGGGCCTGCGAACTTTTAACAGCCTCTCAATTACGGAAGGATTCCTCGGAGCGTTAGCAGGATTTCTCCTTGCCATCATGTTCACACTCCGGGAGGAGCGCCGACGAAGACCGGCTTTAATTGCCCATTCCATCGCACAAATCATGCCGAACTGGAACATTCCCTCCGATAACCGCAGTTCCGGTTCGACGCGAAAGCACTGATCGAAAAAGGTGGAACGAAGGCATGGGATTAAGATTGCAGTAATTGGTGTAGACGCCTCTTTTCATCAACACAATAAGCATCGATCCCGTCGCAGCCGATGCCCGAAAACGAGTAACTCTAACAGTTCCCAAGTGCTTCATCGCTTGCTCATTCTTGAGCAGAGCCATTCTGTCGGCGCAAACACGAGTGCCGGCGTCAATGAGGGTGTGGCGGTAACACCGTCGCAAACACATATGGACACATTCGCGCACGCGGTCGATGATGTGCTGATGATCGCGACTATTGTGATCGGCGTGGGGTGCGTTGGGATATTTGCAGCAGCGCTGATGGCAAGTGCGGGCACCTATTGGTTCATTAAGCGTCTTAAAAGGCGGAAAGCAAATGACGCCAGCGAGCAAAAAGACCAGTTGAGAAATGGTTTCAAATGCCGCGTGATAGAGTTCTACGTTCCCGACAACCTTAGGGAAAACCGGCAAGGTGAAATTCGGTCCTATAACAGGCGCAGTGGCCGCCCTGCGGCGAGGTAAGCTTAGCTTTCGCTTAGCTCACAAACTAAAAGATAATCATCGTCGGCAACTCCGAAGCGGTGTTTTCGAAAAATCGTCTTTACTCGCCATCCATGACCATTGTCGGCGTCTCCAAATTCACTGACCAACTATTGATCCTGCTCCTGCACCAGAGGCATCTGCGATGACACCTGCAGTTCGATCATCATCGCAATGCGTCGGTCCATTTGGAAAAAAGTTGCTGTCTGCTTTCCATCCAGTACCTTGGACACGATCGGCACATACTTCTGCCTCAACTGTGCTGTCGCAATATCCATATCCAACCACTGTCGCATGAACAACAATGATTGATCGGTCGTCAATTTCCCCCAATTATCAGCATAGTCCTGAATCAGCCCGAACTTCTTGTCGTTGATGGCAATCAACTCCGTAACGTACTGGTCGTAGACTGGCCAGAACTTCCCCGCATCTGTTTCCGTCAGTTTCAAGTTCGCAGCTATTAGCTGTTTCCGCTTAGAGCGAAGATCTTTCCGAAGCAGGTTCAAATCCTGGTCGCTGATAACGTGAGAAGTACTCTCTTTTGGCTGAGTTGTCTGTGCACGCGCCGTAGCCGCGCTCACCATCCACGATCCGCCTATCAAAACCATTGCCATTAGTTTTTTCACGCGACTGCCCTCCTTGCGTGGTTGCCCATGTACCACCAACATCCCTGGGGTCCTGATAGCGACGGGGCTGGCAAGAATATTTCTGGTATTTCCTATTTGCTTTTCGCCTGATCTGCTGTCTATAGGATCCTGCGCCCAGATCCACACGTCGTTCGGCTTGCTCATCTGTTTTGCTCCTCTTCTGATGGCGTTCTCGCGTGCGAAGAACCACGAGCAAGCAAAGCCGATTACAATTTGCCAGTACGATGAGGAGAACTGTAACTTTTTACAGTGCTGGGGCTCCAATCAAGCAGAGTCGGTTGAAGAGCGCGGGAGCGGCTGACGGTGAAGGCGAGATCGCACACGCAAGACCGGCTCGCGATCAAGCCCATCCGATCATGCCGGTGGCGGTGAACAGACATCTCCCAGCGCGCAGCTGTCTCCAAACACTTCGCGCGTGGCCTTCGGAGTCGTGCTCAGTCGTTGTTCCAACAGCACGGTACCAGCTTCATCCAACACGCAATACCAACTCGATCGATCGCCCAGATCCAACCCGATCGTCAGTTTCTGCTCTGCAGATTCATTAGTCTGCTGCTCTGTGGTGCTAACCTGCTTCGTTGTCGGTCTCCTTTATCTCTTGCACTTCGAGCATGTCGATAACTTGGGAGGGTACAGCATCCCGTCGGAAACCGGCCTTCTCATCCCATCTGTTTACGTCAACTATTCGGCGTCCGGCGAATGAGACGAATCGCATCGTTCTCGGCTCGCAGTAGCTGGCAACTACTCTTCCTGTCCGTCGCAGCGGATGAAGATGTCCGCAAAAAGCTCCTTGGGTTTCACGCGATCGGGCCTGTCAGCTTTGACAGTTTCCGCTGAGATCACTCGCCGCTCTAATGATCGAGCACTTAGCGTCAAGCCAAGAGGGGGCAAGAAACTACAAGGATCGACCTCGGGGGAGGGCGGTCCTTGTTTATTTTTTCAGCCCGAGCCTAACTGTAAGATTCCGGCCCGCTCCCTCTGGAGACGAAGGTCTGCATGGCCGGCGATCGTGTAATCATCTATCCGAAGTGGCAGATCCCGTTGATGGCCGCCATTGCGGAAACCAATCCCGAAAAACTGTTGGAACGAGTGAAAGAGGCCCAGAGGGCAATCTCCAAGCGTTTTTGGGCAATTTCACGGAGCACTTCTCATGAAGCAGAAATTGAGGCGATCAAAAGAGCGATGGACACTCTGGATGTTCTTAGAACAAAGGCAAGTCAGCCCAAGGCGTCCTAGCATACGTTGGAATGCGATCGAGTGCCTCTTCGTTATTGGTGTAACATGACATTTTCCAATAACCTTCCGTTCGTCCGACGTTTAGTGAGCAGCCATGCGCTGGTTTGGTTGCTGTCTGGGTCCCTCGCTGCTAGTGTGCTCACGCTGGGCTGTTCCACACGAAGTGGAGATTTCGTTACATCCGCAGGTCCCGCATCGCCAGAGTCGGATAACCTACTGCGTGAAATCGTCGCCGCGGGACGACTTGACGATCTGCGGTGGCCCGATTTTCCAGATTACCGCGACCAAGTGAAGACCTTTTACGAGTCCTCCGGCTACAGGCTGGCATGGGTTCGTGACAACCAGGCCACCCCACAAGCAGTGGCAATCATCGATATTCTGCGCCAGGCGGAAGGCAAAGGTTTGCATGCAGAAGACTATGACGATTCCCGTTGGAACAGACGGTTGAAACAGCTCAGCCAGCCGGCTGAAGCGGCACGTTTTGACGCGGCTCTCACGGTCTGCCTAATGCGTTACCTCTCTGATCTGCACATGGGAAGAGTGAATCCCAAGCACTTCGATTTTGGACTCAACGAAAAGACGTCGCGCTATGATCTGCCGCAATTTCTGCGTCAGGACCTGGTCAATAGCCGGGACGTTAAGGAGGAGATCGAAAAGGCCGAACCTCCATTCCTGGGTTATAAGAACACCCTGGCTGGACTGCGGCGCTATCTGGAATATTCGCGCCAGGATGACGGTGAGCAGTTACAAGTGCCGTCCAAGGCTCTCGAGCCGGGAAATCACTATGCGGGAGTGCCACGGCTCACTCGTTTGCTTCGCCTGCTCGGCGACCTGCCGGCAGACGCCGTGGTTCCTCCCGGTGACGTCTACCAGTCACCCCTTGCGGACGCAGTCAAGGGTTTCCAGCGCCGCCACAGCCTCCCACCCAATGGACGCCTGGACCCAGAAACCGTGAAGCAACTCAACACTCCGTTGAGCGAGCGTGTCGAACAATTACGCCTGACCCTGGAGCGTTGGCGATGGTTGCCCGATGAGTTCCCACAGCCGCCCGTGGTGGTGAATATTCCCGAGTTCCGCCTACGCGCATATGGCCAGAACGGAAGGATTGTCCTGAGCATGAACGTGATTGTGGGCAAAGCGTTCCGGCATGAGACACCGGTTTTTGATGAAGATATGCGATATGTCGTTTTTCGTCCCTACTGGAATGTAACGCCCAGCATCCAGCGCTCCGAAATCGTGCCCGCTATTCAGCGCAATCGCAACTATATAGCCAACAAGAACTACGAAGTGACCACACAGGGCGGGCAATTCGTGACCTCAGCCGCGATCAGCGATGAGGTTCTGCTGCAACTACGCGCTGGGAAGCTCGCCGTCCGGCAGAAACCAGGCCCGGCGAATGCGCTCGGCCTGGTGAAGCTGATCTTCCCTAACGAGTACAATGTCTACCTGCACAGCACGCCATCCCAGCAGTTGTTTTCGCAGGCTAAGCGGGACTTCAGTCACGGATGTATAAGGGTGGAAAAACCAGACGAATTGGCTGCATGGGCATTAGCGGACAAGCCGGAATGGACGCTGGAAAAAGTTCGGAACGTAATGCAGAAGGGCCAGGACAACTTTCAGGTCAATCTGACCAAACCGGTTCCGGTGCTCATCCTCTATGGCACCGCGGTCGCCGAGGAAGATGGATCCATTCACTTTTTCGACGATCTCTACGGGCACGACACGGACCTGGCGAAGGCCTTGGCAAAGGGCTATCCTTTCCACCGGTAAGAAGTCTGAGCGGGAGGCTAGTTCTTCTTAGACTGGTCTGGCTTTGGAGACGGCAGTGGGAATCTTTCCTGGCACTTCTCTTTCATCGAGGTCATGCCATCCCCTAAAGCAAACATTCTCGTTCCGTTTTACTCGTGACGGTTCCGCAGAAGCGCTTGCTAAAGCCCCCCTTGGCCCACTGAGAATGTAGACCACCGGCCCGAGGTATTGCAAAGGACAGGTCAATGAGTCTAATCAGCTATTTACATGGCAATGTCATCTGCCACACCTCTACCAAGCACCTACGCAAGATATGAATGTAGATAGCGTGATGCTGACAATGCTACTGTAAAACTTTACAGTTTCCGTTGGGATTCAGAGCACACGCCGTGGTGCACGCGTAAACGGTCCTAAACATCCGCAGCGGCTCATTGTTCAAATATCGCCATTTCGCCAACTACCCAGCCCGCCCCAACCGTTTCGACTATTGGGTTGCAATCACCTGATTGCATCAAGGTCACGCCTTTTTTATCAACCGGGTAATGGTACGGCGCAAACCATCCACGAGAGTGAAATGGCGCATTCTTCGGAGTGCACGAACCAGTACGCTCAAAAAGCGCTTGACGGCGCCAACATTGTTAGAGCTGCGATGTTACGCCAACTAGCTGTTTTGACAGTGTTTCCGCAGTTCCGCGATTGCTACAAAGCCCGGGTGAATCATTTCTAATTTAACAGTCGGCTTGGAGTGGGGGTAAATGACTAT
>QIAJ01000205.1 GCA_003225495.1 Acidobacteriota bacterium
TCATTTGCCGGATAATCTTTATCTACGCTGTGCGGAGTCATTCCTTCAGATCGACGTGCTCCACCTCCTCAACCGGACGCCCCAGAAACCGCGTTCCCATCTTCTTGAATTTCTCGGCCGAATCGGTAGCGAAAAACTTCAGTCTGGGCACACCTCTTTTCTCCGACTCCTCCGCTGAGTGGAGCGGGGCGATCCGCAGTTGCTCCGCGACCGCATGAGCAGTCGACTCGGCCGAATCGACGATGTTTACATGATCAGGAGCGACGCGCCGCAGTAGCGGTTTGATCAAAGGATAGTGCGTGCAGCCCAGCACAAGCACGTCCGCATCTCGCGCGTCGTCGGAGAAAGCTTCCGACAAATAAATTCGCGCTACCTGCTCAGTGACACCGTGCTCCACCCAGCCCTCTTCGACCAGCGGCACAAACAACGGACAGGCCTTCTCCCGCACCGCCACGCCTTTACTTTGTAATGCGCGTTGGTATGCGTGGCTGCTGATGGTCGCATCGGTACCGATCACAACGACATTTTTCCTGCGGGTAGCCTTAGCGGCGGCTTCGGCGCCCGGTTCTACGACGCCAATCACGCCTACTCGAGAAGCGCTCTTGATTTCGTTGAATGCCAGCGCCGTCGCCGTGTTGCAGGCAATCACCAGCAGTTCGGCTCCATGATCCTGCAAGTAGTGCACAGCCCCTGTCGCGTAGTGGGCAACTGTCGCAGCCGATTTCGATCCGTAGGGCAGGCGCGCGGTGTCGCCAAAGTACAGGTAATCGGCATCCGGGATGCGCTGCAGCAGAGCGCGTAAGACCGTCAGCCCGCCTACTCCTGAATCAAAAACTCCGATCGTTGGTCTTCGGGAGGTGGTCACAAGTGGTGGCGATCACTCTGCCGTGGTGGGACTGATTACGGAGCGCACTGCGGAGATCTTGTTAGCGGGAAATCCTCCCTGCCTGGCGTGCTCGCGGATCATCTCTTCATTTGGCGCAATGTAAATGCAATAAACCCTATCGTCGGTCACGTAGCTCTCCACCCACTGAATTTCAGGGCCCAGTTTTTTCAATACTCCGCATGAAGTCTGAGAAACCGCTTTCAATTCCTGCGGCGACAACTTGCCCGCGTTCGGGATTTCGCGCTCGATTACATACTTAGGCATAATGGCGTACCCTCCTGGGATCTGCCGCCTGGCGGCGACGCGAACTCGGGATTCTAGCACCTCCCGCAGAAGCGTCTCCCCGAGACTCAAACCGCTTCCTCCGGCGCCCCGCATCCCCCCGTTGGTTCAAGCTTTTTTCGGAACCACAGAGGACATTGAGGTCTCAGAGAGTTCCCCAAGTTGCGAGACCTGTCCCCGACCTTTATCCTTCTCGCGTATGCCCAGCACTCTTGTCGAATGTGTCCCGAATTTTTCCGAAGGCCGCGATAAATCAATCATCGACGCCATCGTCGACTCCATGAAAATTCCCGGCGTCTACCTCCTTGACCGTGAGATGGACACCGACCACAACCGCTGCGTGATCACGCTCGTCGGAGAACGCGACCCCATTCAAGAAGCGGTCATCCGCGGGGTCGGTAAAGCCTCGGAACTGATCGACCTCACCAAACATCAGGGTGCGCACCCGCGCATGGGAGCGGCCGACGTCGTGCCGTTCATCCCGATCGAGGGCGTCACCATCGAAGACTGCGTTGCCATGGCAAAGCATGTCGGCGCAGAAATCTGGAAGCGCTATCAGATTCCCGTGTACTTGTACGAAGCCGCCGCGGCCACTCCCGAACGCCAAAATCTCGAAAACATCCGGCGCGGACAATTCGAAGGCATCCGCGACGACATCGCCTCCAACCCTGCCCGGAAGCCCGACTTCGGCGACCCCCGCGTTCATCCTTCCGCGGGAGCAACGGTCGTAGGTGCACGCAAGGCGCTCATCGCGTACAACGTTTTTCTGAATACAGCCGACGTAGATATTGCTAAGAAAATTGCCAAGGCCGTTCGCTTTTCAAGTGGCGGTGTGCGTTACGTCAAAGGCGCCGGATTTCTAGTGCGTGGGCTGGCCCAGGTTTCGATGAACCTCACCGACTTCGAGCAGACGCCGATCCACCGCGTATTTGAATTCGTAAAGCGCGAGGCTGCGCGCTATGGCGTGATTCCCATCTCGAGTGAAATCGTCGGACTCATTCCCAAAAAGGCCCTCGAACAAGCGGCTGAATGGTTCCTGCAGGTCGAAAATTTCGATTCCTCTCTCATTCTTGAAAATCGCCTTGCCGCCGTGATCAGCGGCAAGGTGGCTGTCGGCGGACTGCGTTCCGGAGTCGAGCCCTTCATCGAGCAACTCGCCGCCCCCACCGCAACTCCCGGCGGAGGCAGCGCCGCAGCCGCCAGCGGCGCCATGGCCGCAGGACTTGCCAACATGGTCGCCTCGATGTCGCGCGGCAAAAAGGCTTACCTTCAACACGAAGCCCCGCTGAGCGATGCCATCGCGCGCCTGGGCCAGTTGCGCGAAGAACTTAAGTCTGCCATCGACGCCGATGCTGAGTCTTACAACCTGGTCATGAAAGCCTACAGAGCCGCGAAAGCATCATCCGATGGCGAGGGCGCAATTAACTCTGCCCTGAAGCAGGCCACGAGCGTTCCTTTGGGAGTAGCCGAGCGTGCGGTCGAGGTAGCGCAAATCGCCGAGAACCTCAAGCCGCTCACCAATCCAAACATGAAATCTGACTTGACGACCGCCATTGCCCTGGCGACGGCCGCATTAACCGGCGCCCTCGCAAATGTCGAGATTAATCTGGAATCGCTGAAGGACGAGGCTTTTGTGAGGCAAACCAGAGACCGGGCAGCTGCGTTAAAGGGATAGCTCTCGGCCTGCTGAGGTTTTTCATCGCTGCCCGCCTCCGCTGATCTTTCGCTGCAAGTCCCGCTTCCTCGCTCGTTCTAACGACGAGCCGAGGTATGCACTTTAGTACCACTGCCCTGGCCTAATTCCGCATTAAAATAGTCACAGGACTACTAACCGAAGATTTGTGAGTCGCATCCAACCATGCAGACCCTCGTGAGGACGTGTATGAAGAATCGCTGTCTTGCTGTTCTGCTTTTGTGCGCCAGCGCCGGTTATGCCATGCCGATGGCGAGTTCGGCGCGTTCGATGATTCCATCCGAGGTCCAGCAGATCATCAGCGTCGACTATCGTTCGCTGAAGGATTCACCCACCGCCCAGGCACTCAAGCAACAGGTGCTGCCCGAGAACCTGAAGCAATATGAAGAAGCACTCAAGGGCATAGGAATCACTGCTGACCGCGATCTCGACCAGCTTACTTTTGCCTCATTTCGTTCCGGCAAGCAGGGACTTCAGGTCATTTGCGTGGCCCAGGGATCATTCTCCGCCAAGGCCGTGCTCAAGAGAATGAAGCTCAAAAAGATTATGTCTACCAAGTACGGGACGGCTCTGCTTTATCCCATGTCGGACGGCCTGATCATGACTTTCACCGACGACAACACCCTCGCTTTCGGCAATCAGGCCTCGCTCAAGAGCGCGCTCGATGCCCGCGACGGCAAGCGCGCCACACTCGACTCGAACCCGCAGATGGCGGAACAGATGGCCGCCGTTGACGGCTCACCGGTGTGGAGCATTCTGGATCAGCAGGGAACTCAGGCCATGATGCGCTCGGCCCTCGGGGACGCATCCAAAATTGCCGACTACGAAACTCTGAAAAAACGTATTCTCGCTTCGCGTTACACCATGAGCTTCGAGAGCGGAGTGAAGTTCGACCTCAGCGTTCTCACCTCGGACTCTATAACCGCCACGACGCTTTCCTCACTGGTCAAGGCTGGCATGCTCTATAAAAAGCTGAATGCCTCGCCGGTAGAAAAAGTTGCCATCGACAGCATGACCGTCGATTCCGACAGTTCCAATCTGCAAGTGCATTTCAAGACCGACGACCAGAAATTTCAGGCTCTGTTGCTCTCGGAATTGTTCGCCGCTGTCTCGCGATAGAAGAAACGCCGCGTCTCTACACAACGTTTCTGGCGGCCTGGCGGCGATAGAATTTCCTCGCCTTGATGCGGTTGCCACATACCTTCATGTCACACCACCGTCGGCTGTGGTTCTTGCTCCGATCCACAAACAGCCAACGGCAGGTGTCGTCCCCACACTCCCGAACAGACTCCAGATCGTCACCGCTCAGAAGGTCGCTAGCCGAGCGCGCAATACGCCACAGGACTGAGTCAAGTTTGGAATGATTTTCCGGCCATGCCAGCCGGAATCCCTTGCGCGCCCGGCGCAGTTCCAGATGCGACAGTGCTTCGCCCAGATAGGCATTGAAAACGCTAAGGTCATCCTCGGACACCCGGCGGCTACGCGCGACCGCGGTCATGATTCGATAGAGACATTCGCGGAGTTCTACTGCCCTGGCGCGAACCGCTGCGGCTTCCTTGGGGTCAGATTCCGCTTCCCGCAAAAGCAGTGCCCGTTGAGCAGTCGATAAAGCGCCCGCCTGCGTCGCCCAATCCAGCAGATCTTCATAAGACTGTATTAATTCCTGACGCCGCTCGGGTATAAGACGATTGTCGAGCGTATTGATGAAATCCAGACAAAGCTCGCCCGCAATAATTTGAAACTTCACAAATCGGCTCTCATCAACATTCTACTATAACCGGTCATCACCGTATCGACAGGTTAAGTGCTCCGCAATTAAAGTCTAACCAGTGAAAGCGAGCATTGCAAGTTATGTCGACCGCGACCCTAAATTCGCCCCCAGTCATCGGTTCCCGTAGGGCGCAGCCCTCCCGTCTCTTGATCGTCCTGGCATTCTTTGCGATTTACGTCGTCTGGGGCACCACCTACCTGGCGATCCGCTTTGCAGTGGAAACTATCCCTCCGCTGGTCACCGCCGGCATCCGCCACACCGTTGCGGGATTAATCCTGTTGGCCATTGCGTGGTCGCGGGGCTTCCGTCCGCGCCGCGAGCACTGGATCGCGGGTTCCGCCCTGGGCGCTCTCTTTTTCCTGGTCGGCCACGGTTCTCTGCATTGGGCTGAGCAATACGTATCCTCCGGCTTCGCCGCGCTCCTGGTGGCCAGTGAACCCCTGAGGATCTTGGCGCTAGGCGCCGCCATGGGGCAGCAACGGATTAACTGGAAGAATGGGCTGGGGTTATTAATGGGGCTCGGCGGCGTTGCAATCCTCACCGCACCCGAGCTGACATCTCGTAGTTCTTTGACCGTGGGAATAATCGCAGTGCTGGTCGGAGCAGCCTCATGGGCGGTGGGAGTATGCGTATCGCCCCGCCTGCGTTTGCCTCGTGATCCCATCGGACG
>QIAJ01000207.1 GCA_003225495.1 Acidobacteriota bacterium
GTCGACCGCGACCCTAAATTCGCCCCCAGTCATCGGTTCCCGTAGGGCGCAGCCCTCCCGTCTCTTGATCGTCCTGGCATTCTTTGCGATTTACGTCGTCTGGGGCACCACCTACCTGGCGATCCGCTTTGCAGTTGAGACCATCCCTCCCCTGGTGACGGCTGGCATCCGGCACACCATAGCGGGATTGATTCTACTGGCCATTGCGCGGTCGCGGGGCTTCCGTCCGCG
>QIAJ01000208.1 GCA_003225495.1 Acidobacteriota bacterium
CCTGCGTTTGCCTCGTGATCCCATCGGACGCACCGCCATCCCGCTGGTCTGCGGGGCCGCGATGTTATTGCTAGCGGCCGGAGTTTCCGGAGAATTCTCGGCAGTTCACTGGAGCACGATTTCAGTGCGATCGTTATTGGGACTGGCATATCTAATCACGTTTGGCTCTGTCATCGCATTCACCGCTTATACGTGGCTCTTGCAACACTGCTCGCCGACCGTGGTGGCGACACATACATTTGTCAATCCGCTGGTGGCAGTTCTCTTCGGATGGCTCTGGGCGTCAGAGCCGATGAGCCTTCGGATCGTGATTGCGACGGTAGTAATACTGGGAGCAATTGTGCTGATCCAGAGAGGCGACAGCCACGGCGAGATGCAGGCGGAGGCGGTGCAGTCAGATTGAGAGTTCTCTCACGCTAGGGGGGAGACCCGGTTGATATGTTTTGGGAAGGAGAACTGGGAAAGGAAATCTAACCTTCACTTCTTACTCTTCTTAGCATTGACCCACCCTTCCTTCACCGTCTGTCGCGCTCGGCCCAGGGCAAGCGAATCAGCGGGAACATCCTCCGTAATACACGAAGCGGCCGCGATATATGCGCCTTTTCCGATGCGAACCGGCGCCACCAGTGTAGAGTCGCTTCCCACAAACACGCCGTCTTCAATGACGGTCTTATGCTTGTGGACGCCGTCATAGTTGCAGGTAATTGTCCCCGCGCCGACGTTCACGCCGTCGCCGATTTCAGTGTCCCCGAGATACGTCAGATGATTGGCCTTGGATCCCTTGCCGAGTTTGATTTTTTTCGTCTCCACGAAATTTCCCAGGTGCGCTCCTTCGCCAATATCACTGCCGGGACGCAGCCTCGAGTAAGGCCCGATGGTTGCTTTTCGCGCGATGCGCGAATCGTCCATGACACAGCCTGGCAACACGACCACTTCATCGCCGATCTCCGTGTTGTTGATCACGCTGTAGGAACGGATGCGGCAGTCGGCCCCGACCTTTGTCTTTCCCCGCAATTGCACGAACGGCTCGATTACGGTATCTGCGCCGACCTCGACATCACTGTCAATCACGCATGTTTGTGGATAAAAGATGGTCACGCCCTCGTCCATTAACTTCAGACACTTCGCCAGGCGCATCCGGGCGTCGACCTCAACAATCTCCGCCCTCTTGTTGCTTCCCAAAACTTCCGCGGAACTCGGAGTCTTCATTGCGACGACTCTTTGCTTCGCATTGCCCAAAACCGCCGCCATGTCGGTCAGATAGTACTCGCGATGCGCGTTATCGGTTTTTAGGGAGCCGATATGTTTGTATAAAGTGGGAACGGAGAATGCGTAAAACCCTGAGTTGATCTCACGAATCTTCTTCTGCTGGGCATTCGTCGCCTTCTCTTCCACGATGGCGCGGACGTCTGCGGACTTGCGGCCCTTGCGGATTACGCGCCCATAGCCGGTGGGGTCATCGAGATCTGCGCTGAGAAGTGTCATCGCCGCTTTCTGGCTGGCGTGAAATGCACTTAGTTTGTCGATTGTTTCGGAAGTAATCAGCGGCGCGTCGCCGGAGAGAACAATCACCTGATCGTACGGTGCAAGTGATTCCTTCGCGACCATCAGTGCGTGCCCGGTACCGCGCTGCTCGCCCTGCACGACAAACTGCACCCCGCTATCGCCGACCGCCGCGCGCACAAGTTCAGCCTCATGGCCGATGATGACGAAAATGTCCGACGCCGGTACCAGCTTGGAAGCCGTCTCGATGACGTGCGACAAGATCGGTTTGCCGCCCACTTCATGTAGAACCTTGGGATGCTTGGACTTAAGGCGCGTGCCTTTGCCGGCGGCCATGATCGCGATTGCCACACGCTGAGTGCGCACGCCACTGCGGGGAATTGTCTTAGACATTTTTGACATTCTTAGCCAATATACCGTGGGTCTGCAGACTTAGCTCCCGTCGGCCGAGGATATGGTCAGCTCTCAGTACGTGAAGGGGCCTGCCGGTCGGGCGCCTGCGCCATCAGCGCCATCAAATCTTGAGCAACACGGTCAGTTGCATGACGCGCGACGCCGCCCTCATCCAGATAATCACCAAGAATCGGACAGACGCCCAAGGCCTCAATTGCATTGAGGTCGGCCACGATCTGCGAGGCGCCTTCCGAAGCGTACTTTTCCTGCAATTCCGCCGACACCGATTTGTTATTGATTAGCGCGTAGTCGAACAGTTGACCGCCAGCGTGACTGTTGAGTGCCCGGATATGGTCAGCCGCGCTCAATCCAAGACTTTCATTTGCCTGCGTCATCAGATTGCAGACAAATACTTTCACAGCCGCTGAATCCACAATGCTCCTGGCAATTTCACGGACCAGCAGGTTTGGAATAAGGCTGGTAAAAAGAGAACCCGGTCCGACCGTGATCAAATCCGCTGACGCAATGGCATCCAGGGTCTGCGGGAGCGGCCGAACATCCGGAGGAACCAGAAAAAGCTCGCGAATCTTGCCTTTGCTCGCCGTAATCTGCGTCTCGCCGCGCACCCTGGTTCCGTCTTCCATCAGTGTTTCGAGTTCGACGCTTGCAACTGTCGCCGGATAAATATGTCCCCGCGTGAGCAGGATTTCGGATGAGAGACGTACCGCCTCAGCGAAGTCGCCCGTTACAGAAGTCAGTGCCGCAAGAAAGAGGTTCCCGAAACTATGACCCTCGAGTCCCGACCCTTTTTGGAAACGGTGTTGAAACAGCCGCGACATGAGAGCTTCATCTTCGGAAAGCGCGACGATGCAGTTCCGGATGTCGCCCGGCGGCAACATGTTGAGTTCTTTGCGCAGGCGTCCGCTCGATCCGCCGTCGTCACTGACCGTGACCACGCCGCAAAGTTCCCGGATTGTTGTTTGTCCCGAGTCGGCGAGCGATGGTGTAAGGACGTAGCGCTTCAGCCCCTTCAACAGAGTAGAGAGGCCGGTGCCGCCTCCGATCGCAACCACACGCAAATCGCGCGGACCACTTTTCTTGGGACTTGAATTCATGCGCTGCTGAGAAACCATGCAGCATCCGTGCCGGCAACCGGCCGGTTAGTAGGTATTCATTTCCTCTTCCGGCATGATCGCTTCCGCGCCCGGATCCGGATACAGCAGTTCCGTGAAGCGCGGATCTTCCGCCAGATTCTGGAAGTCGGAATCGTTCCTTGCTTGAAAGCGGAGCGCCGGACTGACCTGGATCGCTTCATCGAGCGTCTTCAATGCTTCCTCGACGTGCCCGGTCAGGCAACTGAGTGCTGCCAGTCCATACAGGACGTAATCCGCTTTGGGCTGCTGCTTGAGAAGCTTTTCCAGATGCTCGCGAGCAGTTACATAGTCGCCTGTATTGATGAGCGACACCGCGAAGTCAAAATGCTCCTCCGACGTTTTGAATTGGAGCGCGGGCTTCTCCATATGCTGATCGCAGGTCTGGAGGTGGACTTTCGCGCGATCGCACAAAGACTTGTTCGGACCGGTCAGCACCTTTTGTAGGTGCCCCTTCGCCTTTTCAAACTTCCGTTCTTGCAGAGCCCGGACGGCCAGTTCGTAGCTTTGGACTGCCTGGGTATGGTGTGGATCTTCGGCCACTTGCTTCTTTGCGATTAGCTTCGGTGCCATTAAACCCCTCGTCACGAAAAAATGAAGAACACGATCAGTTGATGCTGGCCGCTGTCTGCAGATCGATCTGCTTCCAATCACCCTTGATAATACCCGCCCGGATCTGCTGCGGAGTCTTGCCCTGCTTGTGCATTTGATAAGTGTAATAGAGCTCTTTGAGGCAGGTTCCGCACTGCGCGCCGTGCGTGCCCGAGAAGCAGCTGTGCAGGCTGTTATGTCCCATGCCCCGATCGCAATAGCAATAGCAGGGCTGCTGATGAATCACAGCCGGTATTTTCGCCGCCAGTTCGTACGCATGCGTCTGATAAGGGAACTGCGCGTTCTCTCCCCAAAGCTGATCCTTCGTCAAGATTGCATCCAGCTTGTCGCCTTTGGCAGGCGCCGCATTGTAGTGCGGAACCCCCTGATCGTCGTCCGACCGTAAGAATGGAGCCGACA
>QIAJ01000206.1 GCA_003225495.1 Acidobacteriota bacterium
TTCTCCCGGCCAAGAAGCGCGAAGCGACGCCGGCGCGTGAAACGACCGGGGCGTTTTGAAGTTCGATCGGTAGAGACGCGGTTTGCCGCGTCTTGCTGGCAGAGTGAGACGAGGCAAGTCTCGTCGCGACAGGGAAATTGCTTATGTTGATGCCGAAGAAAGTGAAGTACCGCAAGCAGCAGCGCGGACGCATGACCGGGAAAGCCTGGCGCGGCTCCGAGCTTGCCTATGGCCAGTTTGGACTGAAAGTGCTGGAACCGGGTTGGATTACCGACCGTCAGATCGAAGCGAGCCGCGTCGCCATGACCCGTTTCGTGAAGCGCGGCGGCAAGATCTGGATCCGATTGTTTCCGGATAAGCCCGTTACCAAGAAGCCTGCCGAAACCCGTATGGGCAAAGGCAAAGGCGCTCCCGACCACTGGGTCGCGGTGGTTCGGCCCGGGAAGATTTTGTTCGAGATGGAAGGTGTATCGATCACAGATGCCAAAGAAGCAATGCGCCTGGCATCGCACAAACTGGCGCTGCGGACGACGTTTGTAAAGCGCGAAGTGCTGTAGAACGAAATAGCGAGAAGTCAGATTGCAGAAGTAAAAGCCGAAGGTTTGAGCTTTTCCTGAGACCTGACACCTTAGACCTGAGACCTGACTTATGAAAGCTGACAAGGTTCGTGATTTGACGGATGTGGAACTCAAGCACCAGGAACAGGATTTGTCCGATCAGTTGTTCAAACTGAAGTTCCAAATGAATATGGGACAGACCGGGAGCTTGAAGAAGATCCGCGGACTGCGCCGGGACATCGCGCGCGTGAAGACCATCCTGCGCGAGCAGCAACTGGGCATCCGCACTACGGAGAAAAAGTAATGGCAGAAGCGACAGGCCAGACGGAAAAGAAGAGCGGCCGCAAAGAGTTAATCGGGACGGTGGTCTCGAACAAGATGCAGAAGACGATTGTGGTCGAAGTGACGCGTAAAAAAGCGCATCCCATGTACGGCCGCGTGATTGCCATCCGCAAGAAGTTTTACGCGCACGACGAGAAGAACGAAACGCACATCGGTGACGTAGTGCGGATTGAAGAATCGCGTCCGTTGTCGCGGCTGAAGCGCTGGACACTGAAAGACATTGTCCGCAAGACGGCGCTGGTACCGGAAGTGGCTGCCGATGTCGATGTCGTGGCGGGCCAGTAGGGATCGAAGGGAGAAACGAACATGGCCGTAATGATGAGATCCATGCTCGAGGTCGCCGACAATTCTGGCGCCCGCAAACTGCAGATGATTATGCCGCTGGGCGGCTCGACCGGTCTGCACGCTGGACTAGGTGATGTGATCACCGCCAGCGTGAAAGAAGCTTCTCCTGACGGGCAGGTACAAAAGGGCAAAGTCGTGAAAGCAGTGATCGTAAGGACGCGGAAAGAGCATCGGCGGCGCGACGGAACGTATATCCGCTTTGATACCAATGCGGCCGTTCTGATCAATGATGGCGGCGAGCCGGTCGGCACCCGCGTATTTGGTCCGGTGGCGCGCGAGTTGCGCGAGAAGAAGTTTCTAAAAATTGTGTCGCTCGCGCCGGAAGTTTTATAGGGTTACAGGTCATAGGCGTCCAATTTCAGGAAGACCGGGATTGACGCAGAGGGATTTTAGAAATGGGAACGGCAACAACGACAATTCACAAGCGAGTTGATATTCGGAGGAACGATACCGTCAAAGTCATGACGGGACGTGATGCCGGCAAGGAAGGGCGCGTGCTCCGTGTATTCCCCGACGATGGCAAAGTGTTGGTGGAACATGTGATGACTGTTAAGAAGCACGTCCGGCCGAATCCGCAGCGCAACATCAAAGGCGGAATCGCGGAGCAGGAGCGCCGGATTTCCTTGTCGAACGTGGCGCTGGTGTGCGCGACCTGCGGTCCGGTTCGAGTAGGACATGAAGTGCGTGGCGACCGCAAAGTAAGAGTTTGCAAGAAGTGCGGAACAACGCTCGACAAATAGCCGTTAGCTTCGAGCTTGTGGCAAGGCCGCTAGTAGCAGGCTAAGAAATTGAGTTTCACGAAACGGTACACGTCGAGCCGAAGGCTAACGGCTGACACTCCGAAACCGTGAGAGAAGGCAGCAACACAATGGCAAAAGACGAACAACAGCAAAAAAAAGCTAAGTCCGGCAAGGGCGCGCAGTCCGACGAGCCGAAGGCCGGCCCCGGAGCTCCGCGGCATTCTGCGAAGGAACGTCCGCGGCTGCGAGTGAAGTTTGAAAAGGAACTCGCTCCGACGCTGATGAAAGAGCTGGACGTCAAGAACCCGGCGGCAGTTCCGCGGCTGAGCAAGATTGTTGTCAACATGGGCGTGGGCGAAGCCGGTTGTAACGCGCGCTCGCAAGTCGATTGCCGCCTTCAAAGTACGCGAAGGCATGCCGATTGGCGCAATGGTCACGTTGCGCGGCGACCGGATGTATGAATTTTTCGACCGCCTGGTGAGCATCGTGCTGCCGCGAGTGCGCGACTTCCGCGGCGTGTCGACCAAGTCGTTTGACGGGCGCGGCAACTACACGCTCGGATTGCACGATCAGCTGATCTTCCCGGAGATCGATTACGCGAAGGTCGACAAGCTGAAGGGAATGAACGTCACGATTGTCACAACGGCGCGTTCGGACGATCAGAGCCGGGCGTTGTTGAAGTATCTGGGCATGCCGTTCAGAGCAACGTAACGCCGGGTTTTCGGCCCAGCAAGACGGGTCAGAGACTCGTTTCTACATGAGCTAGAAAGAAGCTAGGAGCTAAGTTTGGCAACTACAGCAAAACGAGTGAAAGACGCGAGGAAGCCGAAGTTTTCGACGCGCAAGCATAACCGCTGCAAGATCTGCGGACGTCCGCGGGCTTACATCCGTAAGTTCGGTCTGTGCCGTTTGTGTTTCCGGCAGTTGGCGCTGCGTGGTGAGATCCCCGGCGTTTCGAAGTCGTCCTGGTAAGAACGGTCGTTGGTCGTCAGTCGTTAGTCGTTCGTTAACGACCGGCGGCAAATGACGACCGACAGAAGTTAAGCTGCTGCAGGTTCTCCGCTGGACGCGGAGCGAACGGGCGGCTCGAGGAGAAGCAGAAGATGAGGTTGACCGATCCGGTCGCAGACATGCTGGCGCGCATCCGCAACGCGATCCGCGCTCGGCACCAGAAAGTGGATATTCCGGCTTCCAAGCTGAAGACGGAGATTGCCCGTATTCTCAAGGAAGAAGGCTTCATTGCCAACTTCAAACCCTCGGAAGAAGAGGGTCACAAGGTACTGCGCGTTTACTTGAAATACGGCAACAACAACGAAGCGGTGATCTCGAATCTGGCGCGCGTGTCGCGTCCGGGCTGCCGGGTGTACGTGCGCCGCACCGAGATTCCACGCGTACTGGGCGGTCTTGGGATCAACATCCTGACCACGCCCAAAGGCGTGATGACAGGACGACAGGCGCGCAAGCAGGGCTTGGGCGGCGAATTGTTGTGCGAGATTTGGTAGAGCAGCTGTTGGCTCTTAGCTTTTAGCCTTTTAGCTAAAGCTTCGATGCTGACAGGAATGATTTTCGAGCTAAGAGCTAAAGGCTAAGAGCTGACTATGTCACGAATTGGAAAAAAGCCGATTGCGATCCCGAAGGGCGTAACGGTCAGTTTTGACGGCAACACCGTGAAAGTCCAAGGGCCGAAGGGCAAGCTGGATACGCCGCTTCCTTTCGGTATCAAAATGGAGCAGAAGGATGGAACCCTGCTCGCGGTGCGCGAGAATGATTCGCAGGCAGCGATCCATGGACTGGCGCGTGCTCTGGTGAACAACGCCGTCGAGGGCGTCACCAAGGGCTGGACACGCGAACTGGAGATCGTCGGCATCGGCTATCGCGCCGAGATGAAGGGTAAGGGGATGGTGGTATTCAGCCTCGGCTACTCGCACCCGATTGAATATCCACTGCCCACCGGTGTGGATTGCGCGGTGGATCCGAAACAGACCCGTCTGACGCTGACCAGCATCGACCGTCAGAAAGTCGGGCAAGTTGCCGCCGAGATGCGTGGATTGCGGCCGCCGGATCCGTACAAGAACAAGGGCGTCCGCTATTCGGGCGAGAAGTTGAAGAAGAAGGTTGGAAAGACGGGAGCGAAATAGCTCTCAGCCGTCAGCAATCAGCTCTCAGCTACTTCTTTGAAGTACGAGGCTGAAGGTTCTGACGGCTGATCGCTGAGGGGCTTTATAAAATGCTGACAAGAACATCAAAAAACACCAGCCGGCAGCGGATCCATGACCGGATCCGCAAGAAGATGGTCGGCACACAGGAACGTCCGCGGTTGAATGTTTACCGCTCCCTGAACCATATTTATGCGCAGGTGATCGACGATCTCAAGGGCGTCACGATCGCCGCCGCGTCCACTGCTGAGGGCAAGAAGAGCGATCGCACTACCGGCGGCAACGTGGCATCGGCCAAAGATGTCGGGAAAACGATTGCCGAACGGGCCAAAGACAAGGGGATCACGCAGGTGGTCTTCGACCGCGGCGGCTACCTTTATCACGGGCGCATCAAGGCGCTGGCCGATGCCGCGCGCGAAGCAGGACTAAAGTTTTAATCAGGAAACGAGATTTCATGCCAACTGTTATCAAAAAGCTCGATGCAGCTTCGTTCCAGCTGAAAGACCAGGTGGTCTCGATTAACCGCGTGACCAAGGTGGTCAAGGGCGGCAAGAACCTTTCGTTCGCGGCGCTGGTGGTGGTGGGCGACCCGTCGGCGGCGGTGGTCGGCTTCGGCTCCGGCAAGGCGAAAGAAGTGCCGCAGGCCATCCGCAAGGGAATCGAGTCGGCGAAGAAGAACCTGATGAGAATCAATCTCACCCAAACCACCGTGCCTCACATCGTTCTGGGACGCTACGGCTCCGGACGTGTGCTGCTCAAGCCGGCGCCCGAGGGCACAGGCGTGATCGCCGGTGGCGCGGTGCGGGCAGTTATGACTTCAGCGGGAATTCAGAACGTATTGACCAAGTCGATTGGGACGACCAATCCGCACAACGTGATCAAGGCGACATTTGACGCGCTGAAGAAATTGAAGAACAGGGAAGACGTAGCGGCGTTGCGCGGCAAGACATCGCAGGAACTCTAAATTCGAGCTGGCGGGCTCCTGGCTAAAAGCTGGAAGCTTGGAAGCCAAGGCAGGAATTAGCAAATGGTTACGAAGACATCGAAAGCGGCCAGCGGCAAGATTCAGATCAAGTGGGTGCGTTCGGCGATCTGTACCCCGGAAAAGCACAAACTGGTGGTCAAGGGCCTGGGCTTTACGCGCCTGAACCAGATTGTGGAGCGTGAGGACACCCCCTCGATCCGCGGCATGGTGAAGGCGATTCCGCGCCTGGTCCGTATCGTCGAAGAGTAGTTCAGACTAAGGCGCGTTTCACGCGCAAAGCATGGGCGATGTAGAATCAGTACATCGCCCACAAATATATGCGAGTCGGTATGGGTTCCGGCATGGGCAAGACTTCCACGCGCGGACATAAAGGACAGTGGTCGCGGTCGGGTGCGCGCCTTCTCCGAGGCTTTGAAGGCGGACAAATGCCGCTGCACCGGCGCATGCCGAAGCGTGGCTTCAAGAACGTTTTCCGTGAGGAGTATGCGGTCGTGAATCTGGACCGGCTGGATGCAGTCGGCGAAACTGAAATCACTCCCGATGTGCTCCGCAAAGCCGGCGTGGTGCGGACCAAGAAGAAGATCAAGATCCTGGGGACCGGCAACGTAAAGGGCGCACTGACCGTGAAAGCACACAAATTTTCGAAAACCGCCGAGGAAAAGATCACTAAGGCGGGCGGCAAGTTTGAGGTCTTAGAGTAATGCTGGAAAAGCTCGCGAACATCTTCCGGGTTCCTGACCTTCGCAAGCGCGTCTTATTCACGCTGGGCCTGCTGGCCATTTACCGCCTGGGCGGGCACATTCCTACTCCGGGCATCAACGGCGAGAAGCTGGCGCAATTCTTCGAGCAAAACCGCGGCACAGTGCTTGGCTTTGTCGATCTCTTCAGTGGCGGCAACCTGCGGCGACTGACGATTTTCGCGCTCGGCATCATGCCGTACATCACGGCGTCGATCATTCT
>QIAJ01000209.1 GCA_003225495.1 Acidobacteriota bacterium
ACCAAGGATCTGGATGCATCGGTTCTCCTGATGCCACTTATGCGGTTCATCAGCCCGGTCGACCCGATGTGGCGCTCGACGATGAAAGCGATAGAAGCACGACTGGTGGAAGATACCCTGGTCCGCCGCTATGAGGCGGAACGCACGCATGTGGACGGGATTCCCGGCGGCGAGGGCAGCTTCACAGCATGCTCGTTCTGGTATATCGAGTGTCTGGCGCGGGCCGGGGAGTTGGAAAAGGCTCAATTGTTGTTTGAGAAGCTCTTGGGATACGCGAACCATCTTGGACTATATTCCGAACAAATTGGTCCAAGCGGACAACATCTCGGCAACTTCCCACAGGCCTTCACACATCTGGCGCTGATCAGCGCCGCGACATATCTGGACAGAGTCCTTTCCGGCAAGGATGATTCCGTATGGCGTTGACAGTGGTGAGATCGTGCAAAGCGGATTGAACAAGGAGTACGGCTCCGGCTAGGCGAGAGCGGCTAATGGCCGGATCTGAACCAGCGACCCCACCGGTCCCTGGCCTGCTTTGCGCAGCATGTTGGCCGTAGGGATGCCGGTACGGTAGTAAGATTTTTCGCAGTCCGCGCTTGACGGGCCGCGCATGCTGCCTTCCATGTAGGCGAGTCCCGGACAACGCGTGCAGCTACTGACATGGCTGCACGATGAGCAGGTGGTAAGGTCTTTGGCCTTGATCGAGCGCACTTCCTTCAGTTCCGGGGAGTGATTCCAGATATCCATGAACTTCTGCTGGCGGATATTGCCGGTGGGCAAAGGAAATTGCACGCAGGGAAAGACGTCTCCGTAGGGCGAGATGTAGCAGAAGGAATGTCCGGCGCTGCAGGAGTAGCCTTCGAGATCGTCTTCTGAAACCGGTTTCGGGGGCGCGCAGAACTCTTCCAGGTTGGGAACTAGTGCGGGGTTGCGGAAAACCTCCGGCAACTCTTCTCCGGCTATGCGAAGGGAAAGAATCGACGTATCGCCGTCCATCTTCGGAGTGATCGTGGGATCGAGGGTGTAGTGAACTCCAACTTCGCCAGCCAGTTTCTGGAGACCGTCGCTGTCGTGGAGGTTCCAGGTCATTAGCACGTTCGCGATCGTGACTTTTAATCCTTGATCTCGCATGAAGCGAATTGCTTTAATCGTGCGCACGAACGATCCCGGCAGCTTGGTGATGGCGTCATGGACTTCGGGGCGGTGCGAGTAAACGCTGATCTGGATGGTGTCCACTCCGAGATCGCGGATGCGTCTGGCTTCGTCTTCGCGGATCATGACCGCATTGGTCTTGATTTTGACGTTGAACATTAAACCGCGCGCATACTCGAGAATTTCAAAAAAGTCGCGGCGCAAGAAGACTTCCCCACCGCTGAAGGTCAGAAAGAAGACGCCCGCCTCAGCCAGTTGATCGAGCACATTCTTGATTTCGGCGGTAGTCATCTCGCCATGATCTTCATGATCGAGGTAACAGTGCACACAGCGCTCATTGCAGCGGTAGGTGACGTCCATATGCACGCTGATGGGCACACCCATGTCGAAGGCCTTCTGGCTCATCTCATTGAGCAGGCTCATCGTGCCTCCGGCGCGCGAGTGGTCGGAATCGGCTGATCGGATACCAGAAGGATTCCGTGCTGCGAAAGTTCGCTGACGAATTGCTCGGCGTCGGTCTGCGCTTGATCGGCGTCGATGTCAAATTGTTCGCAAACCTGACTGCGTACGATTTCCCGTAACGGAGTGCGGCCGTCGGCTGCCTGCCAGATAGCGGTGGCGACTTCGTTCAGCGTGAAAAAGGTCGAGTCCATGGAGTTCATTACCATCATCTCGCCGGCCAGCATGCGGGCAGCGATGGCAGAACTGCGCGTGATGTAGGTCTCAGGCATGAATGGGCACGCTTTCGAAGTTGCGGATCTCATCCCAGACCCGAGAATCAGGATAGAACGTCAGACGCCGAACTGGAACCTTTTCCACGAAATTGCATGCGGTGGCGAGAAGTTTTTCCACCAGTTCGCGATCTTCAGCGAAGAAAAGAATATTGCGCATGAGGCGGCGGACGGCTTCGGCGGAAGGCAGGTCGTCCACGCGGTTATCCGGGCCCTTCTCCAGGAAGAACAAAGCGGACACCGGAGCGACTGCGTTCTCGCCCGCTTTGGCTAACTCTCCCGCAAAAGGCGTGCCGTGGGCGAGGTAGCCGGCCGGGTTCGGCCGCACGTAGGAAATTTCATCAGTGAGCAAGGTGACGGAGTCAGGAGCGAGGCGAGCTATTGTCGTCTTCCCCGCGCCCGAGACGCCAGAGAACAGATAAGCCTGTCCGTCGCAGATGGCGCTGGCGGCGTGCAGAAGAAATCCGCCGCGTGCGGTGAGAACAAGGCTATGCAGGATGCGGAGAACCGAATCGAGCGCGTAGGGATTGGGATTTTGCCGAACGAGGCCGCGGCCAGTGAGCGGATCCCAGCGTGCCTGAAAATCGCCGCGTTCGAAAAGCCAATCTTTTCCATCGCGCCGGACGCGTACATCGTCGTCGCTGACAGGGCCGTTGTCGGTAAGGTCGAAATCCAATACCACGTCAGGCTGGGATGAACTGTGGAATCCGGCGTAACGCTGGGACAGAGCTTCGAGGAAGCGCTGGTTATCGGTTCGCAAGGCAATCGCGATCTCACCAATCTTCACGACGCACTCCCATTTTTGAATGCCGACGCTCATGCTGTTTCCGGGTCTGAAATTTGGAGTTCCCGGGAGTATCTCCAGTTGTGAAACGTGAGACCGGCGCGCCGGGCGGTACTGCAATAACAGAAAAAGATTCCAATCGCACGCGACCACAGCCGCACTGGTGCAGTGAAGGTCTGTCCCGCTCGAACGACCTGCGTTAGTTTTCCGAGAAGCGCGTCTGCCGGGAAGGCCGGGTCGGGACCGGGCATAGAGTCGCCGCGAGTAACGAAACTATCGTGCTCATGAGGGGCAAGAAATCGGTGAAGGAAAAACCTGCCCTCGCGATATGCGAGAACGATTTCATCGCGGCTGAGATCCTTCAGCGAGCAGGCTGCGATATCAACGATGTCGCCCGGCCACAATGCGGGCAGCATGCTTTCGCCGTGCACTCTTAGGCGCAGTCGTCCAGTACGGCGCAGAGTTTCGGCCGCCAAAGCCTCACGCTGCGGACTCAGACCGGCGCTGGAAATCATGAGGGTTGACGGTCAGGAACTTTTTCGCGAGAACTGGCATTGAGGCGTCGTGGCGCCGATCTTTCCGCAAGCCAGAGCAAGTGTCTCGAAAACCCGCTCGTGACGAAATGCGGGCTTCTGATAGGGCTTCTTGTCTTTCCGCGCGTTCTTGGACTGTTTCTCATGGGCGCGGGAGGGCTGATTTTCTAACGTCATAGGTTTGGTCAAGCTCTGGACTTGCTTGTCTCCCAGTTCTCAACAATGCGTTGGACGCAGTGTACTACACGGGTTTCCTGTGTGCCAAACTCGATAGCCCGTTCGAATCGGTCCGCGTAGGCATTAAACCTCAATAAAATGAGAGAGTTCCATTCTGGCGCGCCCGCCGCAGACTGATGGACAGCGCCGCAAGCGTCAGCGGAAGCAGAACGAAGCTGAACGCGGCCAATGCGCCGAGTGTTTGCGCCATCTCGACGGGTGACTGGCCCTGCAATAGTGCTCTGCGCAAACCTTCAACGGCATACGTCAGCGGGATGGCGCGAGCCGCGAGCGCCAAGGGGGTCGGCAAGCTTTCAATCGGAAACATAGTGCCGCTCAAGAACCAGAGACCGGAGCTCAGTAGCCACACCAAGGCGGAGCCTTTCTGGAACGTGATCTGAACGGTTGCGGCGGCGATTCCCAATGCCATGGCGATGGCGAGAGATAGAAACGCCACCGCCAGGCATGAAAGCGCGTTGGCATGAATGGGAGCTCGAAAGAGCGCGACGCCCGCTACCAGATAGAGGACAAGGCTGACCAGATTTGCAGCACACGCCGAGATCGAACTGAGCACTACCAGTTGCGCGGGCGGAGTGGAAGTGGTCATCAGCACTTCCATCGTTCCAGTTTGCTGCGCTTCCTGCACGGTGCTGAGGAACGCCTGTGTGGTCATCACAAAAAATGTGTAGACACCGGTGCCGACCAGAAGAAAAGGAAAATACTCCACGCCGCCAGGCCGGAAGCCGGGACCAATGGCTCGAGACAGGAAATAGAAAGCTGCCAGTTGCGTCAGTAAGCCGAGTCCTGTGAACGCGAAGCCGGTGCGGTGGCGGATGGCGGTTAGCAGATCGCGGCGCAGGATTGCGCTGAGCTTGCCGAGAATTGATTTCATGAGATTCTCCCGGCCCGCTGTAACATTCCTGCGGCCTCATCAACCTCGCCGGTCGTTCGGAAGTAGAAGGCGCGCAGTTCCTCCATGCTTTCGTCCCGGCGGGTCGGACGATCGGCAAGAAGCTCTCCAGCTTGTAACAGAAGAATCCTGTCGCCAACGGCTGCGGCTTCGGCGAAGTTATGGGTGGCGAGGAGAATAGTGGTCTGCTGTTGAGCCAAGGCTCGGGTCATGGTCCAGAAGTGGGCCGTGGTCGCGGCGTCGAGGCTGCGCGTAGGTTCGTCGAGGAGTAAAACGGCGGGGCGCTTTACGAGGGCGCGCGCGATCCCGAGGCGCTGGTACATGCCGCTGGAAAACTTCATCACGAGGGTGTCGGCTTGTTCGGGGAGGCCGGTATCCCGCAGCACCTCCTCGATTCTCTGCGAACGTTCACGCCGAGGGACATCGTCGAGCGCAGCGAAGAATTCGAGGTTCTCGCGTGCAGAGAGCCGCGGGAAAAATGACCGTTCGGTCGCGACCGCGATGCCGACCTGTTGCCGAACGCGTCCGCCATCTCGTAGCGTGTCGAATCCCGAGACCCGCACCGCGCCCGAATCGGGGAGCAACATGGTGGAGATCAGCTTGAGAGCAGTGGTTTTGCCACTGCCGTTGGGGCCGAGGAGGACCAATACCTCTCCGGCTCCAGCCGAGAATGATAGATCTTTCAAAGCTATCGTCTTACCGCCGCGCTCCCTTCCCAGCCAGTTGAACAGAGCGGGACGATGGCGAAACAGTTTGCGGACGGATTGGAAGATGACACGGTCCATGAAGTACCGTTCGGGCGGACTAGAGAGTTTGTATTATAGTGGCGCTTCCGGAAGAAGAAGAAAGAAGTCGCCTTGCAGAATAAAACCCTCAGCCATGTGAAGTAAATCTCTTGCGCCAATTCTCGCCAGTTGCGGACCCCGATGTTTTGCCACTAAGGGGACAGTTTTCGAAAGAATTTGAGCTGCTGTGTGCTTGCTCAGGAATAGAGCTCTCTCTGGAGCGCGTCGCGCGCATTGCCAGCTGGAAGGCTGGCGGACTCGACTGGAGCGACCTTCTCCGCCGGGCGGAACATCACGGCGTGTTGCCCCTTGTGGCGCGCAATCTGAGCGCGCAGGCTCATGGGTTGCCTTCCGATATTTTGCAATCTCTCCAGACTGCGTTTGAAGCGAACGTGCGCCGCAACTTGTGGTTTGCCGGTGAACTGTTGCGAATTGTGGATCAATTCGAGCAGAAACAGTTGCGAGCGATTCCTTATAAGGGGCCATTGCTGACGGAGTCGGCTTATGGCGATGTCGCGCTGCGGAATTTTGGCGATCTGGACTTCCTGATTTCTTCCGATGAGTTCGAGCAGGCGAAGCTGGCTCTCGGGGAACTGGGATACCGGCCTTCCAAAGAAATGAGTCCGGCAGTCGAGCGTTTCTGGCTGCGGAACGGATATGAGTGCGCTTTCGATGGAGCCGGCGGCAAGTACCTGGTTGAACTGCAATGGCGCTTGCTGCCGCGATTTTACTCGGTCGATCTGCGAGTGGAGGAATTGCTGGCGCGAGCTGGCACCACGTCGCTCGGCGGTCATGAAGTGGCCAGTTTGTCGGCAGAAGATTCGTTGCTGGTTCTCTGCCTGCATGCCGCGAAACATCTCTGGATGCGCCTGATCTGGGTCTGCGATATCGCGGAAACGATGCGCACGCGGGCGATTAACTGGGAACTTGTTGGCACGAGGGCGCGCGAACTCGGTGTTCTCAGAATGCTCGCGGTGAGTTTGTTTCTGGTGCAGGTGCTGTTCGGTACTTCTTTGCCGGCACCAGCGCAGGCGATCATTGATGGCGATTCGAAAGTGCGGTGGCTTGGCGAAGAGATGGCTGAGCGTCTGGCTAGAAGTGCGACCTATGATTTTGAATCGACGGAATATTACAAGTGGATCCTGAAACTGCGTGAGCGGCGGCGCGATCAGGTGCGCTACCTGTGGCGACTTGCGTGGACGCCGGGCGAGGGAGACATTGCAGCGGTTCGGTTACCGGAAAAATTGTTTTC
>QIAJ01000037.1 GCA_003225495.1 Acidobacteriota bacterium
GAACGCGTGCGGCAATGCTTACCCAGGACAACTTCGGCCGCTTCCTCGCCGTTGGCATCACTAGCATGATCGTCCTGCAAGCCTTCATCAACATCAGCGTCGTTCTCGGCCTCATGCCGACCAAGGGCATCCCTCTACCCTTCGTCTCCTACGGTGGATCGTCACTGTTTGTGACCCTGGCGTGTGTTGGGGTGCTACTGAATATTACGAAGCAGGCGGAGTAAAGACTCCTTGATCGATACTCTTACATCCCCGAGTATCGATTCACAATCGAGCGATGAAATTAAAAACGCTTTCGGCCGGAATTCTCGCTGCGACCCTCGGGTTGCTTTGGATCGCTGATTGTCGCCGTCCGCCTGCCTATGATTGGCAGTCTTTCGCGTCGCCAGACGGCAAGTTCGCCATTAGCTTTCCGGGAAAGCCGATTCTGGACGAGCATCCTGCGAAATTAGCCACCGGTGAATCCTATACGTCACATAGATGGACCACTAAGGCCGCCGATGACGCGGCATTTGGGTGCTCCTGGTGGGAAGATCCCAACCTGCCCAATCGATCATCTGATGAGATGTTGAACAAGATCCGTGATTTTGGCCTATATGGTGTTCAAGGCCGACTCATCAGCGAAAGGCGATTCACGCTGCAAGGATATCCGGCGAAGGACATTGAGGCTAGAGCCAGAGGAAATTTGGCGATGCACAACCGCATCATCTTGGTTGGAACTCGCGTGTATACACTCCTCGTGTTTGAAACGAGTGGTAAACGCAATATTACGAACGCAGAAAGGTTCTTCAAATCATTCAGCCTTCACTAGTCCGCCGTCGGGACCAGCATTCTCGCATCGAGCTTGGCGCACGCTAGTTTATATTCACTCCATGCGTATCGTCATCGCAGGGGGCGGTACCGGCGGCCACGTAATCCCCGCCCTCGCCATCGCTCATCAACTCAAAAAGCAGTTTGCCGCCGAAGTCCTCTTCATCGGAACCGCTCGCGGCATTGAGACACGTCTCGTCCCCCAAGCCGGATTCCCTCTAGAGCTAATCAGAGTCGGCGGGCTGAAAAACGTCAGCCTGATGACCCGCGCCAGGACCGTGTTTGATCTCCCGCGCGCCCTCTGGGCTTCGGGACGCATACTGTCCGACTTCAATCCCGATGTCGTCATCGGCGTCGGTGGCTACGCCTCCGGCCCCGCAATGTTTGGAGCCATTCGCCGCCGCATCCCGACCTTAGCCTTCGAGCCGAACGTTGTCCCCGGATTCGCCAATCGCCTGGTCGCTCGCTGGGTATCAGTTGCTGCCGTGCACTTCGAAGAGACTTGCGAGTACTTTCCCCGATGCAAAGTCACCGGCGTGCCCGTCCGCGCCGCTTTCTTCACTATTCCGACGAAATTCGGCGGCCCGCCGACGCTCCTGGTCTTCGGGGGAAGCCAGGGCGCGCGCGCCATCAACCAGGCGATGATCGAATCCTTGCCAGGCCTGCGCGACAGAGTACCCGGCCTCCACATCATTCACCAGACCGGTCAGCGCGACTACGAAAATGTTCTCGCCGCCTATCAGAACGCCGGAGTATCGAGCGAAGTTCACAAGTTCATCGACGACATGCCAGGCACGTTCGCCCGCGCCGATTTGCTGGTCTGCCGCTCTGGCGCCAGCACCGTCGCCGAAATCACGGCAGCGGGCAAGGCCGCGATTTTCGTCCCCTTCCCTCGCGCCGCGGACGATCATCAAAACGTAAACGCCCGCGCCCTGGAGCGTGCCGGCGCTGCGATCGTAGTAGAAGAATCGAACCTGGAGGCAGCCTATCTGGTCGACACCATCGCCGCTCTCATTCCCGATCCCAATCGCCTTCAACGAATGTCCGCTGCTGCAAGATCCTTGGCGCACCCCAAAGCAGTCGAAGAAATCGCAGAAATGGTCGACACCTTGACCCGCCAATAGGCGTCTCGATCTTCCAGCCGCGAGCCCGACCAAACAAAACCCCGGTTGATGCTTGCTCCGGAGCCCTTAGCTCGCAGCTCGAAGCGCTTGTCGCCCGAAATGTTCTATCATCAGCCGCGGAGTCTGCAGCAATGTTCGCCAAGATCCAGCGCATTCACTTCGTCGGCATCGGCGGAATCGGCATGAGCGGTATCGCCGAAGTCTTGCTGAATCTCGGCTACAAGATCTCCGGCTCCGACCTGAAAACCTCCTCGGTAACCCAGCGCCTGGTTTCCCTGAGCGCCACTATCTTTGAAGGACACGCCGCCACCAACGTCGCCGGAGCCGACGTAGTCGTCACCAGTTCAGCCGTCTCGGCCGACAATCCCGAAGTCGCGGAAGCGCGCCGCCTCCACGTCCCGGTAATCCCGCGCGCCGAGATGCTGGCCGAGTTAATGCGCCTGAAATACGGCATTGCCATCGCCGGCATGCACGGCAAGACCACTACGACATCGATGGTCGCCGCCGTTCTCGCTGCCGGCGGTCTCGATCCTACCGTTGTCGTGGGCGGTCGCGTCGATGCCCTCGGCTCGAACGCCCGCCTGGGCAAGTCGCAATACCTGGTTGCCGAAGCCGATGAGAGCGACCGTTCATTTCTGAAGCTCTCGCCCATTCTGTCCGTCGTCACCAACATTGACCGCGAGCACATGGACTGCTATCGCGACATGCGCGACGTCCGCCGCACATTTCTTGAGTTCATGGAGCGCGTTCCTTTCTACGGCATGGTCGTGGGATGCAACGACGATCCGATCCTCGAGCGCCTGCTTCCGCGCGTGCATCGCCGTGTCCTCACTTATGGCAATGCGCACGGCTCAGACTTTCTAATCCGCATCACCGGCACCGGTGCTGGACCAGGTCAGCGCGTCCCGCTCAGCAAATTCCGCGTCGCGTACAAAGAAAAGGATTTGGGCGAATTCACACTACATGTTCCCGGAGCGCATAACGTCCTGAACGCCACCGCTGCCATTGCCGTCGGAACTGCGCTCGACGTCCCGCCCGACCAGATCCGCATTGCGCTCGAACAGTTCCGCGGCGTAGACCGCCGCTTCCAGTTCCGCGGCGAGGCCGCCGGCGTCAGCGTGATCGACGACTACGGACACCATCCCACCGAGATTCGCGCCACCCTGGCCGCGGCCCGCCAGTGCGGATTCCAGCGCGTCCACGTCATTTTCCAGCCTCATCGCTACACCCGCACCCGTGACCTGATGGAGGAATTTGCCACCTCTTTCTCCGACGCCGATTCCATCTTCGTCCTCGACATCTACGCTGCCAGCGAGAAGCCCATTGAGGGCGTCACCGCCGAAACTTTAGCCGGCGCGATCGCTGCAAAAGGCAAACGCACCGCGGTCCATATCCCGTCATTCGTGGACGCCTCCGCCGCCGTGGCCGCTCTCGCCCAGCCCGGCGACATGATCCTGACTCTGGGAGCCGGCAACGTCTCCCAACTCGGCCCCATCATCCTGGAACGCCTTAACCAGAAGTTGCTGGTAGATAAGTCCTTAGCCCATGACGAACCGTAGGGTGCACAACAGGAATAGAGAGTACAAATGCGGTCTGCCGCCTCTTCTGACTACTGCCCACTGCGCTCTCATCACTGCTTTTGTTCTGTTGACCTTTTTTCCCGCCGTCCGTCCAACGCCCATAAGGTCGGAGAGCCCGTCATGAACAACAAAGCCCTCTATTGGATCGCGCTCGGTGTATTCGCCCTCGGACTCAACAGCGAATATCAACAAGGGAATCTGTCGCTCATTCACCGGGTTGCCGACCATACCGGAGCCGTCATCTGCAAGATTGCCACCCGCGCCAAGCAGACACTGGCCGTTGCTCGGGTCTTAACCGGCAGGCAGGTTGGTTCAGCTGATGATCAGTTCATTGCCCTCCAGCAGGCGGATGTAGACCGCGCCTTGGCCGAGCATCAGGCGGAGATGGCGCGCGCCATGGCTCTTCGTCAAGGCGACATGGACCGCATCCAGCGAAGGCTGGACCGGGTTCATATGGTCGTCGATCGTGCGCAGCTTTCCAAAATGCGGATCCTCGAGCGGACTCGCTTCAAACTCTCCAATGCCACGCGCCGCATCGTCGTGTGTCCGGAAACTGGCACTCGGGTAATGGTCGATGCCGATCCCGATATCGCCGATCTGAGCATTGACGTCGACAACGATCAGTAAAATTTCCGTTCGCTGATCCGTAATTTGAACTACCGATTACGTCTTCGCGGAATTCTTCTGTCTTTTGCGAATTTAGCAGCCGCAAATCACTCGTTCACAAAATCACAATATCCACAGCCGGCCCCCAACTTTGCACTGTCTCAATTCGCGAAATAAAGTTATATTGGTTTCGCTCAAGCGGTTTTCTGACGACAACTGACCCGAACGAGTGGCACGGAAATCTAGTTCCACTACCGTCCAGGAAGAGTTGTACCCTCTTCCCAGTCAGGCTCCCGAGCGCGAGCCCTTCGACGACTCGCGTCTGCTTGATCTGGAAGCGGAGCAGGAATCTCCTTTTTTACGCGGACAAAAGCGTGTCTCCGTCCGTCGCGGATCACTCCCGAAGAACACAGCGAATCGCCTGAAATGGGCCGCGCTGGCCGTCGTCGCATTCACCGTTCTCGGCGCGTTTGCCGCGTCGCTCTACAGTTATGGCAAGCATTCCTGGCGCTTCCGCATCGACTCCAGCGACCAGATTGAAATCTCGGGCGCCGAGCACGTCACCAAGGCCCAAATTTTGGAAGTGATGGGCGGCGACATCGGCCGCAATATATTCTTCATTCCTCTCGCCCAGCGCAAAGTTCAACTCGAGCAGATTCCGTGGGTTGAGTCGGCGAGCGTGATGCGCTTTGTCCCCAACCGGTTGGGAGTCGAGATCCACGAGCGTACCCCCGTCGCCTTCGCCCGCATCGGATCGCGCATCTCGCTGATCGATGCCGGCGGCACGGTGATGGAACTCGCGCCTAACGGCAAGAAGAAATATTCATTTCCCGTGATCGCCGGTATGAACTCCGGCGAGCCACTCTCCACCCGCTCCGCCCGCTTGAAGAACTACAACGAACTGGTTCGACAGCTCGATGCCGGCGGCGCCAGTTATTCGCGCGAGCTCAGCGAAGTGGACCTCAACGATCCCGAGGACGTGAAGGTGGTAGTCGCCGATCCGAACGGCGAAGTTCTCGTCCATCTCGGCTCGGGAAATTATCTTCAGCGCTACAAGACCTACATCACGCATGTTCAACAGTGGCGCCAGCAGTTCGACAAGCTCGAGTCCGTAGACCTGCGGTACGACGGCCAGATCATCGTCAATCCCGACCTCGAAGGGATTCGTCGTCCCGCGGCGCTTACGCCCGCTGCCGCCAAGGCGGCCATGTCCGCGGGCGTGAAGACCGCAGCCATCGTGAACTATGAAAAGTATGTCACGCATCCCGTCGCTTACGGCCCGCCCAAGAACCCAGCCAGGCCCGCTGCGAAGGGCGCTATGAAAGTGGCCAGCCATCGGCCGCCCGTGAAAGCGAAGGCGAAACCTGCGATGGCACATAAGAATGGCGGCCATTCGGCCAAACCCGTTGTGATTCAGGCAGCCACGAAGAAGCCGATTGTTGAAACGGCTAAAGCTCCTGCGCAGGTGCCTGTATCAGCCGCACACTCGGCCGGCAAGACGAAATCGGTTCCGTCAACGTTAGCGCCGGTCCCCTCCGCCTCCGGCCAGAAGAAGCCAAGCGCCGGCATTCCCAAGGAGGGACAGAACTAGCGATCACCATGCCCAGCCAGCCGCCCAATTTCATTACCGCGATTGACGTCGGCAGCGCCAAGACTTGCGTGCTGGTCGCCGAGATCGGCGAGAACGGCCTGCGCTATCGCGGACACGGCATCAGTGAATCGCGTGGCCTGCGCAAAGGCGTGATCACGGAACTCGACAAGGCAGTGCGAAGCATCCAGCAGGCAGTTGAAAAAGCCGAAGACGCAGCTGGTGTTCCCGTCGAACACGCGCTGGTGGGAGTTGCAGGCGCCCACATCCGCGGCATGAACGGCCACGGCGGCATCACATTCGGCACCCGCGCTAGAGAAATCACGCGCGACGACATCCGTCAGGCGGTCGACAAAGCCCGCAGCATGCCGCTGCCGGGGACCGCGAAATTCTGCACCTCCTCCCGCAGGAGTTCATTCTCGACGGCCAAGCCGGTGTGCAGGATCCCACCGGCATGATGGCGACTCGCTTGGAAGTGCGCGTCCACATCGTAACCGCCGCCTCGAATGCCACGCAGAATGTAGTGACTGCCGTGAACAAAGCCGGCGTGCACGTCGATGACACCGTATTCGAGCCCCTCGGCTGCGCCGACTCCGTGCTGCGCGCCGACGAACGCGAACTCGGCATCTGCCTCGCCGACCTCGGCGCTGGTTCCTGCGATCTGATCGTTTTTCAGGCAGGCGCGGTGGCGCATACCGCAGTCATTCCCATCGGCGGCGATCACTTCACCAGCGATCTTTCAGTTGGCATGTGTACCGCTCTCGGAGAAGCCGAGAGTCTCAAGAGAAACTTTGGCAACGCCGTAGCGACGCTCATCCCCGAGGGCAACGAAGTAGAAGTTCCATCGGTCGGCGACCGGCCGTCGCGCTTGATGCCGCAACGCATGGTGGGTGAAATTCTGGAGCCGCGCGCCCGCGAACTGTTCGAGTTGTTACGCGAAAACCTGCGTCAGGCAGGAGTGCTGGAGCATTGCATCGCCGGATTTGTCCTGAGCGGCGGAGCCTCAAGGCTCTCCGGCATTCTCGACGTCGCGGAATCGGTGCTACGAAAAGCTGCGCGCCTCGCCTGGCCCATGGCAATGGCGAAGATGCCCGCGCTCCTGGCCGAGCCCGAATTCTCAACCGTTTTAGGCATGGTGTACTACGGCCACCGCGCGAGAATCGCCCGCGGCCTGCAGGACGGCGGCTGGAGCTCGCGCATGAAAGCAATGTTCGCCAAGAAAGGCGCGTAGGTTTGTGTAGCGACGGGTCTCTGACCCGTCCAGCCGGGCAATGCACGGCAGAGGTTTTGGTTTTGACCGAGAACCGAGAACTGATCTTACCAAGGAGTTGACGATGAGCAAAGAAGACAACGAACTCCGCATCAGCTTTAACGAAGAAGCTCGCAACGACGCTCGCATCAAAGTGATCGGCATCGGCGGCGGCGGCAATAATGCTGTGAACCGCATGATTGACTCCGGCATGGAGAACATCGAATTCATCGTGGCCAACACCGACCTCCAGGCTCTGCGGATGTCGCGGGCCGCTACCAAGATTCAACTCGGCGTGAAGCTCACAAACGGTCTCGGCGCTGGCGCCAATCCGGAGATCGGCCGCAAAGCCGCGCTCGAGGATTCCGACAAGATCATCGAAGCCCTCGAAGGCGCCGACATGATTTTCGTGACTGCCGGACTCGGCGGCGGCACCGGCACGGGAGCCCAGCGAGATGGGTGCGCTCACCGTGGCCGTCGTCACCAAACCGTTCGCCTTTGAAGGGAAACGGCGCATGCAGCAGGCGGAGCGCGGCATCTCCGAACTCATGGAATCGGTGGACACTACCATCGTCATCCCCAACGAAAAGCTCCTCTGAGTCGCCGAGAATGCCGGCTTCTTCGAATCGTTTCGCGTTGCCGACGATATCCTGCGCCAAGGCGTGCAGGGCATCTCCGACATCATTACGATTCCCGGCATCATCAATCGAGACTTCGCCGACGTGAAAGCGATTATGGCGGGCATGGGTTATGCCGTGATGGGAACGGCGACCGCCGCCGGAGAACGCCGCACCTTGGAAGCCGCACAGCGCGCAATCGCCTCGCCTCTACTCGAAGCCGGAGCCATCGATGGAGCCCGTGGCATTCTCATCAACATCACCGGCTCCAGTTCATTGAAGCTCGCCGAAGTGCAGCAGGCCTGCACCATCATTCAGGGCGCCGCCCACGAGGATGCCAACATCATCTTCGGCGCCGTCCTCGACGAGAAAATGAAAGACGCAGTCAAGATCACGCTCATCGCGACCGGCTTCAAAGAGTCGGACCTGCGCCCGCGGCGGCATGAAAGCAGTGACCCGGTTATCGTGTCACGGCATCACGAACGCTATCACGCGCCCGAAACGGTCATTGAGCCTGATCCCGTCTTCGAGCCCGAACCGGCGTTCGAACCCGATCCAGCTCCAGTCTCGTTCCAGACTCCGCATCCACTGCAAGTGAATCAGGGCCAGGCCGAAGTAATTTCGCTGGACGGCTTGCGCAGCGCATCGCCCAGCTATCCGACGGAAGATCTGGACGTGCCAGCATTTCTGCGTAAACGCAACGACGTAATGTAGGTGGTGGTGCGGGCACTCTTGCCCGCTCGAAATCGCGAGCATCAGCGACGGTGGCGGAGATTCAGCGGCCAGCGAGTTTGGCCGCCTCGCGCTCAATCCTCCCATAGCCTTTAGCTCGCGCATCCCTTTGCAAACTCGCCGCCTGGACGCGTGCTTGCGATGTCTTGCCCGATCCTGCAAGCAGTTGTGCTAATACTAGACGCAACTCCATCTGATACCCCGTATATCCATAGCGTGAGGCCAGATTGAGTGCTTCCTGCCCCGCTTTCGCCGCGTCGCCAAACTTTCCCTCGGCCATCTCGACTGCGGCCAATGCCAGCGCGGCATCGAACTGCGGAGGCCGTGACGGCCTGCTCTTTGCCATCTGCACGGCGTCCGCCGCCAGCCGCTCCGCTTCTGCGGTTTTCCCCTGCGCCAGCAGAACGCGAGCCATAAGCGCATTGCAGGAAATGAGAAGGTCGCGCATGTCAGATTTTTGAAAGACCTGTGCCGCATCGCGTAGGGAGGCCTCCGCTTCGTTCAGTCGCGCCTCGTTGAAGGCGATCCATCCCATCTGCAGCTGCGAGATTGCCACATTGGTATTCTCTCCAAGCTCTCTACGAAGGGCGAGAGCCTGCTCTGCCAGCTTGGGAGCTTCCGGAAAGTCTCCTGTAACTGTAAGCAAGTCCGCGAGATTGCTCAGTGCATATGCCTGTCCGCGCCGGTAGCCTGTTTCCTCCTGGATCTTTAGCCCCTCCTCATAGTGCTGGCGTGCCGCGGTCAGTTCGCCGATCTCGACCAGAACGTTGCCCAAATTTCCAAGCGTGCTGGCCGTCCCGCGCTGATCTCCAACCTCGCGGAACATCGCCAGG
>QIAJ01000210.1 GCA_003225495.1 Acidobacteriota bacterium
CCAGGTCAGGATTGGATCGAGTAGGTACGATTCTGCAATCCCAGTGATTGTCGAATCGGATAAACTTGGGGAGGCTGCCCAGTGCGAAAGCGGCGGAATTGGCAGACGCACCAGACTTAGGATCTGGCGGGGCAACCCGTGGGGGTTCGAGTCCCCCCTTTCGCACCAGTTTTTCCAGTTTCCAGCCTTCATGATTGCCGATTCCGCCCGTAGGGCGTTTCTCTTTTCGAACGTGGTCGCCGCCGATCTGCCGCAAATCTTGAACTCTCTTTACGGATTCCTTATGGACCTTGTGATGAACTGGCTCTAGTGCGGTTGCTACATCAACCGTCGCGGATGGAGCGCATTTGTCATGTTGGTTCTCGCTGTACGAATACTGGAAACGATATTTGTGGTGGGGGCAGGTGGCTGCGTCCTGGTGCTGGTGCTGACGGCGATTGAAGACGTTCGCACGCTGTTCGGACTGGATGAGAAGGAATACGCGGAGGCTGATTCTGCCGTTCGGCGTCCGATTACTGCGTCGGATTTCGCGGGAACTTCAGGTATGGCAGACGCACACCATCGATGAGAACCTGGTCGGCGCGGATGTTCTCCGGCGCTTCGAAGCCTTTTGCTCCGGCGTTGGTAACAAAATCGTCCTGATCGACGCCGTCACCGCTCACTCCCAAGCCTCCCACTAACACTCCATTCTTATAGAGCGGCACACTTCCCGGGAAAAATATAACTCCATTCTGATTGATACCGGGAGGTTCACTTCCCTGAGTGCATGGATGCGTGACATCAAAAGTGTAGAGATTGAAAAACGGGCCAGGTCCTGAACCGTCGATGCCGGGCGGGAAAAAGGGCTGGCTTCCGAATCCGATAGTCCGGTTGGTTACCGCTGTGCCAGCCGGAACCCCTGGCAGGTCAGACGTTCCCGCAGCATTGCTGAAATAGATTACGTTGCGAGCCTTGGCTACGGCGACGTCGATACTAAAGACGGTTGCGTCAGCCATGCGGTGCAGACCGAGCACTGTGCCATCAAGGTCGGTGACCGCAATCGTCATTTTTGTACGGGAACTGGGAGGCAGTCGAATCACGGCACGCGTGATGTCAGCGGTGGCTACTGCCTGATTGATGATGCCCGCGATATCGGCTTGAGTCAGGCCGGAAGCTCCAGCGGTTGGGCCGGCCAGATCGCCTTCCGGCGGAAGCGTACCAGCGACTGGACCGATCGAGTACGCTCCGGCCGTTGTGCCGGGGCCGATGCCGTTCGGGGGAGTGGTCTGGTTTACGAATGGCAAGGAAATTCCGCCGATGATCACGACTCCGGGCGGAGGAAGTTGCGATGGATCCGGCAGCAAGCCCGACTGAGAAGCTCCCGAGAAGGCCGCGAATTCGGATGCATCTGAGGAGGCTGTCACTACTCCTACTCCACCGACCACGTGACCGTTCTTGAAGAGCGGAACTCCTCCGGGATTCACGGCGGCCGGATCGCTGTCAGAGGTGTTCGCTTTGCCGGTGATGATGCCTAAGCCCAGACTCAGACCGTCAATCGAACGGGCAGGATCGACGTTTTTTCCGGGTAAGAAAGCGGCGTTCAGCTGACAGCCACGATTGGAATCTTCGATTCCGTAGAGATCGCCGTTGGGAGCGTTGGTGACTCCGGGCGGAAAGTGGATGCCACTAATGAAGCGGACCGTGCGTGTCGAAAGCGGCGCCTGATCGTTGCTGAAGAACGCCGCGGTGCGCGCTTGGGCGACGGCAAGTTCCTTACTGTCGACTGCGGCTCCGAAGTTACCCGTCGAGGTCGCCGGTGCTCCCGAGTTCTGAAATATCGCCAGGATCTTTCCTGCACGATCGGCTACCGCTACAACCATAGGAACGTTCAAGGATCGTGCAGCATTCTCGACAACGAGTTGTACTTCGGCGGCCGTCAGAGGAACGGGAGGCGGCGGAGGGTTGGCAGGCGTGTGAGCGACGCTCCCGCAGGAGACCGACAGGGTTGCAAACAGAAGAACAAAGATCGAGGAGACAATCGAAGCGGATCGACGATACCGGTAGTGATTCATGCCACCTCGACCGGACGTGCGTCGTCCGCGAGGTGCTGCAAGAAATGTAGACGGTTCATGTCTAGCGGGAATGTTAATACGGCCGCGAAGAGAAACTACGGTGCCGATACTTTCGTGTAACCACAGTTGACACCCCGGAAGGCTCGTAACGTTGACATTCCATTCCGCTATGAAACAATTTGCCTATCCTCCACGAAAAAATAATAGAAAGCCGGAAGGGGCCTGTCTTGAATCCGCTCAGACAATTTATCGCCGCAGTACTGTGTCTCATGCTATCGCCGCTGCCTGCGCTGTGCGCGGGAAGCCAAACGGCGGGCCAGATCAGCGCTTTGATTCCATCGGCCACGCGCAACGCTCAGCCCGCAAAAGTGAAGGACGATCTTTCATGGAATGACCTGCTCAAAACCGAGCAAAAGGGCCGCCTGCGCGCTGGTTTGACCGATGGGTCAATCCTCAGTCTGGGTTCGAACAGCGAATTGCGGGTTGTGCAGCATGACAGCGCGTCGCAGCAGACTTCGCTGGAGGTCGATTTCGGCAAGGTGCGGAGCAAGGTCGTCAAGATCACGCAGCCCAACGGCAAGTTTGAAATGAAGACGCCAAATGCGGTAATCGGTGTGATCGGCACGGATTTCTACGTAGGTTATGAAGCGAACAAGACGACCGTGATCTGCTACACGGGCAAAGTGTGGGTTAGTCCGCTGGGCGACGCAAAGGTCGTGAAGAATTCGAGCCAGAGTTCAGACAGTCAGATTCAGGTCAATGCCGGGCAGATGGTCGTGATCAGTTCTGAGATACCTCCAGCGGGTTTTCAGCCGCAGTCCACGCCACCGGACGTGCAAAGGGCCAGCGCCGAAGATACTTCGGTCCCCGATGCCGTTCCGGCGATTCATCATGCACATCTGGTGCGCGACATTATTATCGGTGTTGGAGTTGCAGCGGCCGGCTGGGCAGTGGCGGTTACGCAACTGAACACGAGTACGCCCGCTCCCCGGCCGCCGAGCTGTCCTAATCCGCAGAACCCGAAGTGCGGATAGGCAATTGCGCCGTCAGCTGGGATCATGATGGTCATGACGCTGCGCGAGCAAAGGTGGTCCCGCTGGTCGCGATGGCTGGGGAAGTTCCCGGCGCGCCAGATTGATCTGGCACTAGCGTTACTGGTCACATTGACCGGGCTGATCCTGTTTGCGTTCGCTGGAATCGGCGGCAGCACTCGCGCCGGGTTTCTTTTCCTCCAAAATGTGGAGCAGCGCTCGCTGGACATGCGCTTTGCCGCGCGCGGAGAGCGTCCGCATGACGAGCGCATTGTCATTGTCGGGATCGACGAGAAAACGCTTCAGAACGTCGGAGCGTTTCCGCTTCCACGAACTTCTTACGCAACGTTAGTCCAGAAACTGAGCACTGGTGGCGCGGGTGTGATTGCCTTTGACGCCACTTTTCCTACTCCCGAAAATAATTCTGCTGCGCAGGCTCTTGGGAAACTACAGCGCGAACTTGGTCCGTCTGCGCCGGCGGGAATTACGGCGAAGATCAAGCAATTCGAGTCGGCCGGAGATCACGATGCGATGTTTGCCGCGGCGTTACAACAGTCGGGAAGAGTCGTGCTCGGCCATCTTTTTCTCGACCGGGACCGCGCCCAGGCTTCCGATGCAAAACGGTCGGAGGAGTACTTCAACATCGTGTGGGCAAAAGCGTTTCCGCAAGTGTTGAAGGTCAAGTCGAAAGGACGGGACTTCGACTTGAGCCGCGCCTGGATCGACAACGGCGGAAATGCTTACCCCGGCGCGGAAGCCAATCTGGCGTTGCTCGCTGAAGCGGCGGCCTCGTACGGTTTCTTCAACACCACCCCGGATGCGGACGGCACGTTGCGGCGCGCATTGCTGATGGTTCGCTATCAGGATCAGGATTTCTTTCCTTCGCTCGCGATGCAGACACTGCGGGAGTACGAAAAGATTCCTGATCAGGAGATTGCCGCCTACATTTCAGAAAACGGCTTGGAGCGCATCCAGTTTGGCCGGCACAACTTTCGGCCCTGGCATGATGGCAGCGTCCTCATTAACTACACCGGGCCTTACCATACCTACCGCCACTATTCGATGTGGGACGTGCTCAATGGCGCCGTGCAGCCCGAGACGTTCAAAGACAAGATCGTGCTGGTCGGCGGGACCGCGCTCGGCATCGGCGATTTACGAAGCACGCCGTTTCAGAAGCAGGATGCGGGTTACATGGGTGTCGAGGTTCACGCCAACATCATCGACAACCTCCTGCACAGCGACGAAAAGGGACGCAGCTTTCTCACGCGTGGCCTGTATGAGGAGATGATCGACACCGGAATCATCGTGCTGTTTGGGCTGGTCTTCGGATTCTGGTTCAGCCGGGTCAAGCCGCTCTACTCAACCATCTCTGTATTTGTGACTCTCGGTGTGTTCGCATGGTTCATCTATTTCAGCTTCGCGCGTTGGGGGCTGTGGCTGAGTTGCGTGATTCCTGCGGGCACGCTGGTCGTGAACTACGCAGTCATCACTAGTTTCCGCATGATCTTTGAAGAAGGCGAGAAACGAAAAATCCGCAAAACGTTCGGTCAGTATCTCTCGCCGGGCGTGATCGCGCTGATCGAAAAGGATCCGCAGAAATACATCCGTCCGGGCGGGGAGACGAAAGACCTCACCGTGATGTTCAGCGATATCCGCGGCTTTACGACGATGTCGGAGGGCCTGACGGCGGACGAGCTGGTGCTCCTGCTGAATGAATATCTCGGTGAGATGACCGAGGTAATTTTTCACAACCTGGGCACACTGGACAAATATATCGGCGACGCCATCATGGCATTCTGGGGGTCGCCTTATCCTCAGGACGATCATGCGTATCGTGCCTGCATGTGCGCATTGCAGATGATCAAGGCACTGGACAAGCTCAACATCAAGTGGAAGGCGGAGGGCCGCAAGCAGATCGCAATCGGCGTTGGATTGAACACCGGTCCGGTCAACGTGGGCAATATGGGTTCCGCGAAGCGCCTGGCGTGGACTGTGATGGGCGACAACGTCAACCTCGCGTCCCGCCTGGAGGGAATCACCAAGGAATATCGCGGCCGCATCGTGATCAGCGAAGGGACGTATCGGCAAGTCGCCGACAAATTCGTCTGCCGTGATCTCGACAAGATTCGCGTCAAGGGCAAGAACCTGCCCGTTACGATCTACGAACTGCTGGACTTCGCCGAAAATAGAGATAAGTACGAGCCGCTGCTGTCTCGCTACAACCACGCCATGGAAGCCTATCGCGCGCAGAACTGGCAGGAGGCGGCCAGCCGTCTGGGAGAAATGCTGACCCACTTTCCGGACGATGGCCCTACCCAGATTTTTATGGATCGGGTATTGGAGTTTATGCAGAACGCGCCTGAGGCGGATTGGGATGGAGTTTACGTGATGAAGACGAAATAGGGACGAGATGAAAATCTCCGCAACTTGCTTGGTAAGTTGGTTGGTAACCTGCGGGTTGCAGGCGATGAAAGGCCTACAATTTTGATGCTTCCGTCGCACAACGATTCACTAGATACTTTCTACTAACTGTCCTGTAGTACGTGTGCCTTTCTAACGAAAACCTACAATATTATTGTTATTGACAACAGTGGCGCGAGGGATAGACTGTCACCCTACGACTGCAACGCTCGCTGTGCGGGAACTTCCCTGAATGCGCCAAACCCATTTGCGATGGGTTGCGGCCAAATTTGGTAGACAAGCAAGCAGGAACGACACGTTCGATCGGGAAGGATTTTTAATGACTTCAGCCGAAATGATTCGCTCTCACGGCAGTTTGCCCTCGCGCATTAGACTCGCGGCTCGGCTGTTATTTGCGTCCCGCGCGTTTGACGTGCTGGCGGTTCTCGCTGGGCTGCTGCTTCTCGCCGTTCAGCCCATGCCCGCTGGGACCTACACCATCCTCTATCCTTTCAGCGGTGGCAGTGACGGCGGCAAGCCTACATCCCGCCTGATCTTAGACGCTGCCGGAAGCTTGTACGGAACTACTGAGGGTGGCGGTTTAGGGTTCGGAACTGTATTTGAGCTTTCGCCGAATGGTGCCGGAGGTTGGAATGAGACGGTCCTTTACAGCTTTGCAGGCGGAGTCGATGGATCCTCTCCGCAGCACGCTGGAGTCATCTTTGACGGTGCCGGCAACCTTTATGGAACTACACGTTACGGTGGTTCTAAGAACCATGGGACGGTCTTCAAACTCACCCGCGCGGGTAACGTTTGGACCAAGACCGTTCTCCACAGCTTTGGAGGCAGTAAGACCGAAGGATGCTATCCGGAAAGCGGGTTGATCATTGACAATCTCGGCAATCTCTACGGTACAACCCACGCATGCGGAGGCACGAGAGGAACGGTTTTTGAGATGAGCCCCTCGGGTGGTGGCAACTGGACGGAGCGCATTATATATGGCGTGGCGACCAGCTTTGCCGGGTTAATCATGGATGCTGCGGGAAATATCTTTGGTACTTCAAGGGACAACAAACTATTCGAACTGTCCCCCAACGGCAGCGGTGGTTGGAACGCGAGTGTGATTCATGTCTTCACCGGAACTCCGTTTGATGGTGGCGATCCGGAGGGCAATCTGGTGTTTGACAATGCCGGAAATCTTTACGGAACCACAGTGCACGGAGGCGCCAATGGCCGCGGAACAGTCTATAAGATGAGTCACGGTCCAAGCGGATGGAATGAGCAGCTTCTCTATTCGTTCCAGTGCTGCAGCACCACCCTGCATTCGCCTATCGGAGGCGTTGTCCTGGATGCGTCTGGCAACATCTACGGAACTGCGACCTTAGGGGCCTACTACGGGGGAATCTTTGAGTTGGTAGCTTCAAAATGTGCATACTTTCGATTTCAGCGGTTGGTATTCCCTTGCTAGCATGATTCGGGACAATGCAGGCAATCTCTATGGCACGGTATTGCTTAGCGGCAGGGGTCAGGGAGATGTGTTTGCGCTGATTCAGTAGCTCTACAGAGGTAATGAACTCCGGCGCCCTTTGCGGTTGCGAACTGCCGTTTAATAGAATTTGCTCACGGAAAACCGAGGAGTGACTTACCAAGAAAGAAATACAGCACCTTCCCTTGCGCTTGTCCTTAGTGACGAACCGTAGTCCCTTTCCGAGGTTTCCTTTGCACCTGCACCGTCGCTATGGTACGAAGGGAACTGACTCTCCTTGGGATGGTGCTCACGGGTGCAGACAGGCGGACGCTCGCTCTGGTGGTCCGTTTTGTGTCTGCCATGGTTCGGGATTTTTCTGCTGCTTGTTCTCGCCACTCCGATTTTCGCTCGTCAGGTTCCAGGCGGCCGTCGCCTTCCAGAACGTTCTCCGGCCAGCACCGCTTCGTTGCAAGGATTAATTCGCGATTCGCAGGGGCATGGGATTCCCGGCGTCCAACTTGATTTGCGGAATACGAGTAGCGGCCAACACTACATTGTCGCTACAAATGCCGAAGGCATCTTCCGCCTGCGTGATGTCCGGCTGGGAACCTATGAGGTCAAGTTCACGCGGGAACACTTCGAGACGCAGACGATTTCCGACTTCAAGGTGAGCGGCCCGATCGCCGTTCTCGAACTTGTGCTGCGTGAGTCGAGCGAAGTGGTTCGGGCTGCAACGTGTTCGTCCGGCGTGCCGGGAATGCCATGTGCTGCGCCTGGTAGTCCTGGTACGCCTTATCCCGGAATCGGTCGCCCACTTCCTCAAGAGGCGGCCACACAAATTTCGACGGAGCAAATTCCGCGCGCCTCCGCCAACTTCTCGCCCAACCCCGACCGCTGGGACATCGCCATGCCCGACTGGCGCCGCTACGAGATGCAGCCCGATGCGCCTTACGTGAAAGGCCACTGGTACGATCCCTACAACCGCAACAAGCTCAAAGGGGATTATCCAATTTTCGGCCAGCGCTGGTTTTTCAATTTCACGGGGACGAGCGAAACCGGATTCGACGGCCGCCGCCTTCCCACCCCAAGCGGCCTCAGTTCCGATCCCGGCGACAGCGGCTTCTTCGGACGCGGCGAGCAGGCCTTTGTATCCGAGAATCTGCGGCTGTCTTTCGACTTGTTCCGCGGCGACACCAGTTTCCGTCCTGTCGACTTTCGCGTCCGCATCACGCCGGAGATTAATCTCAATTTTCTGCAAACCCGCGAGCGCGGCCTCGTGAATATCGACACGCGCAAGGGAACAAACCGCTTCGACACGCATATCGGATTGCAGGAAGCATTCGTCGAAGCCAAGATTCACGACCTCAGTCCGAATTACGACTTCGTGTCAGTGCGCGCCGGAATCCAACAGTTCAGCAGCGACTTTCGCGGATTTATTTTTTCTGAGGAGCAGCCGGGGGTTCGTGTCTTTGGCAATCTGCGTTCCAACCGCTTTGCATATAACGTCGCGTGGTTTGATCTTTTAGAGAAAAATACTAATAGCGGTCTGAACTCATTTCACAAACGCGGACAGCAGGTCTATGTCGCGAATTTGTACATCCAGGATTTCGTCGCCAAGGGCTACACCACCGAGTTCAGTTTCCACTACAACCGGGACGACGCCAGCATCCACTACGACGACAACGGCTTTCTCGTGCGTCCAGCGCCGGTTGGTGCAGTGGTAAATGGCACGGTCCATCCGCACAACATACGCGCCTACTATCTGGGATGGACGGGCAACGGCCACATCGGACGTATCAACGTCAGCAATGCCTTTTATCAAGCGTTGGGGCACGACGACTTCAATACGATCGCGGGCCGGCGGGTCGATATCAATGCGCGGATGGGCGCGCTCGAAGTGTCGATCGATAAGGACTGGGCGCGTTTCCGCGCATCCTTCTTCTACGCCTCCGGTGATTCCAGCAATCGCTCGGGCGCCTCCCGCACGGACGGCACGGCACGCGGCTTCGATTCGATCGTGGATGATATGCACTTCGCCGGGAGTGAAAACAGCTTCTGGGATCATGAAGGCATCCGCCTCACGGCGACTGGAGTAGGGCTGGTTTCGCCGATGAGCTTATTGCCTGATCTGCGGTCGAGTAAAGAAGAAGGTCAGGCGAACTTCGTTAACCCGGGAATTTATATTTTCAATCTCGGAGCGGACTTCGAAGTAACTCCAAAGCTGCGCGCCTTCCTCAACTCTAACTATCTGCGATTTGATCGTACGGAGCCGTTGGAATTGTTGCTATTTCAGCGGCCGATCCGCCACAGCATTGGGACGGACGTTGGCACGGGCTTCGAGTATCGCCCGCCTCTGAGTGAGAACATCGTGATCCGAGGCGGAGCATCGGCGTTGTTGCCCGGGCAAAGCTTGCAGGATATTTACAACGGCAGAGTTTTATTTTCGTTGTTCGCGAAAGTGAAGTTTCAGTTTTGAAAAACTTGCGATCGGTATTGCCCAATTTCGGCAGCGCCCTGGGCGCAACAGCCATCCTCTGCTTCCTGTTCGCAATCCGTACTCACAGTTCTGCGTCGGCGCAGACGAGCGAAGATGTTCTGCTCCTGCAATCCGAGACCGACGTCGACCGAAAATCTGCGGGCTGCCTGACCTGCCACACTTCGACCGACAGCCCTACCATGCATGCAACTGGCACGGTTCGGCTGGGCTGCACGGACTGTCATGGAGGCAACAGCGAAGCGCGTGAGGCCCCAGGGAGTTCGCCTGATTCGGCTAACTACCTGCAAACCAAGAGCCAAGCGCATGCGCAGCCACGGAATTCCAAGGACGCACGTTCTTCGGCGAACGCCGAACGACCCTATACAAACTGGCTGCGCGAAAACTGGGACTACGTCCGCTTCGTCAATCCCGGCGACCTGCGGGTTGCGGAAAAGACCTGTGGCACGTCGGGCTGTCATGCCGCCGAAGTCCGTAAAGTTCAGACCAGCATGATGACGCACGGCGCCATGCTGTGGGGAGCGGCGCTCTACAACAATGGGGCGGTTCCATTTAAGACGCCGCAGTTCGGCGAGAGCTATGGTCCGGACGGCACCCCCCGGCGCATGATGACTTTTCCTCCTCCAACTGCGGAGGAGATCGCGAAGAAAGGCATCCTGCCGTATCTCGATCCGCTCGAACGGTGGGAAATTTCTCAGCCCGGAAATGTGTTGCGGGTGTTCGAGCGCGGAGGCAAATCAAAGCCTGAACTCGGCAACCCCAGCCTCGAAGAGGATCCTGGCAAGCCTGAGATCAAGCTCAGCTCACGAGGCTTCGGCACCGAACTCCGCACGGACCCGGTGTTCCTGGGACTGCAAAAGACTCGTCTCCTCGATCCGCTGCTCTCTTTTCCTGGCACCAACGATCAGCCCGGCGATTACCGAGCCAGCGGATGCAGTGCCTGCCACGTCATCTATGCGAACGATCGCTCGCCGCAACATTCGGGCGTATATGCAGTCCATGGGAATCAGGGGCGGACCGCCACTTCCGACCCGACCATTCCACACAACGAATCCGGCCACCCGATTCGACATCAGTTCACGCGCTCCATTCCATCGAGCCAGTGCATGGTGTGCCATATTCACCCGGGCACGAATATGGTTTCGACTTACTTCGGCTACACGTGGTGGGACAATGAGGTGGATGGCGAACACATGTGGCCCGCCCGACAACGCAATCCGAAAGCAGGCGAGCAGAGCGTGGTTCAGGCGCGGAATCCAGAGGGAGCAGCTGTTCGCGGGCTCTGGTCCGATACCGCCTTTCTGGAAGAGACCGGATCGCCGGAATTTAACGAGAAGCTCCAACACACGCAGTTTGCCGATTTCCACAGCCACGGATGGATTTTCCGCGCGGTCTTTAAGCACGATCGCAAAGGGAACCTGGAGGATGCCGACGACAAAGTTGTTTCCTTCGATGATCCCGACAAGATGAAGAAAGCAGTGCACCTGAAAGATATCCATCTCGAGAAGGGAATGCATTGTGTCGACTGCCACTTCGAACAGGATAGCCACGGAAATGGGAAACTCTACGGCGAGACGCGCAATGCCATTGAGATTGACTGCGTGGATTGTCACGGCACCATTCAGCGACGGGCATCTCTTGTGACGTCCGGCACGGCGGCTCCCATGGGCGGCACGAATCTTGGCGGGCTTCGCACACCATGGCAGGAGCGTCGTTTCTACTGGAGGGACGACCGGTTATACCAGCGGTCGATGCTTGAAAAGGACAAGGAATGGGAGGTGGTTCAGGTTTGGGACACGATCACTCCCGGCAATGCGCGTTACAGCGAAAAGTCGCGGCTGGCGAAGACCATCCAGCAGGACGGCGAAACCTGGGGCAACGCGTCGCAGAGTGAATCGAAACTCGCTCATCAGAACAGCCGAATGACTTGCTACACCTGCCATTCATCCTGGGCTCCGACGTGTTATGGCTGTCATCTTTCGATGACTGCCAATCAGCGCACGCCGATGCTGCACAACGAAGGCCTGACGACGCGCAACTGGACTTCCTACAATTTCCAGGTGCTGCGCGATGATATCTATACGCTCGGCATCGATGGCACGGTGACAGGAAATCGCGTGGCGCCGGTGCGATCTGCGTGCGCAGTGGTGGTCAGTTCGCAAAATAACGATCGCGACTGGCTGTATTACCAGCAACAGACTGTTTCGGCCGAAGGCTTCAGTGGACAGGCATTCAGCACGTTTGTTCCCCACACGGTGCGAGGAAAAGAGACGAAAGGCTGCACCGACTGCCACGTCTCGCGTGCCAATGACAACAATGCCTGGATGGCACAACTGCTGCTCCAGGGGACAAATTTCATGAATTTCATGGGGCGCTATGTTTTCGTTGCGGCTGGCAGCGAGGGCTTCGAGGCGGTTGCGGTGACCGAACACGATGAGCCGCCGGCGGTGATTGGCAGCGACTTCCAGAAGATCGCTTACCCCGAGAACTACAGGAAGCACATTGAAGCTCACAGCGCACTAAGGGAATCTCATCAGCATGCGGGAGGTGAAGTTCTCGACCTGCAGGCGCGTGGCGAGTATCTCTACGCGGCAATGGGCAAGGGCGGACTGCGCATCTTCGACATCGCGAACAACGACAACAAAGATATCTCGGAGCGTATGGTGACGGCTCCGGTATCGCCACTTGGCCAGCGTTTCTTTCTGCCAACCAAATATGCAACCGCTGTCGCTACCCCGACCACACTTGGCGTGGATCCATTGCGGACACATCGGAAAGAGAATGAAGAGCAGTCCGTCCACTTGATGTATGGATTTCTCTATGTGGCGGACAAATACGAAGGGCTGGTGATCGTCGGCAACCCTGACCTCAAAAGTAAGAGTCCTGGCGTGGGGACATTGCTGGATGGCAATCCAGCGAATAATTTTCTCAAGGGGGCGCTGGCGTTCAATCCTGGCGGCGTTTTGAACGGCGCTCGCCGCATTACGATCGCTGGAACGTACGCTTACATTCTCTGCGATCGCGGGCTGGTGGTGGTGGACCTCGATAATCCACTTCAGCCTAAGGTGACGGCAGAAATTGGGGCGCCGGCATTGAACGATCCGCGCGGAATCGCCCTCCAGTTTCGTTATGCTTTTGTGGTGGATCACGATGGATTGAAAGTTCTGGATGTTACGCAGTTGGGGCAGCCGAAAGTGGTACCGGGTGCGGGGGTTCCTCTGGAAGATGCTCGCAACATTTATGTCGCCCGGACGTATGCTTACGTCGCCAATGGCAAAAAAGGAGTGGCAATCGTGGATGTCGAGCGTCCGGAAGAGCCGCGGCTTGATCAAATGTTCAATGCTGGCGGCGAGATCAACGATGCCAATGATGTGAAACTGGGGATGGTCAGTTCAAGTTTGTTCGCTTACGTCGCAGATGGGGTCAACGGATTGAAAGTTGTTCAGCTGTTCTCTCCGCCTGATAACCCTGCGTTCGGCGGATTCAGTCCGCGACCCACGCCCAAGCTAATTGCGAGGTATCGCACGCATGGTCCAGCGCTGGCTCTGTCGAAGGGAATCGATCGCGACCGGGCTGTGGATGAAAGCGGAAACCAACTCGCGGTGTTTGGACGGCGTGGGGCCCGGCCCTTCAACCGTCAAGAGATGGAGCGGATGTACCTGCGGGATGGCGCGCTATTTACCGTGACTGAGGAGCCGCCTGTCGCGAAGCAGACCGCGCCACGGTAACTCTCGAGCTTGAAATGAACGCGGAGAGTTGCGGGAGGCGACTACAGCCCGCAGGATGCGCTACCTGTCAAGAACTGGAACGCGGGCTTCACCGCGTAGTTGCTGAATGGTGAAGTCACCTTTGGTCGGTTTAGTTTTCGTCCAGTCATGATACTGATGACACTCGTAGCAGCGGCCTTCAGCGGCTTCTTTCGTGGAGCCCTGTGGACGATGGCACTGCTGGCAAGTCTGAATGCCCGGGAGAAGGACGTCTGTTGTCTCGCGGCTGTCGGGAGTGCGACTGTGGCAGCTAGTGCAGGTCATCATGCGATGCGGATGATGATCGAAATCGGCATGTGATAGCCAGCGCGTTGTCATGTTCGACTTCGCGACCTCGGGCAGGGAATCATTGGTCGGCCGTAGTGTGTGGCACTGCTTGCACGTCTTGGCGTATAGAAGCCACTCTGCATCTTCAACGCGAAACTGAACCCACTCGGCCGCATTGCGCGCAGACCGCGCCTGCCGAACACGCTCCGGGATCTGCCGGTCAGGGGGATTCACTTCATGTACCGCGCCGGGATGGGTCGCGATGTACTCGCCGAACTTCTTCACCAGGAACGTATGAATCACTTCGGGCTTATCGTGTGGGACCTGCTCATTGCCGAAGTGTGTATCGAATTGCAAGGTGTGACAGGCGGCACAGTGTTTCGCAAATTCCGGCGGAGGCATGTAGGCCTGTTCGTGGGGACGGCGCGTGCTGATTTCGGTCAGGGAGGCGGGATGAAGTTCCGCAGCTTGATGAGGCGTGACATCTGCGGTCTTGGTCCCATGGCAGTCGTCGCAGATCAACTGCATCCGCGTGTTGTTGGGCCCAATCAGGTTAGGTTGCAGGTGCAGGTAGTGATTGAGTCGAACCCCGCCGGGGTCGGTCTTTCCGGAACGTAGTGTTGAGAACTCTGGATGCTTCCGGTCAAAGCCGGCAATGGAACTAATGTAGTGCGGTTGTCCGTCGCGGGTGCGCAGGTCGGCGTGACATTGGGTACAAGCCCGGTCTGCCGTTGCTTGCAGCAGCATGGCGCCTTTGTGCTCGACGTGACACGACGCACATTCGGGAGTGAATGTCTGATTCACATGATGCACGGGGGCGTCATGGCAGGTGAGGCAGGCTTTGTCGGTGACATGCGCGCTGAAAGATCCGGCTTGGGCGACGTGACAAAGTGCGCATTGCTGCGTGAATACGGCGTGCGCGTGGGAGAGCGGTCCCGCGGAATACACTTTCTGGCCGCCCTGCGCGCGCTGTAAGACGAACCAGCTCAGTGCAATCGCTGGAACTGCGATGGAGAGCCAAAACCGCCATTGCCGGAACGGGTGCGCATGCGCGAAGTATTGCAGGTCAATGCGCTTGGCGAGTTTCTTGGTTGTGCGCGTCCGTCGCAGCATCTTTGAATCTCAAAATCTCAAAGCAACTACAGCATGCACGGCTCCCAGAACTAACAACCCGTAGGACAGCGGGATGTGCACGAGCAGCCAGCCATGCAGAATCCTGTGCAGGCGGCTCTGTTTATCCAGCTGGCGCTTTTCTTCGCAAATGTTTTCCAGGTCGTCCAGGTTTGAATGCAGATCGGGAGGAAGGAGCACCCGAAACTGCTGGAACATTTTCTGCGCCTGACCTGACTGCCCGAGGCGTGCCGTATGTGCTCCGGCACGCTCAAGATAGGGGCGCATTTCCTGATCGAGAAAAGTGCGTAGCTGTACGCTAACCTGTTGGTTGGTCCGCAGGCCAGAAGCCACCGTCAGCCCGCCTTGTGTGCCTGCACTGGCAGATACGGCTCGCTGGCGTTCGCTGGCGCGCGATACTTCGCCTTCCAGAGCGGAGCACGTTTCTTCCACCAGTTGTCCGGCTTCTTCGGCCAGTTGTCCGCGGACGCGATCAATTTGTTCGTAAATCGTCTCCATCGGAAGCTGTGCGGTTTGGAAGCGGGGCATGAAGTGCTGCAGAGCAGCGCCGAGTATGCCGCTGATCCAGACGAAGCCGAACAGCCACATCAGCAAACGAGTCAGTGATCCACCGAAGTGGAAACCGCCATGAAAGAGAATCAGAGGGAAACTGAGTAGGCCGAGCCAGAGGTGACCGCGCATCCATGTTTGCGCACGGCCTATGCGCCAGATCGGAAATTTTTTGCGCAAGCCGAGCAATCCGGCGAACAGCATGCAGAGGAAGCCGGTAGTGCCGAAAGTCAATCCGATCCCGCTGCCTCCTCGTGGTCCCTGCGGTGAGTGCAATGCGTATGGGACATAGACCGCGGCGGCGACCGTGAGCGCCGCTGCGCTCCCGAGGAACCATTTGCGATGCGTGTGATCGATGAGCACGCGATCTCAACTCCCGTCCGTACGCGGTGCGGGTTGCGCGAGCATGCCGGCGAAGAATTCCGGCGGATTCACGCGATGCGCGGCGTCATGCGGACAGGCATACACGCAACTTGGCTCGGCGTGATCGTGACATAGATCGCAGGACGTCGCTTTCACGCGCACGCCGGCGATTGTTTGTCCGGGATGCGAGGGATCGTCTAGTTCGGCAGGGAAGGGATGCAGGTTGATATTTCCGTAAGGACAGTTGGTGGCGCACAGCCCACAACCGATGCACCAGTCTTCGATAATCACTTCCAGCGTGTTGCGGCGGCGGATGGATCCAACCGGACACCCGACCATGCAGAGCGGATCGCGACACTGACGGCAGGATGTCGCCACCAGATATTTATCGAAGCGTAGTCCTTCACGAACGAGGCGACTGACGCCTTCGTGCGCATCCGCACAGGCGCGAACGCATTGGTCGCAGCGTGTGCACTTTTCGAGGTCGAGGACGAGCAGGCTTTGAGCCTCCATCAGGCCCTGAGCAAGGAACTGATCGACGGGAACATTTTGTGTCTGAACGGTGTGGCGCAGGTTTTCTTTGATGCGTTCCTGGGCAATGGCTTCGAGCTTTTGGCGGACCTCGGGGAAGCGGTCGAGCATGAGTTGGAAATCTTCGCCCACGATACGGACGACTTCGACATGGTCGAGAGCGGTGCAGGTCGCGGAGCGCGGACTGCCGCTCAGAAGAGCAATCTCGCCGAAGTAGCCGCCGCGGGCGAGGTAGGCGAGCACCAACTCGCCGCCCGGACGCTGCTCAGAGACTTTTACAAAGCCGATGCGGACGAGGTAAAAGCTGTCGGCAGGATCTCCCTGCCGACAGATTACCTGTCCGGGATTGAAACGCAGGAGTTCGACGCGATCACGCAGGTGGTCGATGAAATCCTGGGTGAGCGACTTGAAGACGGGAACGCTGCGCAAGTGCGAGTCGAGCGCGCGGGCGCGATAGTTACGCTCCAGTTGCGCGCGAAAAGTCTTGTTGCGCTGGAGAATGTCGAGAACATTTCTCAGCATCTCAAGCATTACGCAGTCAGTACGAGCGCGGACCGTAGCCGAGCGCGGGTAATAGCTCATGCAGGTCATTTCGCCAAACATGTCGCCAGGATTCAGTTCAGCGATAGGACTGTCGTAAGGCAAATCGACCGAAGCGTCGATGGGAATAAATGGCCGATCGGACTCTTCGCTGCGGCGGTCGCCCTCGCGGGGCGCGAGCAGGCTCTGCAGTTTACTAAAAAAGCCCTTGCTGCTGCCTTCGGTCTTGACGTGCGCGATGGGGCTGGCGAGAAAGACTTCGGCTTGACCTTCGAGGATGTAGAACGCCGTCGACCCGAATTCGCCTTCGCGGCACACAATTTCTCCTGCCTTGAAATGCCGCTTCTTCTGGAAAATTGGAAGGCCCAACAGTTCGGACGGATCGAGGACATCTCCCTCGCCGAGTTGTGTCCCGACGACTCGTTTGTTGGTGAGCGCTCCGGTAGGACAGGAGACCATGCATTCGCCGCAAGACACGCAGGACGACTCGCTCATCGGCAGGTTGTTGTCAAAAGCAATGCCAGCCTGGTACCCCTTGCCGCGGCGGGCCAGCACCCAGTTGTCGCGGATGTCATCGCAGCCGCGAATGCAGCGGTCGCAAAGGATACAAGCTTCGTGATCGACAGCGATCACGGCGGATGAGTCGTCTTTTCCTCGCGGAGTGGTGCGGTGAGGGAAGCGCGACTCTTTGATTCCAGCCGCGCCGGCAAGGCGCTCCAGTTCGCAGTCTCCGGACTGCTGCTGGCGGGCGCATGGCGCGGGATGATCCGACATCAGGAGTTCGACCAGAGTATTGCGAGCCGCATGCACCTGGTCGGTTGCGGTCTTCACCGTCATGCCGGATTCACATTGGCGAATGCAGGATGCCGCATAGACGCGCTGGCCGATATCCACCACGCAGACGCGACACACACCGACAGGATTTTCATTCTGCTGATGGCAGAGGGTTGGAATGGGGATGCCATTGACACGCGCGGCGTCGAAAATCGTAGTTCCCACCGGCACGGAGATGGGCCTGCCGTCGATGGTGAGCTGAATCTCGGCGGCGGGACGGGAACTCATGCTGTCCCTCGCGCTGAAAAGCAAACACCGGCGGCGCAGCGGCGGTGGTTCCGGTGGTCGTCCACGACCGCACGGAAATGTTTTAGCACCGACAAGATCGGAACAGGAACGACCTGACCGAGTCCGCAAATTGAAGTCAGCTTCAGTGCATGAGAAAGTTCGTCGAGCAATGGAAGATCAGAGGTTGAGGAGCGCCCTTCGGTCCAGCCCGACAGCATTTCGACTAATTTCTGCGACCCGACACGACAGGGAACACATTTGCCGCAGGACTCGTTGCGGTAGAAACGCACCGCATTGAGTGCCATATCGAGCATGCAGCGGCCTTCGGCGCAGACGACGATGGCTCCCGAACCGACCATGGAACCAGCGGCGGCCACGGCGTTCCAGTCGAGCGGGAGATCAGCCATGGATGCGGGCAGGTATCCGGAGGAAGGACCAGAGGGCGCGTAAGCGAGAAGTTGGCGGCCTCCTGGGATCCCGCCGGCATATTCGAAAATCAGCGCGGAATATTTCGTGCCCATCGGCACTTCGTAGACGCCGGGACGATTCACATCGCCGCTGATGCCCACGAACTTCATGCCGGACGCGCCGTTCGTGCCCTGAGATTTAAACCAATCCGCGCCCCGAGACAAGATCACGGTCGCGAACGTAAAAGTCTCAACGTTGTTGATCGCCGTGGGCTGGTTCCACAGTCCGTTGGTGCCCGGGAAGGGCGGCTTGTTGCGGGGTTCAGCGCGTTTTCCTTCGATCGCTTCGAGCAGGGCGCTCTCTTCGCCGCAGATGTAGCCGCCGGGGCTTACAAAGATTTCCAGGTCGAATTCCAAGTCGCTGCCAAGAATTCGCGGACCGAGAAGCCCGTCGCGATAGCACCGGTCGATTTCTGCCTGCAGGATTTCTTTTGGACGGTGGTATTCGTGGCGGATGTAAAGAATCCCGCGGCGAGCGCCCGTGACGAGGCCGGCCATAATCATGCCTTCGATCACGAGGTAGGGCACGTTCTCCATGATGAAGCGGTCTTTGATGGTGCCCGGTTCACTCTCATCGGCATTGCAAACGATGTACTTTTCTTTGCCCGGTGCGTTGCGGACGATCTCCCATTTGCTGCCAGTCGGAAAGCCGGCGCCGCCCATGCCACGCAGGCCGGCCGCTTTGAGAGTGGCAACGACCCCGGACCAATCCGGAGTCTGGACGAACTGCCGCACGGCAGAATAGTTGGGCGAGCCGTTATACGGATCAGAAAGCACCGGCAGCGGTTTGTGGCTTGACTGTGCGGCGGGAAGTTCACGACCGGCCAAAACGTCGCGCACAAGTCCGAGTGTGCGTTGTTCGTCAATGTTGGTGTAAATCTGATCATTAATCGAGAGCGCTGGAGCCTGATCGCATCGCCCGAGGCAGGAAACATTGCGGACAGCAACTTTCTCCGCGCCGCCTGCGCCGAATGCTTGTTCCAGGCCGTGCTTCAGGGCCGGTGCGCCCCGGAGATGACACGACATGTCCGCGCAGACTCGCACTTCAACTTGGGCGGGCGGCGCAAGATGAAAGTGAGGATAAAAGCTCGCGACCGCATGAATCTGGCTTAACGGGTCCTGAATCTTGGCTGCGAGTTCCTGCAAACGATCGGCGGGCAAATAGCCGAACTGATGCTGAATGGACCTGAGTTCGTCGATCAAGCGACAGGGTCCCCTTGATTCCAAGATTCCAATAATGACGAGGTTACGAAGAATCTTAACGTCAACGGTTCTCGGTGGGGAATGGCGAACTTGGGGCCTGAAGACTCACGACAGTCGTTGTCCGTCAGTTTGGGAAGCGAACCATTCCGTCAATTGATTTCGCCCAGCGGAGTGGGTATAAGCAAAACTATCGCTCTAAAAATGCGCATAGTGGACGAGGGACGAATGTCGTGGCGATGGACGGCGTGTCTCTCGCTCGCCTGCATTGGTTCGGCTTTCGCGCAGAAGACGGTGGTCGGCAAATACAACGGGCCGGGCGGATGCGCGTCCAGCAGTTGTCATGGAAGCATCCAGCCCAAGCAGATTACGGATGTTGCGCAAAACGAGTACAGCATCTGGGCGGGCCAGGATAAACATGCCCGCGCTTATCAGGTGCTGTCCAATGACGTTTCCGTTCGCATTGGCAAAATTCTTAACCTCAAGTCACCGCCTGGCGAGAACCAGAAATGTCTCGCGTGCCATGCGCTTTCGGTGCCTCCGGAGATGCGCGCTCAGAGCTTCGATGTCAGCGACGGGGTCAGCTGCGAGCATTGCCACGGCCCAGCCGCAGGATGGCTCGGGGCGCACACGGTAAGAGAGTGGGAGACCCGCACGCCTGCGCAGAAAGATCAGCTTGGGATGCGCGATCTGCGAGACGTCGCCATCCGCAGCCACACTTGTCTACGTTGCCACCTTGGAACGGAAGAGCAGTCCGTCGATCACCAGATGATTGCGGCGGGACATCCTGATCTGACGTTCGAGCTGAATCTGTTCAGCGCGGTGATGCCGAAACATTGGAAGGATCCGAATGAGATTCCCTGGTTTGGAACGAAAGAGTGGGCGGTGGGGCAAGGGATGCAATTACGTGACAGCATGCAGCGGCTGGCGCGCCGCGCGCGCAGTTCGACGTGGCCGGAATATTCCGAGCTTGATTGCTTTGCTTGCCATCACAGTCTGACGGCTGCGAAAGACAGTTGGCGTCAAGATGTCGGGTATGCCGGACGCACGCCGGGTGTGCCTGCGTGGAATTCTTCGCGGTTCGCGGTGTTTCGCTACGCGGCCGCGGAAACGGATCCGGCGGCTTACGGCAAACTTGAGTCTGAGTTGGCGACTCTGAGTGGGCTAATTGGACAACTCAGTGGTGACCGGCAACAGATTGCGGCGTCCGCCGATCGCGCCGCCGAACTCGCACATTTTCTTACCGGCGCGTTGAACAATCGCAGCTACGATCAGGCATTCACGTTGAGGGTGATGCGGAAGATTGCCGCTGATTCCAACGCGATCTCTCAGCAAGGACAGCGAGCCGCCGGGCAGGCTGCCATGTCGCTCGACTCGCTGTTCGGCGTTTACAAGCAGAATGCGAAGGATCTCGATGAGGCGCAGATAAAGGCAGCGATCGATGGACTCTTCCAGCAACTTGATGATCCGTCTGCTTATAACGCTCCCCGGTTCTCCGCACAGATGCAGAAGTTAGCAGTGCTGTTGTCGGCGGAGAAGGGAAGCCGCTAACCATGCCGGACGCGTCGGCTCCCCATTCTGGCAATTCTCCCTTAACCGCGGAACATCGGCGACTATCCGAGCCTTCTCACGAAATGGTAACGCCCTGGCGCAAGTGGGGACCATATGTCTGTGAGCGTTCGTGGGGAAGCGTGCGAGAGGACTACAGTCCAGACGGGTGTGCGTGGGAATTTCTCACCCATGACATGGCGCGCAGCAAGGCTTATCGCTGGGGCGAAGATGGCATCGCCGGGATTTGCGACCGGTACCAGTTGTTGGTGTTCGCGCTGGCTCTTTGGAATGGCCGTGACCCGATCCTGAAAGAGCGCATGTTTGGACTCTCGGGCAATGAGGGTAACCACGGCGAGGACGTCAAGGAATATTGGTTCTATCTCGACAACACCCCGACGCATAGTTACATGCGGATGCTCTACAAGTATCCGCAGCGGAAGTTTCCGTACGCGCAGTTGTTGGAGGAAAACCGGCGCCGATGGGGACAGGTCGGAGTGCCTGAATACGAATTGCTGGACACCGGAATTTTTGAAGACAACCACTACTTCGATGTCTTCGTCGAGTATGCGAAGGCGGGTCCGGAAGATATTTGCGTGCGGATCGAAGCCTTCAATCGCGGACCGGAAACAGCTGATCTGCACCTGCTGCCGCACTTGTGGTTCCGTAACACGTGGGCTTGGACTGATCCTTCGGGCAGCGAGCCTCTGATTGCTCTTGAGGGCTCAGCCGGCCATATAACTTTGGTTGCCGATGATTTTCAGAAATCTGCACTTCACAATCTCCAGTTTCCTTATTCGCTGGGACGTCGATATCTCTATGTTCCTACCGGCGGTGAGCCGCTGTTTACAGACAATGAGAGTAACGCCGAGCGTCTCTACAGCGCGCCCAGTCGCAAGCGGTTTGTGAAAGATGCATTCCATCGACGAATCGTAAAGGGCGAGGATTGCATCAATCCCGCGCGCACAGGAACCAAGGCTTGTGTTCATTACAAATATTCGATCCCGGCTGGAGAGTCTGCCGTTCTTCGTCTGCGACTGACGCCGGATAAGCTGGTGCGGCCGCTGGATGACGTCGAGAAAATTGTTGCGCAGAGAAAGATTGAGGCCGATCAGTTCTACGTGAGTATTCATCCTCCCAAAGCGAGCGCAGAAGAAAAGGAAATTCAGCGCCAGGCACTAGCCGGGATGTTGTGGAGCAAGCAGATTTATTTGTGGGACGTGGATGTGTGGCTGGAGGGAGACAATCCCAAAATGCCGCCGCCGGAATCGCGAAAAAGAATGCGCAACATTCATTGGCGGCATGTGAATTCGATGCGCATTCTATCCATGCCCGACAAGTGGGAGTTCCCGTGGTTTGCCGCGTGGGACTTGGCATTTCAGTGCATCAGCCTGGCACTGGTTGACCCAGATTTTGCCAAAGAAAATTTGTGGGTGTTGCTGTTCGAGCAGTTCCAGCATCCGAACGGGCAAATTCCGGCGTATGAGTGGGAGTTTTCCGATTTGAATCCGCCGATGCACGCCTGGGCGTGCTGGCGTGTTTATCAGAATGAAAAGCAGCGCACCGGCAAGGGGGACACTGAGTTTCTTGAACGGTGTCTGCACAAGCTGCTCATGAACTTTGCCTGGTGGGTGAATCGGGTGGATAGCCAGGGCAATAACGTTTTCGAAGGTGGCTTTCTCGGCCTGGACAACATCGCAGTCGTCGATCGCGGCGAGCGGTTTCCAGGCGGCGCGATCCTGGAGCAGGCTGATGCGACGGGTTGGATGGGTTTTTTCTGTCTCTATCTGATGCGCATTGCGCTCGAACTCGCGAAGCAGAATCGTGTCTATGAGGGCGTCGCCACTAAATTCTTCGAGCACTTTATCTATATCGGCGCGGCCATGAAGAAGATGGGCGGCCGCGAATATCAGTTATGGGACGACAAGGAGGGCTTTTTCTACGATGTCCTCCGCTATCCGAACGGTGAGTTTCACAAATTTCGTTTGAGATCGCTGGTCGGACTGATTCCGCTCTATGGAATTGAGGTGCTCGATCGCGAGGAACTGAAAGCCTATCCGAGTTTTTTGAGGGATGTGGAATGGTTCATCCAGAACAGGCCCGATCTGGTCGGGGATGCATGTTATGCGGTCGACGACGGTCGCAAGCGCTATGTGTTGTCGATCGCGGATCCGAATCAGTTCAAGCGGTTACTGGAGCGCATCGCGGATCCGGGAGAATTCCTGTCTTCGTATGGTATTCGTAGCTTGTCGAAATATCACAAGGACCATCCCTTCAAATTTGGAGATCGTACCCTCGGTTACGAACCCGGAGAAGCTGAAGTGAAACTCAAAGGAGGGAACTCAAACTGGCGCGGCCCCGTGTGGTTCCCGACTTCCTACCTGTTAATTCATTCGTTCCTGCGCTTCAGTGAAGCGCTCGGGCCACAATTTTCAGTCTCGGTGCCGGGAGGCCACGGGAAGCCGGTGACGCCCTCTGCGATCGCAGAAGAGGCTGCGAATCGCATGATCTCAATCTTCAAGCGCGGTCCTGACGGCAAGCGGCCGTGCTTCGGCGGGTATCGAAAATTTCAGGAGGATCCGCACTGGCGAGAGTTTCTGCTTTTCAACGAGTACTACCACGGAGACACTGGTCTGGGGCTGGGAGCCAGCCATCAGACGGGATGGACCGGCTTGGTGGCCAATCTGATTGACGAATGGCGGCGGTGACCTTTTCGCATGGAACAGCGCCTCGGTTGCACCTAAAGCACTGCGGCCATCACGACCTCAGTCGGCAGTTCAGGCTGTCTTCCTGGTCTTGAATGCCTTCTCAATCAACGTATACCGCGCCGCTCCGATCATCCCTGCGTCATCGTTCAAAACGATGCTCACCGGAATTTCTTTCATCAGCGGCACCAGCCGTCCTTTGTCGAGAAACGACTGCATGAAGATCGGATCTTTCATCTTCGAAACGTTCTTGGCGGCGACGCTTCCTCCGATGTAAATTCCCCCGGTGGACAAGAAATTCAAAGCCACGTTCCCGGTCTCGGCTCCATAAATGCTTACGAAGATCGACATCGTCTGGTCGCAAATGGGAGTTGTGCCCGCCGCAGCCAGTTTCGAGATCAGGGCTGGGGCGTCGGGCGTTCCGGCGATCTGATCTTTCAATGCCTGCGGCTCTTCGGCTCGCTTCGTATCTCTGAGAAAGTCGTAGATGTTCTTGATCCCCGGACCGGAGAGGAGGCGCTCGAAGCTGATACGTCCATACTTCTTTTGCAGATAACTCAGCAGCGCCATCTCCAGCTCGTTGCGGGGCGCAAAGTCGGAGTGGCCGCCTTCGCAGCCGAATGGGTGGTGCCGGTACCCGTCCCAATAGAGACCGGCAACGCCGAGTCCGGTGCGGGCGGAAATCACAGCGCGGTTTCCTTCCGCATCTTCGGAGCCTTCATTCAAAACTACGAAATCTTTGGAATCTAAACCGTCGATGCCGTAGGCATAGGCCTCGAGATCGTTGATCATTCCCACTGAGTCGAGTTTCAGCTGCTTCGCCAAGTCGCGGGAGTCGATGATCCAGGGGAGGTTGGAAATCTTGCTACGACCACGCCGCACCGGGCCAGCAACGCCAAAACAGGCGCGGTTCACCAGGATTCCTTCGGTCTGTATGAACGTCGTGATGATCTCCGTGAGGCCTGCGTGCTCCTGGCTCATGAACGATTTTTCAAACGACGAGTTGCAGCCGGCTGCCCTCGGTTTCAAATCCGGCCAGCCGGGTGCGGGTTGCGCCGATTTCTCCTGCAAGAATCATGGCTCTATTGTCCTCCAACGGCGGTGGTCGCGCTCCAAGAGTTCGTCGGCATCCTTGGGTCCCCAGGTGCCGGCGGCGTAGTTCGGAAATTTGCGGGGCGGCAGAGCGGTCCAAACATCGAGGATCGGATCGATCACGCTCCATCCGGCTTCGACCATGTCAGCGCGCTGAAACAGGGTCGGATCGCCGATCATGCAGTCGTAAAGCAGAACCTCGTATCCGGTGTGCGGGTCGGCACCGAAATATTTGGAATACTCGAAACTCATGTCCACCGATCCCACGCGCAAGACGGCGCCCGGGATCTTGGCGCCGAAGCTCAAGGAGATAGCCTCCACCGGCTGAATTCCAATCACTAGAGTATTGGTGTGCAGCTTGTGGAATGCGGAGTTCCGAAACAGTTCAAATGGAGTGCTCTTGAACTGAATAACAATCTCGGTGTGGCGCTTGGCCATGCGCTTGGCGGTTCGCAGACAGAAGGGAACGCCCGCCCAGCGCCAGTTGTCGACGGTCAGCTTCATGCCGACGTAAGTTTCCGTACGCGAATTAGGGGAAACTCCGGCCTCACTGCGGTAGCTGGGTACATTCTCGCCACCTACGATGCCCTCGCCATACTGCCCGCGCACCGTGAGGTTAAGGACATCTTCGGAGTCCAGCGGCTGCACTGCGTGCAGTACTTTGGCTTGCTCGTTGCGGACCGCGTCCGCCTGAAATGACGGCGGCGACTCCATCGCGGTCAGGCTAAGCAGTTGCATCAGATGATTCGGAACCATGTCGCGGAGGGTGCCGGCAGTGTCGAAATATCCGCCGCGTTGTTCCACGCCGACGGTCTCGGCATTCGTGATCTGCACGTGATCGATGTAACGCCGGTTCCAGATGGGTTCGAAGATGGCATTGTCGAAGCGGAACACCATGATGTTCTGGACGGTTTCCTTGCCCAGGTAGTGATCGATGCGGTAGATCTGGCTTTCGTCGAGAACACTCTTGATTTCCCGGTTCAAAGCCTTGGCGGACTCGAGATTGTGTCCGAAGGGCTTTTCAATGATGACGCGGCGCCAGCGGCCGCCGTCCTGTTTCGACAGGCCAGCATTTCCCAACTGCTGGACGATCAGGCCGAAGAACTTGGGCGACGTAGCCAGATAAAACATGTAATTGCCGGCCGTCTGCTGGTCTCGATCCAAATCGCCGAGCCTGGCAACGAGAGTGGAATACAAGTTCGGATCGGAAAATTCCCCTCGCAGGTAGAAGAGCCGGTCGGTGAACCACTGCCAGTGTTCGTTGTCGTGATCTTCAGCGGGAAGAAATCCCGTCACTTGGGTTCGAAACTGTTCGAGCGTGAGGTCGTCGACCGAAACGCCCAGGACGGCGAAGTCCTTGGGCAACAATTTCGCTTTTGCAAGGTTGAAAAGCGAGGGAATTAGCTTACGTTTCGTCAGGTCGCCGGCTGCGCCGAAGAGCACCATCACGCACGCGCCGGCAGCCCGCCCGGACTGATCGGATTCCTTTTGCAGGGTAGAAGTGTCCGCAATTGCCATGGGATAGTCGTTATTTGATTTCTCGAAGTCTATCGTAAATTCGTGCTCAGCATTGTGGACATGCGAAGCTACCCGGTGAATTGTCGGCAAATGTGCCGCCGTGCATTAGAATCGCGCTCATGAAATTCTCAGATGGATTCTGCCGGCGCTGGCTCTTCGTGGTCCTATTGCCACTTTCATTCGGTGCGTACGTGGCTGAGGCACAGCAGACCACGAATTCGATCGGCATATTCGAGTCGCATGGCGACGTTGGTGATAGCCCGAAAGAAGGTTCTGTCTCTTACGACGCCGCCAACCGCGAGTATCGCATCACCGGCGGCGGCGCTAACATGTGGGGCACATTGGACGCGTTTCATTTTGTCTCGAAGCGAATGTCAGGAAATTTCGCCATCACCGCCGATGTCCGCTTCATCGGCAAGGGCGTGGAAGAGCACCGCAAGGCGGTGTTAGTGGTGCGGCAAAGCTTAAATCCGAATGCCCCCTATGCCGACGTTGCTCTCCACGGAGACGGCCTGACCGCGCTCCAGTTTCGGCCGATCCCAGGGGCTGAGACTTCTGAGGTGCGGTCGGACGTAAACGCGCCGGTACGAATTCGTCTCGAACGGCGGGGAGATCAGTTCCTGATGTCGGTGGGCAAGCCGGGGAAGCCGCTTGAGGCGTCCATTCCCGCCACGGTCGGCCTTGATGGGCCGGTGTATGTAGGTATCGGCGTGTGTTCGCACGATGCCCAGGTGCTGGAGACGGCAGTGTTTTCCAATGTGAGCATCGAAGAGTTGCCGTCGACCGAGCCACATCTGAATCCGGAAAATGTGCGTAGCAAGATTTCGATCTATGACACCGAAAGCAAGACCGTACAGGTCATTTATTCGGCTGACAAGTTATGGGAAGCGCCCAACTGGTCTCCGGACGGCAAGTATCTGCTGGCGAATTCCGGCGGCGTGATCTACCGGTTCCCGTTCGATGCGAAGGGCGAGGCGCAGCCCGAAAAACTTGCGCTCGACAAGGCTTACGATTGCAACAACGACAAGGCGCTGTCGCCGGATGGCGAGCGGCTGGCATTCTCCGCTGAACATGCACCCGCGAGGGAATCACAGGTATATGTATCGAACGCGGATGGAACCAGTCCGCAGATGGTTACTGCGAATATCCCGAGCTACTTTCATGGATGGTCGCCGGATGGCCGGTGGCTTGCATTTGTCGGTGAGCGCGGCGGCAATTTCGACATCTATCGCGTTTCTTCCATGGGCGGCCAAGAAGAAAGGTTGACTTCGAGCGCGGGCTTCGACGACGGCCCCGATTATTCTCCCGATGGAAAGTGGATCTACATCAACACCGATCGCTCCGGTGGATGGGACATCTGGCGATTTCCTGCTGAGGGCGCTGGCGCCAACGATGCCAAAGCCGAGCGCGTTACTGGCGACGCCGGAGAAGATTGGTTCCCGCATCCATCTCCTGATGGCAAGCGAATGGTATTTCTGACATTTCCTCCCGGGACGAAGGGCCATGACTTCAAGACGGCTGTTCAGCTTCGAATGATTGCGATGCCTTCGAGCGACGCTCCTGCACGGCTTCCGAAATCCGACGATGAGAATGCGATTCCGATTCTCACGCAGTTTTTCGGCGGACAAGGATCGATCAACGTCAACTCCTGGTCGCCGGATTCCAGGAAGTTTGCATTTGTCAGCTATGAATTGTTGCCATAGCGATGAGAAACATTTGAGCGCGATTGTGATCCGCTCACAGCGCGCGTGTCTTTTGCCCGCGGCTCCGTCAGACGATACACTTGCAGACATGAATACGCAGCCACAGCCCAATATTAAATTTTCAAACACACCGGACTACCGTGAGGCCTACGCGAACAGCGTGCAGATTCGCGTCAACGTTTGGGACTTCTTCCTCGTTTTTGGAACTATGCAACAGAGCTCAGAGACACAAGTAGAGCTGCGCAATTTTCAGGGTGTCTATTTGAGCCCGCAGCAGGCAAAAGCGTTGATGACGCTACTGCAACAGAATGTCTCCAATTACGAGTCAGCTTTCGGACCGATTCAGCTTGATCCGCGCCAGCCTGGCGGACCCGTGCACTGATGGGGGCTGCTCGCTTCGGCGAAGAACACCAGCGGCAGATGGGTTCCGCATGGACGCAGGACCTGTTCCTGTTCGCGGCAATCTTTGTAGTATTAATGCTGCTCCATGCCCCGTTGCTTCGTCTGCCATATTTCTGGGATGAAGCCGGCTATTACATTCCCGCGGCTCGCGATCTGTATCTGACGAGCGCGCTCATTCCACACTCCACTCCTTCGAATGCGCATCCGCCGCTGGTAATGGCCTGGCTGGCCGCGGCTTGGCGGGCTGCGGGATATTCCTCGCTGGTTACAAGAACCGCAATACTGCTGGTGGCTGCGTTCGCCCTGCTGGGAGTGTTTCGGCTCTCGCGATTCGCGGCTAACCTGCCGGTAGCGTGGGCGACGACTGCGCTGGTCGCGCTGTATCCCGTGTTCTTCACGCAGAGTTCTCTCGCACATCTGGATCTGGCTGCGGCGGGATTCACTTTCTGGGGGCTGCTGGCATATCTCGAAGATCGGCCGTGGAAGATGGCGCTTTGGTTCTCGCTGGGCGCGTTGGCGAAGGAGACTGCGATCCTGGCTCCGCTGGCGCTGTTTGGTTGGGAGTTGGTTGGCGACTGGCTGCCCAGGCGTTGGCATGAGTTAAGGCCGCCGTCTTTACGTCGCACACGGTCCTTCCCTCTGCTCCTTCCAGCCCTTCCTCTGGCTTGCTGGTACGGTTATCACTTCGCGAAAACGGGATTCCTGTTCGGCAATCCAGAATTTCTTCGTTACAACCTGACCGCTACCATCGATCGGTTTCGAATTCCTCTCGCGTTCGGTCTCAGACTCTGGCAGGCATTCGGATATTTCGGTTTGTATTTGCTCACTGTGGCGGGATTGCTGGCGATGCGGCGTCGTCCTTTGATGATGAATGGAGGCGCTCGGCCGCGAATACAGATCTGGATGCAACTGGCGTTTCTAGCCGTCCTCGTCGCGTACCTGGCATTCATGTCGGTGGTAGGGGGCGCAGTTCTCGCGCGCTATATGCTTCCGGTGGTTCCCCTGGTGGTTCTTGTCATGGTCTCGACACTCTGGCGGCGCGTACGGTATTGGCGGCTGGTAATTGTGTTAGTCGCGATCGCATTTGTGGCGGCGCTGTTCACGAATCCGCCATACGGATTCTCGATGGAAGATAACTTCGCCTACCGCGATTATGTCATGATGCACGCCGAAGCCGGTCGCTTTCTGGCTCTGCGATATCCACGGGCTCGAGTGCTGACTGCCTGGCCGGCGTCGGACGAACTCTCTCGGCCCTGGCTCGGCTACGTGTCACGAGCCTTTCCAGTCGTGCGCATTGAGGACTTCACGGCGGGTCAAATTGCGATTGCCGCGAATACAAGCAGCCAGTTCGACGTTGCCCTGGCATTCTCGACCAAGTATCAGCCGTCGCGTCCGCTGCTGGAAAACTGGGCGCTGTGGCAATTACTCAAAGAAAAATATTTCGGCTATCACCGGGATCTAGCGCCGGAAGAGATTGCTGCGCGACTCGGCGGAATCGTCGTCTTTCAGAAAAGGAGCGATGGCCAATGGGTGGCGGTGATTTCGGTGGAGAGGGAAGAAGACGCCTCCGCGCATTTAACAGTTCCTGAAGGGGCTCCTGCGGAAACCACGAACGACATCGCTAAAGCGATACCCTGATACGGAAGCTGATCAATAGAACTGTTCAAAGAGCCATCAGATGGCAGGAGTGCGTCTTCACCACGACCCACACGTTTTTCCCGGGCGCCAATTGCAACGCTTCCCGCGCAGCCAGCGTCAGGTGCACTTCGAACGGGGTGCCATTGCAATCGACGAATGTAGAGATGATGACGTCCCGTTGTTTGAGGCGGCTAATGATTCCAGGGATGACGTTGCGTGCGCTCAGTCCATGCGGGATCTCGGTGGACAACAGCAGATCGCCGGCGCGAATGCCGACGCGCAGCTTCGATCCGATCTCGGTTCGCACCAGCGGAGTCTCCAGTTCAACCGGGCCCGCTCCCAGACGGCATGTCATCGTGCCACGCGCTTCGTGCAGCCATGTAACCGTTGCGTCAAAGATATTCTCCAATCCCAGGAGTTGGGCAACTGTCTCCATTCGCGGCGCGCTCATGACTTCGTGCGGAGGTCCCTGGGCGATGATCCGGCCGGCTTCCATCACGATGACCTGCTCGCCCAACCCAAAGACCTCTTCCGTGCTGTGTGTGACGTAGAGGACGGGAACACGATGCGACTCGTTCCATTGGCGGAGGTCGTCGAGAATATGCGACTTTGTTGGACGATCCAGCGCTGCCAGCGGCTCATCGAGCAACAGGGCACGCGGTTCGGTTACGAGGGTGCGCGCCAGGGCTACACGCTGGCGTTCACCTCCTGAAATTTGTACAGGACGCCGGTCGTGAAGGTGTTCGATGCGAAATGTGCGCAGCATGTCGTGGCTGCGTGTTTGCCGCTCGGCAGTGGAGAGCGCCTGCAGACCGAAGGCAACGTTTTCCTGCGCTGTCAGGTGAGGGAAGAGCGCGAGATCCTGGATGACATAGCCGATATGGCGTCTCCACGCCGGTACATTGAGTTGCCTGTTTGAATCGAACAGATCTCCACCGACTGCAATGTGTCCTTTGTCGGGGCTGCTCAATCCAGCGATGCAATCGAGGACGGTTGTCTTTCCAGCGCCCGAGGAGCCGAACAGGATTGTGAATCCGGGTTTCACTCGGAAGTGAACGTCCAAGTCGAAGGAGTGCTCTGGATTGATGAATCGTTTTGAAAGGCGAACTTCGAGATCGGAATTTCCCGCACCGGCGTTTGCCGGTGTCACCTCCACGGAGCCACCGTCAAGGCGCGCCGGTTCATTCCATACACCAGCGACAACACCACGAAAGAAATGATCAGCAGCAAGAACGCAGTGTGATTGGCGGCAGAGTAATTTCCGGCCTGCACCTGGTCGTAAATCTCGATGGAGATTGTACGTGTCACTCCGGGAATATTGCCGCCGACCATCAGCACGACGCCGAACTCTCCCAGCGTGTGTGCGAAGCTCAACGCAAATCCTGTGACCAGCCCGGCTTTTGACAGCGGTAGCACAACCCGCCGGAAGGTATGAATCGGCGATTGACCGAGAGAGGCGGATGCAGCCAGCAATTTCGAATCGACCGCGGTGAATGAAGCCGCGAACGGCTGAACTGCAAATGGCAGGCTATAGAGCACACTGCCGATCATTAATCCCTCGAAGGTAAAAGCCAGCGTGTGTCCGGTGAGCGACTCCCACCAGCGTCCGATAGGGCTGCGCGATCCGAGTGCCATCAGGACATAGAAGCCGAGCACCGTGGGCGGCAAAACGATCGGAAGCGCGATCACCGCCTCAACCAGAAATTTCCAGCGCCAGCGCGAATAGGTGAGCCAGTAAGCGATCGGAATGCCAACCGCAATCAGCAGTGCCGAGACTACGACCGCCAGGCGCACGGTGAGCCAGAAAGCCTGCCAGTTCATCTCAACGCGTCTCCGTCGGAAGGCTGAAACCGCTAAATGGTGAGCACCCAGTGCTAACCGAAGTCGTTAGACGAGCTTGGTCTTCGATAGTGGCAACTCACGTACGCGCTTGCCGGTCGCCGCAAAAACCGCGTTATACAGCGCGGGCGCAAATGGTGGCACGCCGGGCTCTCCAACGCCTGCGGGAGGAGCATCACTGTCAACGATAGTGACGGTGATCTGCCGCGGCGCCCGGTTCATGCGTGTTATCGGATAGCTATCGAAATTGCTTTGATCGATTGCGCCATTGGTCGCGGTGATCTCGCTGAAGAGTGCCAGGCTCGTGCCGAATACCGCCGCGCCTTCGAACTGGTTGCGAACGTTGTCTGGGCTAACCACTGTGCCCGCATCGACAGCCGTCCACACCCCTGGAATGTGCACCTGACCCTTGTTATCGACCTCGACCTCCACGACAGTTGCGACGTAAGTCAGGAAGCTGCGATGGGCGGCGATTCCTAATCCTCGACCCTTGCCGAGAGTTCGCTTGCCCCAGCCGGATTTCTCGGCGGCTATCTCGACCACGCGGCGAAGACGTGCAGTGTCGAATGGATACAGCTTTGCCTCTTCGGCATCATCGCCTTTGGCATCCAGCTTGATGATCCGTTCCGGCCCGATCAGGCCAAGCAAAAACTCGACCGAATCTTTGTGCGCTGACTTTGCGAGCTCATCCGCGAACGACTGAATCGCAAACGCGTGATAAATGTTGGCGACGCTCCGCAGCCAGCCGATGCGAACGTGATAATCGGCGGGACCATTCTCTGCGCGGTGATTGGGAATATCGAAAGGCAGATTGTTCCATCCCAGGCCCATCTCGTCGTCGCCATAGGTCGCGGTGGCCTCGAACGTGGAATTAATAGGAGGGAACACGCTCCGTTGCAACCATGCAGTCGGTTTGCCGTCGGCTCCAAGGGCGGCCTTCATGTACATCGCGGCGACGGAGTGGTAGAAGTCGAAGCGAATATCGTCTTCCCGAGTCCAAACGACCTTCACTGGTTTCCCGAGTTGCTTGGAAAGAATTGCAGCTTCCGCAACCTGGTCTGGCTTGGATTTGCGTCCAAAGCCGCCGCCCAGAAGCGTCACGTGGCAAGTTACATCTTCTTTCTTGATACCGAGAGCGGTTGCCACGGTGTCCTGTACTGCCTGCGGGTTTTGAGTCGGCGCCCAGGCAATCACTTTTCCGTCGCGAAATTCGGCGACCGCCACCGGCGGTTCCATGGAAGCATGCGCCAAATGAGGCGCATAGTATTCCGCCTCGATGATCTTGCCGCCCTTCTTGAATGCGGCGTCGACATCACCGATGTTTCGCACGACTTTGCCAGGTTTCTGCGACGTTGCTTCGAGCGACTTGCGGTAGGCGGCCGAGTTGTACGATGAATGGGAACTGCTGTCCCAGTCGATCTTCAGGCTTTTGCGTCCCTTGAATGCGGCCCAGGTATTGTCGGCGATCACCGCCACGCCGCCGAGCGGCTGAAACATGTGCGGAGGTTTCACGGTGTCGAGGGTTAACGTTTGCTTGACGCCTGGAATCTGGAGTGCGGCTTTGTCGTCGTAGGATTTGATCTTCTGTCCAAGAACCGGCGGATGCTCGATCGAGGCAAAGACCATGCCGGGCATAGTGGCGTCCATTCCGAAGACTGCCTTGCCCGTGACCATGTCGGGAAGATCGAACAGGGCATTGCTTTCCTTCCCGATATAGCGCCATTGCGACCGCGACTTCAACTTGAGTTCGTCCGTTTTCGGAACCGGCAGCTTTGCGGCCGCAGCGGCCAGCTCGCCGTAGCCCAGTTTGCGGTTGCTGGCTCTATGCACCACAAAGTGCAGCTCGGTCGTGCAGTCGCTCGGGGACACTTTCCACTGCGCGGCGGCAGCGCTGATCAGCATGGCGCGTCCGGAGCCGCCGACCTGACGCATCAGGTCAAACGAACTGCGGACGGAGTGCGACCCATCTGTATCTTGATCGCCATATTTCGGGTCGCCGATCGCCTGATCAATCTTGACCTTGGACCAATCGGCGTCGAGCTCATCGGCGACTACCAGAGGCAAGGCAGTGCGGCTCCCGCATCCCATCTCAGAGCGGTGCGCGACGATGGTTACGGTGCCGTCTGCTGCAATCGCCATCCACAAGCCGGGATCGAGTGCGGCTGGAGCAGTCGGTTCATCTTCGGCGTGCAGTAATCTTGGCGCGTAACGTGCACCCAGAATTAATACGCCACCGGCAAGCGCGCCCTGCACAAATCGGCGACGCGAAACATTTTCGATGACGCTCATGCGCCCTCCTTCGCAGCCTGGTGGATGGCCGCTCGAATCCGTGGGTACGTGCCGCACCTGCAAAGATTGCCGGACATCACGACATCAATATCCTGGTCGGTGGGATTCTTGTTGTTATTGAGCATCGCGATCGCCTGCATGATCTGACCGGTCTGGCAGTATCCGCATTGCGGGACTTTGATCTCCATCCAGGCTTTCTGCACGGGATGCATGGGCGCGATGCCTTCGATCGTCGTGATCTCGGCGCCGCCAACATCTTTCATCGCCGTGGTGCAGGAGCGGATAGCCTCGCCGTTCTGATGCACCGTGCATGCGCCGCACAACGACATCCCGCAGCCAAACTTCGTGCCCGTGAGCCCCGCCACGTCACGCAGGTACCACAACAGCGGCATGTCGGGATCGCCTTCAAATGTCTTTTCTTGACCGTTTACCTTCAGGCGAATCATTTCCCCTCCAGCTTCGAGAGCTATGCTGAAATTGATTTCCATATCCTAGTCGCAGAGCGGGAAATGTGGAAGGGCAGCTTGTGAGTCAGACAAGAGAGTCCGATCCGATTAGTGCCCCGGCATATAATCGTCTGTCATTTCAGGAGGAATTTTGGCCTACGACGATCTGCGGGACTGGATCAAGGCACTCGATCGTGCCGGCGAACTCAAACGTATCCACACGGAAGCAGACCCGATCCTTGAAATCACCGAAATCGCCGATCGCGTCTCGAAGAGTCGCGACAAGCACGGAAATATCGGCGGAAAGGCTCTGCTGTTTGAAAACGTAAAGGGCTACGCGGGCGCGAAACTGCTCATCAATCAGTTTGGTTCGGCCAAGCGCATGCGGATGGCGCTGGAGGTGGACTCACTCGACAAGATTGCAGACCGTATCCGCGCTTTCATGGACGTGAAGTCTCCCCAGGGTTTTCTCGACAAGGTAAAGATGTTGCCGATGCTCGCCGAGATGGGCAAATTTTTTCCAAAGACAGTTCCGACCGGACCGTGCAAGGAAGTCATCAAGCGAGACAACTTTTCGCTGCTCGATTTCCCCATCCTGCAATGCTGGCCGAAAGATGCTGGCCGATTTATCACGCTGCCCTGTGTGATCACGCGGGATCCAAAGACGGCAAAGCGGAACGTCGGCATGTATCGCATGCAGATTTACGACGGCAAATCTACCGGCATGCACTGGCAGCGCCAAAAAGTTGCGGCGGAGCATTACCGCGAACGCCTTCGCCAGTCCATGTCACCCCAAGGCGGATCTGCCCGCGCAGCGGTCGATATTATGGCCCGCTCTTCAGGAGGCTCGGTGCTGGCGGAGGGAGACCGTCCGGCAGGCCGAATGGATGTTGCGGTGGCGATCGGTACTGAGCCTGCGCTGACTTTTTCCGCAATCGTCCCAGCCCCGCCCGATGTCGAAGAGTTCATCATTGCCGGATTCCTGCGCCAGAAACCGGTCGAGCTGGTGAAATGTGAAACCATCGACCTGGAAGTTCCCGCCGACGCAGAGATAATTCTCGAAGGCTACGTGAACCTCGACGAACTCCGCACCGAAGGCCCCTTCGGCGATCACACCGGCTTCTACTCGCTCGAAGATGAGTACCCCGTGTTTCACGTGACCTGCGTTACGCACCGTAACGATCCCATCTACGCAACGACCGTCGTCGGCAAGCCGCCGCAAGAGGACGCATGGATGGGCAAAGCAGTCGAGCGTATTTTCCTGCCGCTGATGAAGCTGACGATTCCAGAGTTGGTCGACGTCAATCTTCCCATTGAAGGTGTGTTCCACAACCTGATGATCGTCTCCATCCGCAAGTCCTATCCTGGACAGGCGCGCAAGGTGATGAACGCCATCTGGTCGCTGGGGCAGGCGATGTTCACCAAGTGCATCGTCGTTGTGGATGAAGACATTGATGTGCATGACCTGGCGGACGTGACTCTGAAAGCGCTGAATAACATCGATCCCGAGCGCGACATCCAGTTCACGCTGGGTCCGGTCGATTCGCTCGACCACGCTGCGCGGCTCGCGAATTACGGCTCAAAGATGGGGATTGACGCTACGCGCAAGTGGTCGACTGAAGGCTTTAGTCGGCCCTGGCCCGACGAAATCGTGATGGATGCGAAGACGCGAGCGCTGGTGGATGGCAAGTGGAAGGCGCTGGCCAAGGAGTTGGGGGAGTAGAAGAGGGTAGTGGGTCAGTTTCCGAGTTGCCGACTATCAAGTTGTCTGGTTCCAAAACATTGTCCGGTTCTGGACGGTTGAAACATATATCGGACAATAGGCAAGGCTCAGCAGCCCGGAGAACACAACGAAATCATGCCGTTAGCTTAAACGAAGATTGGAAATGAAAGTGCCCTCCAAATTGGGGGGAGGACTCTTTTTGTTTCCACGTTACTGTTGGATGAAAGAGATCGCCAAATTCCGAGGCCGGTGAGGACAAATGATAGCTTCATTGATTCAAGATCTTCGCTACGCGCTCCGGCAATTGCGTATGAATCCGGGATTCGCCGCGATCGCGGTGCTCACGCTCGCCCTCGGAAGCGGGGCTACAACAGTCATTTTCACAGTTGTTAGCGGTCTGCTGTTGAAGCCGCTGCAGTATCCGCAGCCTGAGAGTCTGGTCACGCTACACGTCCAAGCCGAGAAGCGAGGAGACAGGTGGGGGTTTTCATACCCCGACTTCCTCGATTGCCAGCGCGAGTGCCGCGCATTCGAGGGAGTCGCGGCGTGGACCTATGGCGGCGGAACCGTCAGTGCGCCAGGTGAAGCAGAGTATGTCGATGGACGTCTGATTTCTTCCGACCTGTTTTCCGTACTGCGCGTTCCCCTCGTGCAGGGGCGCTCGTTTCTGGCAACGGATGATCGCGTTGGTGGGCCGCCGGTGGCCATTATCAGCACGCGCCTTTGGCAGCGCCGCTATGGCGCGAACCCGGAAGCGGTTGGCATGTCACTTACCTATGAGGGAAAGACCTACACAGTGGTAGGAGTTGCGCCGCCCGGTCTTCAATTAGACGGCGATGCGGACGTGTTCACTCCGCTCGGTCAGCGGACCGAACCCCGGATGCGTTGGCGCGCTGCGCACTTCATTCATGTCGACGCACGCCTGCGTTCTGGCGTAACTCTCTCCGAGGCACAAGCAGAATTGAAAGTGATGAGCGCTCAACTGGCGAAGCAATATCCGGACTCAAACTTGGGCATCATACTGGTGCCACACTCGCTTCAGAGCGAACTAGTCCAGGACGTAAGGCCCACTCTGTGGCTGCTCCTGAGTGCAGTGAGCGTTGTCCTGGTGATTGCGTGCGTCAATGTGGCAAGCCTCCTGCTAACGCGTGTCGTCTCGCGTGCGCACGAATTTGCATTGCGTCTGGCCTTAGGCGCCCCGAGTGGACGTCTATTTCGCCAGTGTTTGATCGAGAGCAGCGTGCTCGGCCTTTGTGGTGGCTCGCTCGGACTCCTGCTGGCGATCCTTGGCACCGGTGCTTTCGTGAGCTTCTGGCCTGACCGGCTCCCTCGCGCCGACGAGGTGCATGTCGATTGGCGCGTGCTGCTCTTTGCCATCACGCTTTCGATCTTGACGGCACTGATTTTCGGATTGATACCCGCACTGCGAGCGAACCGGAGTGCAATCGAGCAGGCCCTCCGATCTCGCTCTCGCAGCATTACCGGAAGTGCCCGCAGGCCATTGAGCGCCTTTGTGGTATCCCAGATCGCGTTGGCGCTTGTGCTGCTGAGTGCCGCAGGAGTCATGGGGCGTACGCTGCTGCGCTTTGCCTCACTCAATCCGGGAATTGACATTCGGAACACGCTGGCGGCACGCGTAGCCTTGTCCCCGGCAGTTCTTTCAAATCCTGCCCAGGTACGGGTGTCATGGCAGGAACTGATGGATAGCATGCGGCGCGTTTCCGCCGTTCAATCGGTTGCGCTGACCGATATCGTTCCGATGCGTGAAGGCCAGAATGTTCTTGGGTACCGTGCTACCGCTACGCCTCCGCCGCCGAATCAAGAGGCGGAAGCACTGGCCTCCGCAGTTACTCCGGACTACTTGCAGGTCATGCGCCTTCCGCTGATTCGCGGCCGATTCTTCGATGACAACGACAAACTCGGCACTCCGCAGGTGGTCGTCATCGATGAGAACTTGGCGCATCACGCCTTCGCTGAAGAAGATCCCGTTGGCAAGGTCCTCTGGATTCCGGGTTTCGGCGACCGGCCAGTTCAGGTGATAGGCGTCGTTGGTCACGTCCGGCACTGGGGCCTCGCGGCCGACGATCTCTCGACCGTTCAGGATCAGTGTTACTACCCGCTTGCCCAGGTCCCTGATCATTTGGTTCGATTTTTCTCTTCCGTCCTTTCAGTCGTGGTCCGGACCAATGTTCATCCTCTGAACACGGTCGACGCGTTGCAGAGACAGGCGCGTGGGGTGGCCGCCGATCAGACTCTTTATGAAGTGCGTACGATGGAGCAACTGGTCAGCGCCTCGCTCGCCAGACAAAAATTTTTGCTTCTCCTGTTTGCGATCTTTGCCGGACTCGCTCTCCTGCTCTCTTGCGTCGGGATCTACAGCGTAATAGCCTACCTGACGAGCCAGCGAGTGCCAGAGTTCGGCGTGAGGATTGCGCTCGGCGCACACTCTTCTGACATCATCAGACTCGTTCTTCGCGAGAGCCTGGCAATTATCCTGGTTGGAGTCGGAATTGGCCTGCTCGCTTCTATTGGTAATGAGCGCGTTCTGCAGCGTTTAGTGCCAGGTGTGCACGCGGCGCAGGGACTCATTCTTGCAGTCGTGCTGCCCGCACTGATTCTCCCTGCTCTATTCGCCTGCTACATTCCTGCACGCCGCGCTGCCCAGGTCGATCCGGCGGTATCGCTGCGGTACGAGTAAATAGGCATTCACCTTCAAATCACGCGATCGCTCGCCATTACGCGGCAGGTCAACAGAGTCGCGAATCACGAACTACGTTTGGGAGCGAGAGCATGTACACCCCCTCATCTTTCACATGCCACGAATCGTTCGAGACTTAGAGACGCAGTTTTTGTGTCACGGGCTACTCGGAAACGTGCCACCTTGAGTCTGCTCCCAACTTGTGTTCTCATTATCCGTATAGGCGGTCCCCGTGGACCGTTCTGCGCGCCTCAACTCCAACCCTCAACTTCATTATCGAGGAGAAAATTATGAGCAAAGTCCATTACATTCCGAAGGGCTACAATACGATTACTCCCTACCTCGTCGTCAAGGACGCTGCCCGAGCGATTGAGTATTACAAGAATGTTTTTGGCGCGACCGTAGTCGTGCGTATGGATGGCCCCGATGGAAAGGTCGGCCATGCGGAGTTGCAGATCGGCGACTCGCGCTTCATGCTCGCGGATGAAAATCCAAAAATGGGCCAGGGTCACATCAGCGCGACCAGCGTCGGTGGGTCTCCCGTAAGTCTGTACGTGTACGTTCCCGATTGCGACAAGATTATCGAAAAGGCCGTGGCGGAAAAATCCAAAATTCTGAAGCCGGTGCAGGACCAGTTCTACGGCGATCGTTCCGGTTTCATTCAGGATCCCTTTGGACATCTGTGGGGCATCGCCACTCATAAGGAAGACGTTTCACCGCAAGAGATGGAAGAGCGGATGAAAAAGTTGATGCCCGCCGCCTGAAACCCGATTTAACTACTCGGCCGCTCTGGTTAAAAGCCGGAGCGGCCATTTATCTGATTTTTCAGAACCTTTACAGAAGGAAAGGAAATCTTCAAACATGCTTTCTGCCGGCAATCCATTTCCCAATTTCGCGCTCCCGAACCAGGATGGCAAAATCACGAAACTCAGCGACTACGCAGGACGCTGGCTGGTTGTTTACTTCTATCCGAAGGATGACACGCCTGGCTGCACCCTCCAGGGCAAGGGGTTTACGGCTTCCAAGGCCGATTTTGACTCGGCCGGAATCGCAGTCGTCGGCGTGAGTGCGGATGACGCGGCTTCGCACAAGAATTTCTGCAACAAATTCGCATTCACCATCGATCTGCTTGCCGACACCGATTCCCAGCTGATGAAGTCTCTCGGTCTCGGCCAATCGGAATGGAAAGGGATGAAATTCTGGGAGCGCACCAGTTTTGTGGTTGACCCGAACGGCATCGTTCGCAAGGTGTATGAGAAAGTCAATCCCGAGGGGCACGACAGAGTCGTTCTCGACGACATCAAGAGTATGAAGGCGAAGGCCGCGTGATTGCCTGCACCGCATTGAGTCTCGACAGCACTGCCGTAGAGACTCGGCTTACCGCGTCTCCTGTCGGCAGCGGCAAGATCCAATCCGGCAGGAGACGCGAAGCGTCGTTACGAATAATTGCTTAAAGGTGCGCGTCTGCTTGGCAGTCGCATGCTTCCGTTGAGTCCTGACAGCATCAGGCTGGGAATAGCTCGCAACAGCCGGGAGCGCAGATCGCGATAGCTTTGCATGCCAGCGAACAAGTCGCTCATCAGGCCGCGAATACTCTCGCTCTGCTCGGTAAGCGCCACCATCCGCTCCAGAATGCTCTCTCCGAAAATCTGACCGGTATAGAAACGCTGGGATACGCGCGCCGCCAGCTTCAGTTCAGAAATAACTTCCTCGCCCAGCTGTACTCGATATTGTGTGGGATCTCCAGCCAGCAGCGCTCCCGCACACAGTTCCGCGGAGCGAAGTGCGTAATACAAGCCTTCTCCGGTAATGGGATCGACGAGTCCCGCGCTGTCGCCGATCATCGTCCAACCATCGCCGCAGACTTCCATTTCCTCCAGCGTCTGAGAGCGAAAGGCGGGAAGAATGTGGGAATAGAAGCGCGCGCCTTCCAGATTGAAATGATTCTCACCAAGCCACAGTTCCAGCCGTCGGCGCAGTTCGGCGGTAGTGGTTTCTCCCATCTTCGCCGCGATTCCCGCGGATAAGTGATCCGGGCGCGGAAAGACCCAGATGTAGCCGGTGATTTCCTTCAGAAATTGAATTTGCACCAGCGAGCTCTGGCCGGGGATGAAGTATCCCGCCGTGACCATCAGATCGTCGGGAGAAATTGCAGACAGGAATTGAGCGCGAAACGGATTGCGTGCGCCCGCCGCCAGCACCAGATGTCCGGCTCGATACTCACCGTAGGTAGTTGTAAGCTGCCAGGCTCCGTTCTCGCCGGCGACTTTGGTGACACGCTCTTTCCGCAGTTGCGCTCCCGATCGACGCGCGCGTTCCAGCAATAAGCCATTCAGCTCTAAGCGTGAAAAGATTGCGAGCGGATGACGCAATTCGAAGCGAGCGCTGCGTCCGGAAGGGCTTCGCAGCTCACATTGACGGATGAAGTTGGAATCGGTGCGTGCTTCGCTGAGAAATGGATATTGCGCCAGCGCTTTGTGCGTAAGCCCGCCGCCGCAGGGCTTTTCCCATGCGAGCTTCTCGTCGAAGAGCAGGACTTTTTTCCCGCTCGCAGCCAGCAATTCGCCTGCGAGTGCTCCCGCAGGACCTCCTCCAACGATAGCGATAGGGAAGTGGATCATTCCGATAGGACGAGCAAAGGGAAGACTCCAAAAACTGCAAACTGTTCTACAGAACTATCCCAGCGGAGGCCAGATGGATACTTCGTGACATCAGCCGGCTTTCTACTGCGGAGTCGAAGCCATCATCAGACCCTGGTAGACGAACAATCCAGCAATAACCAGGATCATCACCCCGGAGAGCGCGCCCAGAACTTTTAGAATGGGAGTGATCTTGTTTACCTTGGCGAGGATTTCGACTTGGTCTTTTTCCATTTGCGATTCGGTATCGTTCAGAAAAATGGAATCGTCCTCGTGCATGGTGAGAGTGCTTTTGGAAATCAGAAGGACAACGAGGATCGTCGTAAGAACACCCCACGAGATCAGCAGCCCGACCATTGGAGTCATACGCCACCTCGGAGCTGAGATGGAACCGATACCCGAATATGCCGTCGCGCCAAGCCGAATTCCACTCTGTCGCGAATTCCGGGCACAGGCCCTTGTTGCCCTGCATTATAGACCCGTTTGGCAAGTGCTAGCGACCATCGGCGGCATGGTGGCATCCAATTGAGTGGTGCCGATCCCGATGACCCTAGTCCTAAAGTTCATTTCGGGAAGGGACAGCAGTTTGTTATAATCAAGCTTTCAAAGGAGATATCCAGATGGCCACAACCACCATTCCCGAGGTAAAACCGAAGACTGCCCCGGTTACCCTGACCCCGAGCGCGGTTTCCAAAGTGAAGGAAATTATGGCCTCGCAGAACCCGGTTCCGGCGGGCTTACGGCTGTCTGTCCAGGGTGGCGGATGCTCGGGATTCCAGTACTCCATGGCCTTTGAGAACGGCGCCGGCATGATGGACAAGGTTTTCGAAATGGACGGCCTGAAGGTTTATGTGGATGCCACGTCCCTGATGTACTTGGCGGGCGCAAACGTGGACTACGTTGAGACTCTCGAAGGCGCCGGTTTCAAGTTTGAGAATCCGAACGTCAAGAGCACTTGCGGTTGCGGAAGTTCATTCCAGGCGTAGATTTTTGTAAGGCCAAGAAATTAAAAGCCCTGCTCCTTGAGCAGGGCTTTTTGGCGTACACGTCGTTTCGGATTACTTATTCCTCAGGAGGTTCCTGGCCCGGAGGCTGCGGTCCTGGCGCTGGCTGCGGGGGCCGAACGCCCTGGCCGCCTGGCCCGGCGTTTGGCGGTGCTCCTGGCGCACCCCCTGGAGCTATGCCGAGACCAGCATTTAGGTTTGGCTGTGCGGGGCCGTTTAACAGGCCTCCTCGGTCGCCGGTGGGGTCGTAGATGAAGAGCCAGTCGTTGTAGTGGTTCTTCCGGTTGAATTCGCGGATGGTGGTGGATTTACTGTTGCTCACCACGCCGAGAATCGGTCCGCCGCCGAAAACCTGGCCACCAGGACCCCCACCTGAATCATTCGATGACGATGCTGACTTCGCATCGACCTGGGTCTCGGAATTCGTGGCGTCGCCGGTCGTGGGGGGAGTCGACGTTCCTGCGTTCTGTGAATCAGGTAGGCCGGTTACTTGCGGCGTATTGGCGCCACCCGGCCCTGCTTGGCGAACTCCTCCACCCGGTGCTCCTACCATATTTGGCTGGTTTTGTCCGAACGCCCCGCCTGCTTGCGCTCCTTGCCCAGGTAGTTGCCCCACGCCCTGTCCGATTCCCCCCAGTCCCAAGCTGCTTAGCGCTGGATCGCCGAGATGTATGAGCTTGAAGTCTTTGCCGGTGATCGGATCCTGGTAGCGCTTTCGGAGGAACCGCATCTGGTTGGTATTTTCCAATTCCTCGATGCGTGCTGGATAGCGGCCGAATTTCTTGTAGTACTTCCGGATGGCGCGGGAATAACCCACGGCGCGGTGAATCATCTCTTCTTCGCGATCGCGCCGGATCTGGTGCATGATCTCAGGCAACACGGCGAGAGCGGCTACCGTCAGAAGCGTGATGAACAACATGAGCGAAATCAGGATGTAGCCGCGGGAACGCACATTCAGCCCGCCGGTTTTGAGATTTCGAAATTTCGCATCAGGTCGCATAGCGCCGTACATCCGATCAGCCTTGCGTCAGCGGAATACTCTGTCGGTTATTGTTCAGCACATCCTCAATGTCCACGGCGGCGGGAGAGATGTGCAGAACGCGGTAGCGGCGGTTAACGATGTCGCCTTCGACCGCAACGAAGATGTCCTCACCCTGTGAGAGAAAGACTTTCTTGGGCTCGCCGGGCTTGTTGGCAAAGCCGAAAAATTTCAGGTTGATGGGCGGCGGCGGTTGCACAACTGGTTGAGTGAAGACTGGACGCTTGTCGGTGGTGCCGTTGTGTCCCGCGATCACTACCGGTGCCGACCCGGCGACAAAGATGTTCCGTGCATTTCCTGCATACTTGATCTGCTCGCTCTGGCGAAGCAGGTCGAGATCGAGAGTGGGGTCTAGCCGCGGCTCGGAAGTCTTTATGATCTTTCCGGACGCCGTGCGGCGAATAGATGTCTTCGTGGCGTTCGTGGAAGCACTTGGAGGCGGAACCGGGGCGGGCGGCGTGGCCGACGGCCAGAACATGCTGGTCATGGTGATGGCCGCGATCACGCCGAGGACGACCAGCGCGATCACTTCCTTCCGGTTTTCGACTCCCAGTTTCACTTAAGCACCAGACCGTAAAAAGCTATGCATTTTGACGTCGAGCTTGACCGGACCATTGCTCTCGCCCGCGAGACTGATGCTGTCCACGGTGAAGAACTGCTTCGACCGCTCGAGGGCATTGATGAAGCGAATCAGTTGCAGGTAGTCCCCGGAAAAATTGCCTTCGATTTCCACCGGGGCAACTCCGGCGTCGGTCGGGTCTTCCTGCTTGTATTTGGCCTGCATGATTCGCACGCCGTTTGCGGTCGCAAGCTTTCCGAGTTCCGCGGTAAGGTCGGAATCGCGCGCCGCAAACCGGTCTTTATAGAACTGGTTGATCTGCCCTTTGGCGACCACGATTTTCTTATCTACGCCCTTCAAAGGCTCCACTTCGCGGGTTTTCTTGCTCAACTCCGCGGAGAGCTGGCTCATGCTGATGCGCCGAGATTCCGCCGACCCGACCAGCGGCGAGAACAAAACTCCTACTGCCACCAAGTCGGCGATGACCATGGCCGCGATTGCGATCTGCAGTTTTCGGCGCGACCCTTGTAGCTCAGGCATTTTACTTTCCACTCCTGTTGGCATCGGGAACATACACAGCGGTGATCGTGGCTGATACGCCCGTTCCACCGTTCATGTCAGCCGCGCTCTCGGATGCGAGTTGTGCCCCTTGAAAGTGCGTGGAACCCTCCATGCGATGAACCAGTTCGATTGCGCTGGCCCGGTTGTCGCCGGCGACTTTCATTTCCAGTTCTAACTGGTTCTGGTCGCTCAATTCCGGCTTGAGCGACACCACGTGCAAACTGGCCGGCATCACGCGTTCCAGATCTTCGAACACGCGCGTCCACGAAAACGCTTTACGCTGAATCAGCCCGTTCAAGAATTGTGACTGGTCCCGCGTGCTGCGATTAATGTCCATGGCGAGGAACTTCTCTGCGTCTGCCCGTTCGCGGTCTCTCTCGTCGATTTGCTGTTCCAGGTGCCGGATACTCTGCCGATCCCGACCTGCTTTCACCCATCCATGCACCGCTAGACCGATGAGCACGAGTGTGAGAAGGCCCAGCAGTCCAACTCCGAGTCCCCAGCGGGCCCAGAATTCCTTGGCGTCTTCGTAGGGCCGGGTCGCGAGATTGATGTCAACGCGCATGATTATGGTTAAGCGATCAGCGCCCCTACGACTCCCGCCATCCGCCAGCGGGGCGCCGATCCGTTCGTCGATCCGATCTGCGAGGCCGCGACTAGTTCCGCAACCGTCGCGCCTGTCTGCGCCTTCAAAGCTGGCGCAGCTCCGACAGTCTCGGGCAGCCCCGCGACGTAGATGCGGTCAATGTTCAGGTTGTAGGTGTCCTGGAAAAACACTACCGAGGGATAAACCTCCTCAGCCAGTTGTTCGCCGCTGATGGTGATCCCGCGGACGTTTTCCAGGGTGCGAAACAACAGCACTTGTTCCTGATCGAGAATCGCGATTCCGATCGTGCGGGCGTCGACCTTCACGACCAGAGTCGGCTTCTCGGCGTCGGCCGCGCCTAGAGCCGCAAGCATCGAAGGCATTACTACGCCCGGGTTGTAGCCCGCGTCGCGAAACGCGGACTCGTACTCCTCCAGGACACTCTTCAAAACTACCGCCGCCATTGCACGCAATCCAGTGCCGCCGGTCTGCGCGTGATAAGAGATGCGGGCATCATCCAGGTTGAAGGGAAGAGACTTCTTCAGTCGGAAGCGGACGACCGCCTCGGCTTCCTCAGGCTTGGACGGAAGCGTCTCAAAATCCAGCAGCACCACGCGAACCGCGGTGTCCGGCAGAATCGCAATCACATCGCGCGAACGTCCGCTGATTCCGCCCAGAGCGCCTTCAATAGCCCGGCGGATCGCCGAGCCGTCGCGCAAGTTGGACTCAATCAGATCGGGCACCACCATACCCGGAGCAAGTTCCTGCGCCGAGCACATCTCGACCATGCGGCCGGCGTCGGCCGATCGCCCGGCGAGAACGCGGTCGGCGGCGATTTCGCACGCCAGCGCCGGACGGGCACCGAATTTGGTTGAACCACTCATGGTTGTGAAACCGAAATCACCTCTGCCTCGGCGCTGGGTTCGGGAATCGGAAGCTTGTCTTCCTTCAAACCGTCAAGATGGAATTCGATCGCCTCCTGAATTAGCGAGCGAACTTCTTCTCGTGTAGAGCCTGTCGTTACCACTCCCGGCAAGTCGGGGACGTAAGCCGCCCATCCGGAGCGAGATTTCTCGTAAATGACGACGTATTTCACTGTTTGAGCCCGGCCTGTTTTAAACGCTGTTTAATGTTCCGATGGAAGGTCATCGTTGGGATGTCCCGGTAAAGTCACGCGTCCCGTCTTGATCGCGTGCTTATATTGGCGATGGCTCCCGCGGGTATTTTTCAGATACCAACCGTCCCGCTCCAGTACCTTAATGATATCCCGTACCTTCATGACGAGGACAGTTACCTCGGAGGGTGCCGGACATGGACCTCTGGCCAACCTGGATCGTAACCAGCCTCAGCGGAACGTCTCGATAAACGTTACCTTGTTGATCTCCTTGAGCGTGGTTGCCCCTGCCCGGACCTTGTCGAGCGCTGATTCGCGCAGGAACCGCATACCTTCTTCGCGGGCGCCGCGGCGGATCTCCGAGGTCGGCTTTTTGGCGAGAATCATCTCGCGGATACGGTCGGTCAAATCGAGAAGCTCATGGATTGCCGTACGGCCCTTAAAGCCGGTACCCGCGCACTCAATACAGCCCTGTCCCTCATAAAGCGGGACCTGCCCCCATTGCTGAGGGTCGAGCCCGCTGGCTTCGAGAACGTCCGCGGGATAGTGCACAGCAGTACGGCAGGAATCACAAATCAGCCGTACCAGTCGTTGCGCCAGAATGCAGTTCAGCGCCGAGACGAAGTTATAAGGCTCCACGCCCATGTTGAGGAAGCGGCCAAGCACGTCCACGACGTTGTTGGCGTGAACGGTCGTGAAAACCAGGTGGCCCGTGAGCGCCGACTGGATGGCGATCTGTGCAGTCTCGTTATCGCGGATTTCGCCCACCATGATCTTGTCCGGATCGTGACGCAGAATTGACCGCAGGCCGCGGGCAAACGTCAGGCCTTTTTTCTCGTTGACCGGGATCTGCGTGATGCCGCGCAACTGATATTCGACCGGGTCCTCGATGGTGATGATCTTGTCCTCATCGCTCTTGATCTCGTTAACCGCGGCGTAAAGCGTGGTCGTTTTGCCGCTCCCCGTCGGACCTGTCACGAGTACCATGCCGTACGGTTCCTTGATGTAGCGGCGGAACCGCCGCAGATCAAGTTCATCGAAGCCGACGACGTCGAGCGTCAGCTTCTTGAACTTCTCACTCATCGATTCTTTATCGAGCACGCGAAGCACAGCGTCTTCGCCATGGATCGACGGCATGATTGCAACGCGGAAATCGATGGCGCGCCCGTTGTACTTCACGCGAAAACGCCCGTCCTGCGGAACGCGGCGCTCGGAAATATCGAGCTCGCTCATGACCTTGATACGGGAAATGATGGTCGAGTGATGCTCTTTGCCGATCGGCGGCATCGCTAACGTCAGCACGCCATCAATGCGGAACTTGATTCCCACGGAGCTGTCGCCGGTCTCGATGTGAATATCGCTTGCCCTGCGTTGCAGCGCGGTGAAGATCGTGGTGTCCACGAGCCGGATGATCGGGCTCATGTCGCCCGTCGCCGTTGACAGCTTGTCGATCGAGATGGTCTCGTCGTTGCCCGCTTCGTCTTCGCGGATCACGTCCAGCGTGAAGCCTTCGCTGGCATCTTCCAGAACGCGCTTCGACTGCTCCGTCTTCTTGAGAATTTCGGAGATCTGTTTGAGAGTTGAAACCTTGGTGACAATACGCTTGCCAAGCAGCAGGCTGATCTCGTCGATCATCATCAACTGGCTGGGATCGGCGATCGCAATGGCCAGTCGTCCATCTGCTGTTTCTTCCAGTGGAACGAAGTTATACCGGAACATCAAGTGAACCGGGATCTTCTCGAACAGATCATGGTGCAACTGAAAGTCACTCAGATCGACGAACTCGCAGCGGTACCGCCGGGCAATATCCCGCGCCCGTTCGAGTTCATCGCCAGCGGTTGCCGCCGGTTCCGGCGTCAGCCGTCCGCCGTTTGCGCCGCCGTTCACCACGATTGTTTTTTTCTCAGCCATTCCTATTACCAGTTTACTTCCAAAAGTCATTTCAAAACCGCCTGGAGCCTTTAGTGCACACCAGCTCCCAGCGTGAAGATCGGCAGATACAGAGAAATCAATATGCCACCCACAAATACCGCCATCACTATAAGAATCATAGGCTCAATCAGGGCCATCGCGGCGCCCAGAGCCGTCTGAACGTCTTCTTCGTAGAACTCGGCCACCGAACCCAGCATGGCCGGCAAAGCTCCCGTGGATTCACCGACCTCGAGCATCTCCACCGCCAGGTCAGGGAAAATTTTCTCTGTTTCCAGGCTTTTGGCCAGGCTCTGACCTTCTTTGACACGCTCAGTGGCGTTCAGGATCCCGTTCAGAATCTGCCGGCTGGACATCGACGCCCCTGCCGTCTGCATTGCCGGCACCAGCGGCAGCCCACCTTGCAAGAGAGTGGACAGGATTCGAGAAAAATTGGCGACCTGATACTTCAACCGGATTTCGCCTAGCAAGGGCAGTGACAACAGGAACCGGTCAAACTGCTCTGCTCCGCGATCGCTCTGCTTCCAGCGCCAAAATAATGGGATTGCGATCACCAGCACCAGCGCGATCGCCCACGCATATTTCTGAGCATTCAGGCCCACTGCCAGCATGAAGACGGTGATGGTTGGCAGCTGCGCTCCCAGGTTGTTGAAGAGATCGGCAAACTTGGGCACGACGTAGGTGACGAGAAAAATCATCATCACCGTGACCACGGAAATCAGCAGGACTGGATAAACCAGCGAAACCGCCAATTTCTTCCGGAAAGTCTGCACCAGGCGCTGGTACGAGATGTAGCGGCTCAGCACCTCTTCCATATTGCCGCTTTTCTCTCCAGCCAGCAGGGTCGTGGTGTAAATCTTCGGAAAGACCCGCTGAGCCGCGAAGGCATCCGACAGCAATTCGCCGCCTTTGACCCGTTCGCGGACGTTTTCCAGCAGCTGCAACAGGAACTTGTCCCGCTGCCGCTTGATAAGCAGGTCAAGCGAGGTCAAAATTGGCAACCCGGCCTTCATCAGGGTCAAAAACTGCTGATTGAAGATCAGGAAAGTAGCAGGCTTCAGCCGGCTGCGCCGCATCGGCATGCCGCCCGAACTGAGCAGACTGCGGGGCTTCACCCAATAAACCAGGTATCCCTGCTGGGTGAAGCGATCGTGGACTTCGGCTTCAGAATAGCCGTGTTCCACATGTTGCTTCAGGTGCCCCTGTTCGTCGGCGACTTTGACCAGGAATTCAGCCATGATGACGATCTACATCTGGTCCTTAACGCAAGTGTAACACCCGATTTCGCAAGCAGTTACCGTACCGCACAGGTACGTGGTACGCAAGTAACTGTGGCGTACCGGGCCTACTGCCCAAGTTCGCCTTCGATGGTTTCGACTCCGGCCGGCGGGCTGAACTGGAAGAGGTGATCGTTCACCGGAAGATCCTCTTTCATGGCCGCAAACTGAAACTCGGTGGTGGCTCCATCCACTTCAGTAAATACGATGCGCGCTATCCTGTCTGACGGGGTTATCTCCACCAGAACTTCGCTCACTCGATCCGCCATAGCCTTCGGTACTCCTCGCAAAATGGTATTGGAGCGATCCGTCGGAATCCGATCTGGTGCTTTTGACAATCCCTGCAACTCATTCTCAAGCTTGGTCTTGCCAAGCAGGAAAGCGATTGGGGACCGCAAGTCGTCGAGCTTTCGAAAATCCGTTTTCCGCAGTTGCCGCTCCGCCGGAAGGTAAAACCAGACAACCCTCCCGTCGCTCACAAAGAGCTTCTCCCTTGGAGAACGGTATTCCCAGCGCATCTTGCGCGGCTTTTTGAGCCAGAGGGTGCCAGACTCTGTCCGTTCGGCACCGGCTCCCCTGTAAACCTCGGTAAAGTCTGTTTGAAGGCTGCGCAGGTGGTTGTAATGCTCGTCCACGGCGCGGGCCATTTGGCGGACGTCCTGTGCCTGGACGCTAAGGGGAATTGAGGCGACGAGGGAAGCAACGAAGATAACTCGCTGAAGCCTAAGATTGATTCTTTTAATCATGGACACTTCATTTTAGATGCTGCCACGGACTGCGCCGCTCTGTGGTGGAGACGCGCCCTGCCGCGTTCCCACTGAATAATTAACAATTATGGTGGCGTGCGAACCGCGGGGCATGCCCCGTCTTACGCGGAACTTGTTCAAGGGTCACTTCGGTAGACCGCGAACTGGTTTGGAGAGTCAATTCGTTGCAGCCACCGGCACCCGCGTAGTCGCTCCTCCAGCAAGGGATTGTGATACAGCAGGTACGCCTGTCGAGGATCTTGGTGAAGTGATCTTTGAAGATTGGCCAGCAGCTGCGTCAATCCCGCCTCCGGCAGGGGATTGAATAAATACAACAGCAACGGTCCTTCCGGCAGATGGAAGTCTCGAGCATCCCCGCATACCGCTTCAAGT
>QIAJ01000211.1 GCA_003225495.1 Acidobacteriota bacterium
CCACTCTTGGCAGACCGAGAGTCAATCTGTCCTCAAAGTCCGGCTCCGAGGAAGCGCAATGGGGCTACCAGGCTCTGGTCGCTCACCGGGACCAGGAAGCTGTTCGCTGGCTCAGCGAGGCCGTTGCCTATCAGCCCAAATCGGCGAGGTTCTGGTACGAACTCGGCGTCGCGTACGAAGCGTCCGATGATGGACCTTCAGCAGTGGCTGCATTTCGCCGCGCGGCGGAACTGGGCGCGGTGGACGCGGAATACAGAATTGGCAAACTCTACGAGTCGGGCGGCCGGGGCATACCCAAGGACGACACTCAGGCGCTGTTCTGGTATCGCAAGTCCGTGGATCATGACAATGCCAACGCTTTGAATAATACGGCCTGGGCCTATGCGACCAGCACCGATCCAGCGATCCGTAATCCCGCGGCCGCTCTGGAATGTGCTCGCAAAGCGGTCCGACTGGGGAAGGATCATCCGGTGCCAAACCATCTCGATACCCTGGCCGAGGCGCTGTATGTCAATCAGCAATATGAGGAAGCTGTGAAGACCGAGCAAGAAGCAATCGCGATGGTATCTCCTGAACGCAAGGCCGGCTATGTGAAGCAACTGGAAAAATACCAGCTTGCACTCGACGACAAAAATCGTCGGATGCATGCGAAAAAATGATTTCCGACCTGCCTGAACTGTCGCGTCTTCTCTTTTGTGTTCCTGTGACTACGGTCACATTACAGCAGGTTATTTCGGGTATACAGTTTTTCGCATATCGCGTTTCCAGCATTGGAATTGCGATTGGAGAAACTGCCTTCCTCTTCGTGGTCTAATGGAATCGAGGACCGTTTCTACAGTTTCGAACGGTTTAGTTTGCCATCGTACCCGGATGCCGTTTGGTGCGTAGGAGGGGCGGTTTGCATCCAATAGAAGAAAACCCGCTCTTGCGGGTTGAGGGTTTGAAAAAGGTCTTTCGCTCAGGCGAAGCAGACCTCGTGCTCTTTGAGAATCTGTCTTTCCAGGTCAATAAGGGAGAGATGATGGCGATCGTGGGGCAGTCGGGTGCGGGCAAGAGTACCTTGTTGCACATCGTCGGCGCTCTTGATCGGCCTTCTGGCGGTGCCGTATACTGCGCGCACTCACAGGTGAATTCACTCTCTGAAGACGACGCTGCCGAGTTCCGCAACCGCGAAATTGGCTTCGTTTGGCAGTTTCACTATTTGCTGCCGGAGTTTACGGTGCTTGAGAATGTTGCCATGCCGCTGCTAACTCGGGGGCAAGCTCTCTCGATCGCGGAATCGGAAGCATCTAACTGGTTACGGCAAGTGGGACTGGAAGCGCGCGGCCATCATCGTTCAGGAGAACTATCCGGAGGTGAGCAGCAGAGGCTTGCGCTGGCTCGAGCGCTGATCACCAAGCCGCAACTTTTGTTGGCAGATGAGCCGACGGGCGATCTTGATGGCCGCACTGCCGAAGTGGTTTTTGATTTGATCGCGCGGCTACATCGTGAGCATCAATTGACTTCGCTGATTGCGACTCACAACCTGGCTTTTGCACGACGGTGCCATAGAGTGTTGCGCCTGGAACAAGGCAGAATGGAAGAAGTATCGCCGGAGTCGCTTCCAGCGTGACGACAAAGGCCGGGTGGCAAACCAAAGTACCCGGCAGGAGCGCAATCCGGTGGTACTGTTAAGACTGATAACGGTTGGGTTGTTGGACGATTAATTGCATAATGAGAGGTTGGGCTAACGGTTAGAGGAGGGCGATCCGAAAGGTTCAGCACTCCGCAGGGATTTCAGGGGGAAGGGGAATATGTTCGAACGCTATACGGAAAAAGCCAGACGCGTCATCTTTTTCGCGCGGTACGAGGCCAGCCAGTTCGGTTCTCCTTATATCGAGACGGAACACCTGCTGCTCGGATTGCTGAGAGAAGATAAGGCCCTGACCAACCGTTTTCTGCGCTCGCATGCTTCGGTGGAATCGATCCGCAAACAGATCGAGGGACACACCACCATCCGCGAAAAAGTTTCGACCTCGGTTGATCTTCCCTTGAGCAACGAGTGCAAGCGGGTACTGGCATACGCCGCCGAAGAAGCGGAACGGCTTTCACATAAACATATCGGGACGGAACACCTGCTGCTCGGCCTGTTGCGCGAAGAGAAGTGCTTTGCTGCCGAGATCCTGCATGAGCGCGGACTGCGCCTTTCAACGATCAGGGAGGAACTGGCGCGCACCAGCCAGGAAAAAGCGCAGCCGCAACGCGGACAGCGCGAGTCTTCTCTATTAAGCGAATTTTCACGCGACCTTACGCAGGCTGCAATGGACACGCAACTCGATCCGTTAGTCGGACGCGAGGCCGAAGTCGAACGGGTGGTTCAGATCCTTTGCCGCCGCACCAAGAACAATCCGGTGCTGATCGGCGAGCCGGGCGTTGGCAAGACCGCCATCGTAGAAGGACTGGCGCAACGCATTGCTGATGGTGAAGTTCCTTCGTTCCTTGCCGACAAGCGCATCCTGGCATTGGATCTGTCTCTTATAGTCGCGGGCACCAAGTATCGCGGTCAGTTTGAAGAGCGCCTCAAGACCATCATGAAGGAACTGATGGAGTCGCAGAATTCCATCATCTTCATCGATGAGTTGCATACCCTGGTCGGCGCCGGGTCAGCCGAAGGCTCACTCGACGCTGCAAACATTCTGAAACCGGCGCTGTCGCGCGGCGAAATTCAGTGCATCGGCGCGACCACGCCGGGCGAATACCGTAAGTCGATCGAGAAAGATCGGTCGCTGGAGCGGCGCTTTCAGGCCGTGAAGGTTCCGCCGCCGAACGAAGCGGATGCGGTCAAGATTCTGAACGGGATCAAGGAGCGCTACGAGAAATTCCACGCCGTCACCTACACCGACGACGCCATCAACTTCTCCGTGTCGCACTCGAGCCGGTACATTCCGGATCGTTTCTTGCCAGACAAGGCCATCGATTTGATCGACGAAGCGGGCGCGCGCGTGAAACTGCGCCAGACTTCGCTGCCCGAAGAATTGACGGAAGTCCAGAAGCGAATCAAGTTCATCGTCCACCGTATGGAGAACGCTATCGCGAACCATGAGTTCGAGAAGGCGCGCTTCTACTCGGACGAAGAACGCAAAGAGCGCGAAAACCTGCGTGCTCTTCGCGAAAAATACCACCTCGATGAATCCTCCACCGGCGTAGTCGGTCGGGAGGACATCGAGGACGTGGTATCGCGTTGGACCGGCGTACCGATTACCTCGATCAAAGAAGAAGAGACGCAGAAACTTCTGCGAATCGAAGAAGAGCTGCACAAACGGATCATCTCGCAGGACAAGGCTATCAGCGCCCTGGCCCGCGCGATCCGTCGCAGTCGAGCTGGTTTGAAAAGCCCGAACCGTCCCATCGGATCGTTCCTGTTTCTTGGACCGACGGGCGTCGGCAAAACGGAAGTCGCCAGGACGTTGGCGCAATTCATGTTCGGCAGCGAGAAAGCTCTTGTCCGCTTCGACATGTCGGAATTCATGGAAAAGCACTCGGTCTCGAAGCTGATCGGATCGCCTCCGGGATACGTTGGCTACGAAGAGGGTGGACAACTGACAGAGCGTGTCAAGCGCGCTCCCTATTCCGTCGTGCTACTCGACGAAATCGAGAAGGCGCATCCGGATGTGTTCAACATTCTGTTGCAAGTATTCGAAGATGGCCAGTTGACCGACGGCCTCGGCAATACGGTTGACTTCAAGAACGTGATCCTCATCATGACCTCGAATATCGGGGCGCGCCACCTGATGAAGCGCGAGGGACTCGGCTTCCAGTCGTCGAAAGATGACATGGTTTCCGAGAAGGTCGAAGACCTGGTGAAGAGCGAGGTCAAGCGTACCTTCAATCCCGAGTTCCTGAATCGCGTGGACGAGATCATACTGTTCATGGCGTTGAGCGAAACCGATCTCATCCAGATTCTCGAGCTGATGGTCAACCAACTGAACCAGAACCTGGCGCAGCGCTCGATCACCGTGACGGTGGCCGACGAAGCGAAGAAGTGGATCCTAAACCAGACACTGACCGACCGCAGCTACGGAGCTCGTCCTCTGCGTAGAGCATTGCAGAAGTACATCGAAGACCCGCTGTCTGAAGCGCTGATCCAGGGAACGATCACGACGAGGCCGGCGTTCATCGAAGTCTTCCTCGAGGGCAATAAGTTGTACTACCGTCCAGTAGACGCGGAAAAGGCCGAAGGCGTACTGCTGTACGAAAGCTAGCGTAGTGTTATGTAGGGACGGGTCTCTGACCCGTCCAGCCGAGCAAAGCTCGGCAGTTTTTGGCCGCCAGCGAAAGCTGGCGGCTTTTTGTTTTGCAGGTCGAGGTGCATTCGATGAAAGTCAGCCCCCTGCCAACCAGCCCTAAGATCTGTCATCCCGAGGAGCGGAAGCGACGAGGGATCTGCAGTTCCTCGGCGGCTGCCAGCTGCAGATCCCTCGCTCCGCTCGGGATGACAGATTGGAGAGCACGTTGTCATCAAAAGACCCCGCATTTTCTTTGCGACTCTTCTTCTTCCTCACCAATCAAAGTCCCAGAACGCGCCAAACTCAGGCGGAGGTCGCCCCATGTCCAAAGTCAATATCGCCGAAAAATTCTCGAAGATCTCCGAATATTGGAAGCCCTACATCGGCGCCGAGCTTAACGGACAATACGTTAAGTTCGACAAGCTCAAGGGCGAATTCGTCTTCCATCACCACGAAAACGAAGACGAAATGTTTCTTGTTGTGAAAGGGCGCTTCCGCATGGAGTTCCGCGATCGTCACGAGTGGATCGAAGAAGGTGAATTTATCGTGGTACCGCGCGGGGTCGAGCACAAGCCGGTTGCCGACGAGGAATGCTGGCTGCTGCTCTTCGAACCCGCCGCAACACTCAACACTGGCAACATTGCCAACGAAAGAACGCTGCACGAACTGGAACGCGTATAGAGCCATCTGTCTAATTTGATGAATGTGCCGGTTGCTTTTGGTTTTGCCCGGGCACCCACCGGATGTTGGTGACATTCCTGAGCGCGGCCAGTCCATCTGGGCATGCGAATGTACCAAGCTCTTGGCACAATTGTGGTCGTCTGCCTTATCGCCATTTCGGCCCTGGCTCAAACCCCCTCTGCCGCTCCTGTCCCATGCGATCAGAATCCCACTTACCATAAGCTCGATTTCTGGATCGGTGAATGGGACGTGTTCGATTTCAAGTCCGGGCAGAAAGACGGCGGCAACCGGATTGAGAAGGTTCTGAAAGGGTGCGCCATTGTTGAAAACTGGACGGAAGCCATGGACGGTTCCGAAGGCAAGAGCCTCTTTTACGTGCAGCGCGCCACCGGGCAATGGAAGCAGGTGTGGGTCGAAGAGTCCGGCGGCATGAAGGAAAAGAGTTTGCAGGATTCGTACACGGGCGAAGGAGTGCGCTTCCAGGGCGAGATCCTTCACAAAAACGGCGGCTCTCATCTGGACCGCACTACGCTGGTCCCACTGAATGGAGGTCGCGTGCGCCAGACCATCGAGGTCTCCCGCGACGCTGGAAAGACCTGGGAAGTTGTCTACGACGCTGAATACCGCCGCCGCAAATGAAACCGGCCCGCACCAGTTCACGTTACGTTCGTCACGAGGTTTCGACCCGACTTCAGTACCCTACACCCCCGCCTCCGAATCCGGCAGCATAGAGGCTGCCCGGATCCTCCCTCCTGCGCCCGGGCTGAAGCGGTTATCCGTCCATGTTCGAATCAGAGTCGAGAGATTCGCAGGTCGTCGAAGCCTGGCAGCGTTTTGTTCAGGGATTGCTGGGAGTGCTGGCGCTGGTCGGCGCTGGAGTTATGGCGCATTACTACGCTCCGCCGGAGACCGCTGGCCTCCAGCGGCAGGTGCATCAACTCTCTCAACAAATCGACGATTTGAAGCGGGAGGAAGCTTTCTCCTCGGCTGCGGTTGATGATGCCCGCGAGTCGGTCGGATATATTTACGGCATCTATCGAGTCTCGGGAGATCCCGAGACGCCTCCGATCCATGCTCGAGTTTCGGGAACGGGATTCATCGTGGCGCCCGGACTGATTGCGACCAATCGCCACGTTGCCGAACCCTGGTTTGGAGATCGCGAAGCCGCTGTCGCACTACGTCATGGGGCGACACCGACGCTCGAAAAAATTGAAGCCTACTTCCCGGGATCCCCTTTTCCGGTAGTGCTTGAGCCAGTTGTACTGGCTAAACAACCGCATTCACCGAAAAATTGCGCGCGCTGAAACTTGCAGCCGCGCCGCCAAGGGTGGGTGAACCGATCAGCGTGCTCGCGTATCCCATGGGAGTGACTGGCATGGTCGCCAAATCGCCCGCTGCCGTCTACGAACGACTGTCGTCACATCAAGACGATCCCGGCACGGCCGGCGAACTCGCGGCACTTTCACTGATCCGGCCCTCCGCCACATTCGGACATATTGGCGACGTCTCGGCCGACAAGCTGATCTATGACGCCCCCACCGCCCGCGGCGGCAGCGGCGGACCGGTGCTGAATATTCGCGGTCAGGTTGTCGGAATCAATGCCGCTTACATCGAAGGATTCTCCGGCGGAACGCTCGGAATAGCTGCCTCGAACCTGCTGCCGCTCATCGAAAAAGCCACACATCCCACCGCCGTAACCCCCGCCAAATCAAGGTAGAACTCTCCCTCACAGGTGCAAATTGTTGCGCAGGAAGCTATACTAGGCCCCGCCTCGAGCTCCTTCCCCGGGAGACAAGTGCTCTCGATTCAGCCACATTTGTATCTCGCTGATTTAAATAGTAAATTGGCCTTCCGGCTGCACCGTTTGGGGTAAGAATCCGAACTGCCTTTGATGAGTTGGCGGTCTATGGGATAGTCCGACACGAGTTCTCTCCCCGATTCAGGACTTGATTCAAGAAGAGACTTCCGAATGATGAAGCACTTGCTACTCGCGTTGATGTTGTTGACTGTTGCGTTGCTGCCAGGGTGTGCGACCGGTGGCGGCGGTCATTCCGGCGCAAACATCATTGTCACGGTGAACACCACCCCGCCGAACCAGTCGGTCGTGGGTGTGACCCTTACCGTGCAGTTCACAGCAACCGTGACCAATGTGACGAACCATTCTGTCACCTGGAGTCTGACGCAGAGTGACAGTAGCGCGTGTACCGCAGCTTGCGGAACGATTGACGTGAACGGTCTTTATACCGCCCCGGCTGTGGCCCCCACTCCAGCCGCCATTAAAGTTGTTGCGACTTCCGTGGAAAATACGACAAGGTCCGGATCGTTCGATCTGACCATCACCCAAATCACGGTGACCGTCACACCAAAGCTGAACAATGACCTGACAAATCCTGTAAATATCGTGAAGGGTGTTACGCAGCAGTTTACAGCCACGGCGACTCCCGACGCTGCTGCCCAGACCTTTACCTGGACACTTACCTGCGATGGCGGGGGCACAACCTGCGGAACGATTGATGCTGGCACCGGTCTCTTCACCGCCCCTAATGCGATTCCAGCCACCCCGACCGGTCAGATTTCAGCGACCTCAACGATCGATTCCACTGGTGTTGATACGGTGCACATTTTGATTGTGAAATCCCGACTGGCTGCCAGCAGCACCTACGCTTTTCGCTACTCGGGCTTTGATAGCGGCAACTCGTCTCTGGCCGGAGCCGGCAATTTCGCAACCGATGCCAACGGAGCAATCATCAGCGGGAATCAAGACGAGATCAACGCGACAACAGCAACTCACTGCGGAGTCCTGAGCACCAGCACATTGGTTTCCGACACCAATGATCATGGCACGCTCACACTGCATACCTCGTGCGCAGTGAGCACGCGAACCTTCAAGGTAGTTCTGCAGGCGGATGGAAATGGCCGGATGATCGAATTCGACGCGAATGGCCGCGCCTCCGGTGAAATCGCGCTGGCTCTGGTGAAGACTAAATTCAAGGACAACGTGCTCCCGTTAGGATCATCGTTCGTCTTTGGCCTGACGGGCGTGGATCCGGTTCTGAAGCGCGTTGGCTTTGTCGGTCTATTCCAGCCAGACGGAGCGGGCAACATCACATCCGGCATGCTCGACATTAATGACGGCGGTGTGGCGAGTTCGCTGCATCAGATTTCGGCCCCATCGAGCGTATATGACTTTAATACGAGTGCCGACGGCCGCGGCTCGATGACGCTAGTCGACAATAACTCCGGCAAGACCTACAACTATGCGATCTACCTGACTGCAGGCCAGACCAACAAGGCGGCAAGTCCTCTAACGCTCTATGTAATCTCGACCGATGATCCTCAGAGTAATCCCGCCGTGTCAGGCACGATTGTCTTTCAGGATCCAACTCCTGCGCCGTATGACGCGGCGGACTTTAACAACTTTGCCGTTTCGAGCCTGACCGGAGTCGATGCTGGTGGGAACACCTTGGTCTCGCTCACGAGCGCGAGCGGCGACGGCGCCGGAAAAATTAACGCCATCTATGACGCGAACAATGCCGGCACGATCGTAGCAGCGCAAACATTCACCTGTACCTATACGTCCAGCGGCAACGGGCGTTACATCGTGACTCTGCTCGGCAACAGCGCGTCGTGCGGTTCCACCGCGCTTCCTTTTGTTTTTTATGCGAGCGCCAACAGCAGAGGCTTCCTGCTCGATCAGTCTAGTTCGGCCGTGTATACGGGCCAGATGGATCTGCAACCAGGTGTCACCTTTGCAGCGGCTGAGCTGGCGGGGTCTTTTGCGGCGGCGACGGCCAATCCGGGAAGTGCCGGTGTCGATCCAGGCGCGTTTAACTTACTGTTCAAGTCCGCATTGCCGGATTTCACGGTTGCCGGCAAACGGGACGACACCGACGGCGGTCTGGGACAAACATTGGCGGGAACGTACACGGTGAGCTTCAATGGCACCGGTACCATCAAACTGTCGCAGCCGGCGGCTGAGAATTTCGTCACATATCTGCTCGACAACACCAAGAACAGCCCGATTCAACACTTCGTCATGATAAACGTGGATCCCGCGAATAAGGATTCAGCGATTATCTTCGCGGAGAGATAGCGCGCAGTTAGAGACTCGGGGCTACTCACTTCATTTGCCCCGAATCACTACCTTCGCGGTTGCGAGATTGTCGAAGCGGTCGTAAGCGCGAACCACAACTACATGATCGCTCGAGACAGTGGTTGCTGCCTCGGCGGGCGTCGAACCGGGCTGTGCAGCCGGCGTCAGCGGCACTCGGAAGTCATACACTTCGATTTTCGAATCCGATAACTGTCCCACCGGTTCCACAAATTGCCAGTCGCCGGCATCGAGGGAATATTCTGCCCGCTTGATGGGAGAGAACGAATCGTTTGCCTGGAAATGAATACGCACCTGAGTACCCTCGGACGCGGCCGTAAGGCCGGTGATCGCAGGCGGTGTGGTGTCCACTTCGAAGCGCGAGCTCTCGCGTTGCGCGCTTAAGGCTTCGCCGGGAGAATGAGAAGGCGCGTCGGAGGCCTCGACCATAGCAGTGTAGCCCCCATCGGGAAGCAGGCTGGCGTCAAACGAGTAGTAGCGATCGCTGAGATTATTTTTTAGCAGCAGCCAGCGCGACTCGCCGTCTCCGCGATAATAGAGAGAGTATTCGAGCTGGTCGTCGTTATCGTCATGAGCTGACCATCGAATTCCAATCGAGTCCCGATCGCGCGCGCTCGGTGGAGGCGGATCGAAACGCGGCTGCCCCGGCGCTGGGGCGTCCGTGCCGGTAACATGCGCAATCACCTGGTAGCGATATCCGGGCTGCACGGTGATGTCGTCAACCTGCGGCGCCACATTCTTGGGAAGGTAGTAGAGCATAACTGCGTCCAGACGTGGACCGGGATTGCCCGCATGCAGCACTGCCCTCCACTGCACAAAACGGGCGGCAGGCACTTTGAGTTCGGCGCTCGTCGCGAGATCGACCAGAGTCCACGGGCTCCAGTTGCGATCGGGGTTGTCCACATTGCCGCTGCGCGCATACAGTTCTGTGTTACCTGAGGCGCGCACGATGACCCGTCCCCACTGCGAAAACACATGTGCGTCGAGGACGTCGCTTTCGTAGGTTCCTTCAGTTTCCGGTCCCGGGCCGAGCACAAAAATCTTCCCCAGGTTGCTGCTCGAGGCGTAAATCCCTTTACCGGGCGCGGTGACGAAGGCCGTGATCTGCGTGCCGCTGGCTTTCACCAGGTCGGTGTAATCATCGATTCCATTGATAGCGAAGATGTGCCCGCGGTTGCCGGTGCCGGCAATCAGACGTCCACGCTCATCGAAACCGAGTGCATAAACCAGGTCTTCCCTCGAACTCCACATCCGCATCGGCGAGCCGTCAGGAGCAATGCGATAAATTTCGGAGCCGCCGCTTGCGCCCAGTCCGGGTGCAGGAAACGGCGAACTGCTGCCAGGCGCTGCTGGATTCGCAGTAGTCAAAGGGCCGCCGCTTCCAGATTGCGTCTGCGGAGACGTTGGGATGCTTGTGATGGATCCGCCTGACCCGCTCGGCGCAGGACGCTTCTCCCCGGCTCCCGCGGCGTAGATGTTGCCTGCGCTATCGATGGCCAGAGATGTGATTTCCTTTTTCGCAGCGCTGTAGAGCACAAACGCTTCACCATTGGGCGCGATGCGATAGACCAGGCCGCTGCCATCGGACCCGGCAATTACATTCCCCTTGGGATCGACCGCGAGCACGCGGATGTGAACTTCGTCACTCTTGAAAAACAGGGAGTGCTGACCATTGGGCGTGACTTTGTAAATCTCTCCGCGATCGCCGGTCGCAACATATAAGTTGCCGGCGCGATCAAGCACGATGTCCCAGATGTACTTTGTGCCGGGATCGAAGTAAGGCGTCGCACTCCACGAAGGCGCGACCGGAGGTGCGCCTTTGGCCGCGGGCGCGGTCTTGGCCGCGATGCGATACACCTTTCCATCCGGTGCGGTGGCCGCAAAGAGCGTGCCGCTTTTGTCCACGAGCAGCGACTGCACTTGCAGTTCCTGTGGTTCGAAGATTGCCGAACTCTGCCCGTCGGGAGTAATGCGATACACGCGCGCCGGAGATCCGGCGGCCGCATAGACGTTCCCAGCCGCATCCGAAGCAAGCGACCATACATAAGTCGAAGGCAGCGTCGCGAGTGTCTTGAATGCGGGTGCAAGCTCCAACCCGCCGACGCTGCGCAAGGCAACTCCCTTCGGAGTGCCCTTCACGAACTCATCAAACTTCGATTGTTCCCAGGTGCGAGTGCCTTCAGCGAGAGCAATTGCAGAAAAGAGAGCAAAGAAAAGAGCGGTTGTCTTACGAGCCAAATTGAATCCTCGATTCAGCGTAATGGCGGAGATTGGAGGCAAATAGATTGTAGCGCGGGCGTTCTCGCCGGCCGTCGCGGGGGATCTCGCCCCCGCACTTGACGCCATGCATGCCGATTCCAGGCAGGAATCGGCGCTACTTCACATACACAGTCAGCATCTGTGCGCCCGCGACCACGTAATCCAGCGGTTCGGTTGAGGCTTCGTTCACTGACGATTCGTTAAGCACGACCATTTCCTGCGTGCCCCGCATGTTGTCCATTACGTTCATGACAGAGAGCGGGAGCGTCGGCATCACCTTGTCGGCGACCATCGCTTCGGGATCCGATTCGAACAGCGAAACGTATACGCGGTTGTTGCCATGCTCTTTGTTCAACAGATTGATTGTGGAGGCGAGCCCCAGCTTGCGATTTGCAAGCGGCATCCCGCGGCGCATGCGGTCGAGCGTGTCACCGTCGCTTACCAGGATACGAAGCATTCCCTTGGAAGCGGAAGTTGGAATCCGGATCGGGATCTGCCGCACAAGCCGCTCGCCTCTATAGGGACGGAGCACGGTCTCGACCATAATCTGGTCGCCCGGGCGAGCTTCGGTTGCGTCCGCACGGGAAGCTTCGAGCCTTGCGGAACGCCGCTCGCGCACCAGGTCGAAATCCAGCTTCACACCCTGAATTTCGGGGACGTCATAAGGATTATCGTAGATGCGGCCAAAGCGGTCGCCGATCGTGGCGGCCGCCAGCGCCGCCGCCGGCTGACCGCTATCCATGGGCGCAAACATGTTCTTCAGAGCAACATCGGGATATCCCTTCACGCTGAGCGCGCCATTCATCCGGTAGGTGATGTCATCACCGTAATCGTTCGTTCCGTGAAGCGCGTTGAAGATAGTCGCCATCATCGCGACCGGGCTCAGGCGCGCGCTGTTGAGAATCTCGTAGTGAAATTCCTTGGCCGTCTGCCCTCCGCGAACCGTGACTGTCACTGGAATCATCTTCGGCTCTTTGCCCATCCGTCCGAGGATTCCGTTGTGACGATCCTGCACGAACGAACCGATCGTCTCGGTAGTGTTTACAATCTTGAATGCATTCAGCGGAGAAGCCAGCGTTGCGACAACATTCGCCTTGGTCATGGGCAGATCCACCTGCCCGAACTGCATCAGCGGATGCCCGCATGCCAGCAGGCGTTGGGGATCAATGTACGTAACGGTGCAAGTCGCAGCGATATCCATATCGCCGCGCACCAGAACCGCGCTCACCGCTGATCCGGGCTCAATCGGCTCCGGCTGCTTGCGGTCGCTCGAAGAACCCACGCCCATCACCGGCACGATTCCGGCTGCCGCAAATTGTGGCGCGTACATCCGCAGCGTATCTTCGGAAAATCCCGAGAACACCAGCGGCGTCTCAATTGGTTTCAGATAGTTGCTGAAGCCTTGCACTGGCAACGCAGCGCTCTCGCCCGGACCAGACGTCCGGCTGGGAACACTGGGCACGGCAGCGATTGGGGACGGGCCCGGGGCCGGCATTGGATCGTCCGCGTCGATTTCCAACATTCTTTCAATCGGAGTTATCCCGGCGATCGGCTCTTTGGAAAATTCCCCGATGCGGAACGCGAGCGCGCCGGCTAATTTTCCGTCGAAGTACACAGGGCTGCCGCTCATGCCGGCAACTACTCCGGTATATTCCGGCTTAGTCCCATGCAGACGCACCAGGATAAGGTCGCCGCGGGCACCGTTGACGTTACGGAGCACACCCAGGACTTCGACATCCATGGGCTCGGGCTTGGTGCCCTCAAAGACCGTGTAAGCAGTGCCCCGCATGCCCTCGTGAATCTGAGCAAGCGGCATGATGGCAGGCGACGGCCTGTTTTCTGATTGATTCTGTGCTGTGACCCAAGCGCATGGCGTGAGACACAAAAGGGCAGCGGCGGCTGCGCGTACAGCTTTCCCCATGTAAGCCCCGGAGGCCAAAAAATGACCTGTCTATGTAAATAGACTCCGCGTTTTTGTCAGTTGTTTTTGCAGCAGAGGAGGTCTTCGTAAAGGCCCGCAAAATATCCCAACTGCGGAGTTCTTGCATCTATACTAGCACAGGTTTTTTTGAGGACTTCCACATGTTTTTTCGGCAGTTGGGAGAAAACCGCACGTTGGTAATTTCTTCTAAGAGATTGACCTTAATAGCCTTGGCTTTAATGTTGGCCATAGGATTGGCACCTCCGGCGACCGCCCAGGATAAGAGTCAGCAGCCCCCGGCGAACCCCGCTCCCGCGAACCCCAACCAGCAAGACACCCCGCCCGCGGCCGGGGGCCCGCAGAGCGATACCGGCCCGTATGTCGTCCCAAAGAAGAAAGAGGAGCCACCCGCGCCCCCTCCCGAAAAGCCGAAGAAGATCGAAGGCATGCCGGACTACTCAATCAAAGTGGACGTGCCGCTGGTTAGTCTCGATGTGATGGTCACCACCAAGGACGGCCAGTTCATCCCCGGCCTGCACAAAGAGAATTTCAAAATACTCGAGGATGGTGCGGAACAGAAAGTCACAAACTTTGTCCAGAACGGTGATGCGCCGATCACGGCTGTGCTGCTGGTGGAATTCGCATCTACCAATTATTCATTCATGGTTGACGCTTTGAATGCGTCCTACGCGTTCGCGAATACTCTGAAAAAGAATGATTGGGTCGCCGTCATCTGCTACGACATGAAGTCGTACATCCTGGCGGATTTTACGCAGGATAAACAGGCAGTCTATGGTGCCCTCAACCAGTTGCGGATGCCGGGCTTCGCCGAGACCAACATGTTCGATGCCCTCTTCGATACCATCGACCGGCTGGATCGAATCGAGGGCAAGAAGTATCCTGGTCACTACGGGAATCGATACTTTCAGCAAGCTGACGCTCGACAAGACACTCAAGAAGATCAAATCCACCAAAGACATTACCATCTATCCGATCAGCGTGGGTTTCGCGTTGCGAAATTATTGTGAAGTACACCGCTGCGGCTACACCCATGGCATGGGCATTCCCGTCGACAACATGGATTACCTGCAGGCCGACAACGAAATGAAGACTTTCGCCAGCCTCACGGGGGGGCACGCTTACTTCCCGCGTTTCGAGGCGGAATTCTCCGGCATTTTTAACGACATCGCTGCCGATCTTCGCAACCAGTACACGATTGCGTATCACCCCACCAATACCAAGCTCGACGGAACTTACCGGAAACTAAAAGTCGAACTGCAAGCCCCCGACGGCGGCCCACTGAAGGTTCGCGATCAAAAGGGTAAAGACGTGAAGCCCGTTGTTTATGCTCGCGAGGGATACACGGCGAAACATCAGGTGGAGTAAAGAGTAACCCCCGCTTCCCAATCCAGAGGGCCGAGTACTGAGACGGGGCGATCTGTGGAGAGGGCCGCAACCCAAACAACGCCGGCTCTCCGCCATCCATCCAAGGTTCCGTCATGGCAAAGAAATCTGCTGAAAAGAAGAACGAAGTCCTGAAAGGCTGGACAGCGATCGCGGAGTTTCTGGGGCAGACTCCGGCGGTCGCGCAGCGCTGGCACAACGAAGGAATGCCGGTCACGAAGGACGGGCGATTTGTATACGCGGTTCCGAAAGACCTGACGCAGTGGGTAGGGACGGAATCAGGTAAGCGGAAGCCGGTTCATATCTCGTCCGAAAATGAAAATCTTACGGCTGACTTAAAAGAAGCACTCTCGTACTTTCGTCGACAGTGTGATCACAAGGCCTGAAACGCGCTCCGGTTCGCCTTAGGCGGATTTCCTTCCCACGAAACTCACTTCATCGGCCGAAATGTCTGCCTGGGCGCGCAGCTCACCATAGCGTTGTAGTCGGCGATCGAACTCTTGTCGAAGCACGCGCAGCCCATTGAGAGCATCGTTCAACATCTGCTGCTCTACATTGTCGGGATTGTTTAGCGTTTTTTCGATGCGATCAAGTATAGCGACGCGCGCCTCGTTAATTCGTTGCGGCAGTTTGGCAGGATCGAGTTCCACAAATGCGAGCTTGTAGAGTTCGCGCCAACTCTGCGGGCCCGAGGTGCCTGCAGCGGTCATGTAAATTCCTCTGGGGGGAGGGCACGATAATTTTCTTGTCTCAGGCGGCAATTGTCGGTACGATGCTGATCGCAGTTGTGTACCATAGCGCACCGACCGCTAGTGGAGTGCCCTGACGCCCTTGAGCCTCCGAAGCAGCCGACAGACGCAATTCGAATCGTTCAGGGGAACATCGAGGCACCGCGGGACCATTTGGGGAAATGGTCTCGCTCTTTGCTTCCCCATCTCAAAGCAATAATCTCAGCGTTACATCGAGTGAGTTCGCTCCAAATCGAAAATGACGTGCTCCTCGGCGAGCACGCAGGCCACCCTGGTGGGATTGATGAAGTTTGCTTCGTCCTCAGTCGATGCTTTCCATTCGGCAGACTGCCGCGCCGCCGCGAGCGATCGCATATCGTCGAACCAGAGTTCTGCAATGCCGTCGTAATCAGGCGGACCGTTGTCGCCTATGGCAATGCGATGGCTTTGCACGAGCCTGCGAAGTCCGGGAATCCGAGCGCCGATAGGGCCGTGGATATTTCGCCAATAGTTGAAAAACTCGGAATCGGTCAACCCTGTCTTTTTGGTAATGCAATAGATCAGTTTGATCACTGGCTCTCCTCCGGTGCACCAACTTTAAATGCTGAGTTCATCTCTTGTGGCGGCCCCCTTTCGCTTATTGAACGCAGTGCCATCGCAGACAGTTAAACGTGCGCTAGCGTACAGTGTTGACCCTATTTACTCTTTCCACTCGGAGCGTACGGTGGGGATAGTTCTTTATCGCAGATCACAGACGCGAGCAACCGCTAGAGCGGTGTAGGAGAGACGATGCAAAAGGCAGGTGCGGCCGACCCACAAAATGAGAACTGCGCTGCCTTGATGTTTGATAGGCCACGCATGGAGCGGGCAATTGCGGAACTTGTCCGATTTGCGGCGGGAGTCGGTGTCGGGGGTAACGACCTCGTCCAGATGTTGGACGCCGGGTTCGGTATGTCAGAATTTATTGGAATGCTTGAGGCGAAGTCGAAACAACAAGTTCACTGATCTATGTCGAGGCGTGATGAGTATCGTATGGGGTGATCCGAAAACCGAGCAGCAGTCGCAAGCACTCCGCGAAATCACCACGCGCCTGCTGGTTGAAACGAATCCGCATAAACTCGACGCCCTTGTCGACGAACTGACGCACATTATTCAGGCTCAATTGCTGACGTTCCCGCCGAATTAAGGGAGAGAGCATTGGCCTACTTGATTTGGTGAGCATTTTGCTCGCGGAGACGTACCCTACAAATCTATTCGACTAGGGAAAACTCTGTAGCATTGGGCTCAAAGCAGCGGGCGCGCTACCGGATGTGCCGTATTGCACCGACGACGGCGCCCGGTTAGTTTAACGTGGCGCCACTGTATCGTCCCGATGCAGCGCAGCGCCATGTTTCGTCGTACAGAAGATAAAATCCGAAAGCTTTCCGAGCTACTTCTTGAGGCGAGAGATGATAAGGAAATGGCTCGCACATTGACCGAGCTTCGAGTCGCGCTTCATGAGCACATTGATAGGCTGCGCGCCCGGATGGCGTCTTATCCGATCATGGTGGAACGGCGGACATATCCGTCTTCTGAGGACACCTCAGGTTCAGGCCGCCCTCACGGTTCTTTGTCCAGGTAGCTTTGCGACCGCCGAAGGCTGCGCCCAAAGACGGCTTGCGGATTGATACCTACTTAAAGCCGTAGCGCACGAGTCCGATAAGTCCGCTGACGAGAATTGCAAGGAATGCGATCAGCCCGGCTAACTCTGACAGTGAGGGCGCAAATGGATAGGGCTGAGACTCAGTACGCGTGGTCATTTTGAACTTCCCAAAGCAACAGATTCAGGAGGCCCGCCCTCGTGAGCAATTGTTCCTCTGGGGGAGAGGTCCATCGTCAGAACGGGCCGGAAGGTAAGGTGTCATACGCTACAGGCATAGGGAATACGGCAAAACCTGTATGCCGCACGATTGCGAATAGTATGGGGGTAGCCTGAGAAGATTTAATGCCTGATTGCCTGGGATCGCCCCTTCCAGTTGTTAAACCAGCGATGAAAAAAGGGCTTCGGACGATTTTCCAGCAGATCCTGCAGGGCGGGCAATAAGACCTTCAATTCCTGTGACTTGGTGAGGAAGGTATCTACCGATTGCAGTTTATTTTCCGGCAAGGGCCCATAAGCAGACAACAACAAAATAGGGATGTTCGCTTTCAGTCGTTTCATTCGGGCGGCAACCACGTCGCCATTCATGCCGGGCATTTGGTAATCGACGACAACTGCATCCACCGGATGCGTGCGGAATA